>CBESWV010000041.1:0-20344 GCA_965533305.1 uncultured bacterium | reverse complement strand
ACCGGGGTCGAGACAGCGGCAGGGACAGAGGCCGCTGCCACAGTCTGTCGCCTGTCAACTGTCGACTGTCGACTCTGGACTGAACGTCAGCCCTTCACCACCCAACCCTTGGCCTTGAGCAGCTCTCTGAGTCGATCGCGGTGGTCGCCTTGAATCTCGATTCGGTCTTCGATGCTCTTGCCGCCGGTGGCGCACACCCGTTTGAGCTCGGTGGTGAGTTCTTTGAGAAAAGCCTTGTTCCGGGGCAGGCTCTCGACCACGGTCACGGTCTTGCCCCGCCGGCCGGCCTTCTCGATTCGCAGCCGCGCAATGATCCGATCCGGCACCGGCTGATCCACTCCGGTGGAACACCGGCAGCTCTTCGCCGGCCACCCGCATTTGGGGCAGGTGCGCCCCGCCTCGGTGGAATAGACCATGCCCCGTCGTCCGGTTTTCATGGCAGGGTCTGTGACCAGGCGCTCGAATCGCCGGCTTCAAAGCCGTCAGCGAAGAGCGGGGGTTCGTCGGGAACGCAGGCCTGCACGACCACGTCATCAACATACCAACCCTCGCGAGAGACCGATGAATCGGTTCCGAGGCGGAAGCGGAAACGGACGCTCTGACCTGCGTAGGCGTCGATCTCGACAACCGCCTTCTTCCAGAAGGTCGCCGCCGCTCCCAGGTCGTCGCACCAACCGTCGAGGTCGCCGAGACCCGTGGTCGGACCATCGTAGGGGTCGGTCAGCATGACCGCGTTTGCCAGCGGAACCCAAGTGGCGCCGTTGTCGGTCGAGATTTCGGCATCGCCCCCGTCGTAGCAACCGCTGGTCTTGTCTTCCATCAGCTGCCAGTTCCAAAACTGGAGGGTGAGCGGGGTGTGGGAGGGCAACACGATTTCGGGCGAGTCGAGGCGCTGGTCGCTCGTGACGTTGCTTCCCACGCCGTAATATGAATATGCGCCGCCGTGAACGCGGGCACCGGAGAGAGCCCACGTGTCGCCGGTGCCGCCGTGGCTCCAACCCGCGGCGCCCGACTCGAAGTCTTCCGCGTAGCGCACGGATGGAACGGTCCCAATCCCGCAGTCACCGGGCAGGGCAGCGGTCGTTAGCGTGAAGGTGGTGGACGGCGCACTGACTCCACACGCGTTTTCCGCCGTGACCCGCCATTGATAGACCGTATTCGACATGAGATCGGTTGTCGGTGTGAAGACCGGGTCGGTGATTCCGGATTCAATCAGGTAGGGACTGGCGAAGCTCGGGTCGTCATCGACTTCGAGAGTGTAGGTGCCGGCCTGGCTCACCGCGTCCCACTGGAACGTCGGTCGTAGCGGCTGGTTGAGTGCACCGTCGGCCGGGGAGACGAGATTCGATGCGGCGGGGATCATGTCGGAGACCCGCACCGTCGCCGGCGCCTGTTGGACAATGGCGCTCGGGCTCGAGGTGCCGACGAGATCGAATGCGTGACTGCCCGGAGCGACCGCGGCCGTGCCGCCGATGGTCAGCTCGCTGGTGCCCGGCGGTACGACCGGATTCGTCGAGAATGAGGCCAATGCTCCGGCAGGAAGGCCGGCTGTGCTCAGGGTGACGGGCTCAGAGAAGCCCTGGAACTGCTCGATGGTGATATCGAAGATCGCGGGCGTTGGGGCGCAGACCGCCACCGCGTCGGGGTCGACGATAACTCGGAAATCGAGGGCGAAGTTGAACGCCTCGAGGGCGTCGATGCGGCCCCAGCCGAAGACGTTGTTGGGGACCTCGGTGGGCCCGCTTCCACCGCAGCCCTGACTCGATGTGAGCGGAACCGCGGTCTGCTCGATGGTCTCTTCGATGATGTCGACGTCTCCCGCGAGGCCCGGACTCGCCGAGATGAGCAGTGCGACGAGCCCGGCCACGTGGGGCCCGGCCATGCTGGTGCCGCTCCACCCGCCCTCGTAGCCGCCATCCCTCGTGCTCGAGCGGATATTGGATCCGGGCGCGGAGATGTCGGGTTTGAGGCGGTTGCTGCCGTCGACGGTGACCGGACCGCGGCTGGAGTAGGAGGCGATGCCGTCACCGCTGTCGGTGGCGCCGACCGAGAATGACTCCCCATAAATGGCCGAGGGTTCGGCCACCGTGCTGCAACTGGAACCGGAGTTTCCGGCGGAGTGGACGGTGACGATGCCGGCGGCGCGGATGTTCTGAACGACCGTCAACAGGATGTTGGGATCGGTGCACCCCTCGCTGGTCGGACAGCCCCACGAGTTGTTGATGACATCGGGAGCCTTGCTCGGGTCGGGATTCTGGTTGTTGAGGTCGGTTGGAGCGAGGAAGAACTGATAACACTCGGAGTAGGTGGTCGGCGTGCCCGCGCCCTGGTCCATGTTGCGGCACCCGATCCACTGCGCCGTCGGCGCCATCCCAACCTGGTTGCCAAGACCGTCGTCGCCGACGATGGTGCCCATGGTGTGGGTCCCGTGGCCGTGGTCGTCGCAGGGTTCGGGTGAGTCGGCGCCGCAGCTTCCGCCACCCGAGTGGACGGCGTCGTGCCAGTTGTAGTCGTGGTCGCCGGGACCGCCCCGGTACTGGTTGACGAGGGCGGGGTGGCTCCAGAGATAGCCGGTGTCCTGGCCCGCCACGACCGCGCCGGCGCCGGAGACCCCCGCAGTCCATACATCATCAGCGTTGACGAGGCTGATGTTCCACTCGACGCTCTCGGGCGATTCGGGATCATCGCCGGGAAGGCGTGGGACCTCATCCACCCGAACCGCCGGGTTGGCGTAGATGTGTGCGACATCGTTCCGTTCGGCCATGGCCTGGACGGTGTCGATTCCGCCGCGGACCCAGACCATGTTGGCGATCCAGTAGGCGCGATGCTCGATTCTGCGCGAGGTCAGGTCATCGAGGACCGAGGCCTGGGTTCGCGAAGCGATCTCGGTGAGGGCATGGAAGACATACCGACCCTTGGCCTCTTTTGTCGGCAGCTGAGCCGCCGCACTCAGATCGGCCTGATCATCGAGAAAGACCAGAAACTCGGTTTCTTGGGAGCGGCCGCTATCGAGAACCCAGGGATCGACCTTGTCCCGCCAGTCGCTCTTGGGTGGACCGGCGACGACGGTTGTCGCGGCCGCGGTGATGACGAGGGTGAGAGTCAGGATTGATGCGGAACGATGAAACATGGGTCCTCCGATTCGGGTCTGTGGAGTGCCGAGAATCGGCGGCGTCATTCGGGTGTCGTTCGGCCCATTCCTCGGCGATTTCTAGGGCCATACTATCTGTATGAACTCTGAAATTCGCCCCCGATTGGCCTCAGACGATTCTCCGAAGTCCTTCCGCCATCTCTGCAATACACGATCCCGGGAGAGGATATCATCGGTGGAGCTATTGATCAGTGATCAATCCGGGAGGTCGAAGAATGAGGATGTGTCAGGCGAGGTTCTGCACAAGGAAATGGGTCGGTCCAGCCCTGGCGGTCGTGATCATGATCGGCTGCGCACCGTTGCTCTGGGCCCAGTCCGAGGGTGAGGCGGCCCCGTTCTCGTGGCGGCCCGAGGTGGCTTCGGTGCTCGATTCCGGTTCGCTGGGTCTGACCTCGGGCCCGGTCTTCGACCCGGAGGGCAACCGCATCGGGACCTTCAACTCGATCTGGAGGCTCAACGCCGACGGCGTCTGGAAGATCGATCTTTGATCGCGGGTGCCCTTGAACTCAACGTTCAGGACTTTTCCGACGTACACTCAGCAGATGCTGGGGAGGTTGTTTTGAAGCTCTTTCGGATCCTGATGGTGGTCGTGATCGGTGTGCTCGCGGCTCGGCCCGGGCTCGGTGGTGATCCGAGTGTGACCGTCGATATCGCGCTCGCGAATCTCAGCCCGTCGAGTTCCTCCGGTGCCGACTGGGGTTGGTGGAATCCGGGCAAGTACGACGAGTGGGACTTTGACGACAGCGCGGAGTTCCTACTCGCGGATGCGCGCCTCCTGGTTGCGGGCAAGACCTACACCGCCATTCTCGCCGGAGAGTGGTTCCCGACTCTGAACGCCATCGGCACCGCCGATCTCGAGGGGCAGGAGGACGACCTCGTCCAGCAGTTGAGCATGAAGAACTCGGCCTACGATCTCGGGCTCGGCCAGTGGTTCGGCAAGGACCGTCGAACCGGGATCATGCCCTGGATCGGTGCGACCTATTTGCGAATCACCGAGGATCGGACGACCATGCCCCCTCCGGGTTCGACGGACAGCGCGACCGCCGATAGTTCCAGTGCCGGCCTCTGGGGCGTGGTCATCGGCGCCGATGCGTCCTACCAGGTCTGGTCGACTCTGGATGTCACCGGCCGGGTGCTCGTCCGATGGGCCACGGGCACGAGAAACGCCACGATCGACTCCCAGAACTCGGGAAGCGGGACCGTGGAGGTGAGCGACTCCATCGATGCCGCAATGTGGGGGATCGACCTTGGGCTCAGGTGGAATGCGACCAGGGCGTTCTGGCTCGAGGTCGGGTGGCGCTATCGGGATCAAACCTACGACCACGGGCCGGCAAGTTATGGTGGACCGCAACTCAAGGCGGCGTATGTCTTTGGGAGATAGGTCAGCCCGATGAAACACCGAATCTTGACCCGTTGCATGTTTGTCGCATTCCTGTCGGCTTCGATTTATGGGTGGTCGGCCGGGCCGGAATCGGCCGGGGCGCCGGCTGCCGTCGCGGCACCCGCCGTCGCCGAGGACGGCGACACCGAGGTCCTGCTCGATACCTCCTTCGAGACGGTTTTTCCCCGCCTCCCCTGGCGGGTCAGTCCTTACCCGGACGGTGCGGCCGAGGTGACATGGGGACGAACCGACTGTCGGGCGACCGAGGGGCGTTACAGTATTTACTGCGCCGGAATGGGTCCGGCGGCGCCGGGAGATGGCGGGCCGGCTCCGGTCAACACCGCGAGTTGGGCCATCGTCGGTCCCTACGATCTGACCGATACCACCGCCGGAACGCTGAAATTCAACCTGTGGTTGAACACTGAGCCATACCAGGACGTCTTGATGTGGCTGGTCTCCACCGATGGAGAGAACTTCAGCGGCAGTGCCAGATCCACCGACACCAACGGCTGGCAGACCGTGACCGCCGATCTCAAGAACTGGGGCGCCGCAGGAAACGTCATTGGTGAGTCGGCCGTGTGGATCGCCTTCGTCTATCAATCCGACCACAGCAACGCCTTCGAAGGCGCCTATCTCGATGAGGTCAGTCTGACCGTTGATATCGGTTCGCCGGCTGACGAAGGAAAGACCTATACGAGTGACGCCGATTTTGCCCTGGGCACCGCGGTCGGGCTGGAGAGCACCGCCAATCAACTCGAACTCACCGACACATGGGATGCCCTGCCTTTTCTCTGGGTCCCCAATTCGGTGACCGGAACGGTGTCCAAAATCGACGCCGTGACGGGCGGGGAACTCGGTCGTTACAGGCTCGACCCCGGTGGCGATGCCGATCCGGGCGTCGCCGCGGTCGATTTCGAGGGATCGTGTTGGGTCGGGAACCGAGGTGTGGGGACTCTGGTCAAGATCGGTCTGCTGGAAAACGGTGGTTGCGTTGATGGCGACGGCAGCGGAGAGATCGAAACCTCGACGGACCTCAACTCTGATGGCGATATCAGCGGCAGCGAGATCCTGGACTGGGGTGAAGACGAGTGCGTTTTGATTGAGACCGTGCTCGTCGAGGGCGCCGAGGGACCGCATGTCCCCGGTGACGGACACGACGATTATGCGATCAATAACCTCCAGGCGGTGGCGGTCGACGCCAACGGTGACGTCTGGGCAGGTGTCTACGATACGAGTTATCTCTACCACATCGATGGCGGCACCGGTGAGGTGCGCGAGCAGCTGGATGTCTCCGAAGACCAGAGCTCTCCGACATCTGCTGTGGTCGCCGGTGACGGCACGCTGTGGGTCTCGAGTTGGCCCGATCGGTGGGTTCTGGCGATCGAGACCACCACCGGTGTCAGGAACAAGGTCGAGTTGACCCACGGCAGCAGCGGTGTCGCGGTCAACCGGAATGACGATCTTTTTGTGACCGGTTACGACGAGCAGCTGTTCTCCAAGATCAACGGCGAAACAGCCGAGGTCGACTGGACGCAGACCACGAGCAACCTGGCGAACGGCGTCGCGACGAGCGCGAACGGTCGAATCTGGGTGGCCGCCTCGGGCGCCGGAACGGTGAATCGGTATAACCCCGAAGGGGGGACGCTCGGATTTGTGTCTCTACCGAACGGACCGACGGGAGTGGCCGTCGATCAGGATGGCAAGATCTGGGTGGTCGGCGATCAGACAAACACCATCTACCGGGTCGACCCGACCACGATCCGCTCCGATCTGGTGAAGAGCCTCGTGGACACCACCTCCCACGCGGCCACCGGTGATTTCACCGGAATCGTGGCCCGCAATCTGACTTCGCGTTTCGGGACCTGGACCGTGGTGCAGGACAGCCAGGTCGCGGGGACGCCATGGGGTGTCGTCTCGTGGGAGGCGCAGAATCCCGATGGGACGATCGTCGCTGTGCGGGTTCGGAGTTCAGAGGACGAGGAGAGCTGGTCGGCGTGGGAGGATGCGACCAATGGCCTCGATCTTTCTCTCACCCCGCCCGGCCGATATCTCGAAATTCAGGCCTCGCTGCAAAAGACCACAGGCGATGAGTTTCCCCAACTCGACGACCTCACTGTGGCTCCTGCATCGGTGGCGGAGATCCCGGTGGCGAGCTATTCCTGGTCGCCCCCAACACCGATGGTGGGTATTACGATCCTCTTCTCGGACACATCGACCGGGGAGCCGACATCGTGGGCCTGGGATTTCGGAGACGGCGCGACCAGCGTTGTCCAGAACCCCTCGCACATCTTCACGAGTGAAGGGAGCTTCGACGTCGCCCTCACGGCCACCAACGAGGCGGGTTCGGACACCGTGTCCTTCCCATTTACGGTCGAGCCCGCATCCGACTGTGTCTTGACCTGCACGGCCACGGTTCCCGCCACGGCCGATCTGGGTGAATCGGTCTCGTTTCAGGCCGCGGCCCAAACCTCGAACTGCGATGGGACCATCGCCTATTCGTGGATCTTTGGCGATGGTGCGACCAGCGATGCGCAGAACCCCACCTACGCCTACAGCAGCGCCGGAACCCTCCGGTGGAGTATGACGGCCACCGTCGACGCCGTGAGTTGCACCGAATCCGGCGACATCACCGTGTCGGGCGCCGGACCGACCGAGTGTTCCATGACCTATTGGGTGCCGGTCGTCAGCCTGACCAACGGCGCCAACGGGAGCGTCTGGCAAAGCGATCTCGGTCTGCTCGGGACCGATCCGGCCGGGGCCGCGGTCGAGCTCAGATTCCACGCGAACGGCTCGAGCGCGGCCAGGGTCGTGACCGTGGCCCCGGATGCCATGGTGAACCTCGTCGATGTGGTGACGTGGCTCGATTCGAGCTTCAGCGGATCCGGCGCCCTCGAGATTTGTTCCGATGGTGAACTCGTCGTCGACTCACGCACCTACAATGTGCTGGCGTCCGATCACACCTGTTTCCCGGGGGGAACCTTCGGTCAGCATCTCGCCGGCGACCTTTCGGGCGCTGGGCTGGCGGTGGGCGAGTCCGCCCGCTTGGGTCAACTCAGAGAATCGGCGGCCTTTCGCACCAATCTCGGTTTTGTCAACACGGGAACCGGGCCGGCGACTGTCGAGGTCTTCCTCCTCGATGCCACGGGAACGGAACTTCTGAACTACGAGCTCGAGCTTGAGTCCGAGCGGTGGCTTGCGGACAATCGACCGTTTTTCAACCGCGCGGGCCGAGAGGATCTCGATGCCGCGTCCGCCAAGGTGACGGTGATCAGTGGCGACGGGATCGTCGTCTATGCATCCGTGATCGACAATCTCACCAACGACGCGACCACGGTGCCGATGCGATAGCCCGAAGTTCAGCCTCTTGCATCCGTGGCCCATTCCACTGGGTGGGGTTTCCATCGCAATGGGACACGGATTGCACGGATGATCGCGGATTTTTGATTGGATGGAGTTCCGAAACCGGATCGGGATTCAACTTCGTGGCGGCGTACCCACCTGCGTGTAGGGGCTTGTCTTTTGATATCGGAACGGATGGAGACGGCCATCGGAATAACTCGGGAAGGAACCGCTCTGTGTAGATCCGTTCCGAAATCCAGTCAGAGCCCGGCAAGCATCCAACCGAGACTTTACGAAATCAGCCACCGATGGAGAACACACCCCCAACCTTGAGAAAAATCCGTGTCGATCCGTGTGCATCCGTGTCCCATTCCGTGCGACGCTCAGGATTCACCAGAGTTGGATCGGGGCAAAGGTGAAGCAGACGATGAAGATCACGATGGCAATCCAGCCGATGATCTTCCGCCCGCGGTCGAGGGGTTGGCGTTCGTAGAGAATCGGCGGGTGCTCGGGACCGACGAGGACAAGGATCGCCGCCAACAGCGCCCAGCCCGGCCAGAAGGCGACCATGATGACAAAGAGGGCGAGGAGCCGGCGCGCCCACCGTCGCTGTCCCTCCCCGAACAGAGCGTAGGAAATGTGGCCTCCGTCGAGCTGGAAGAAGGGCAGCAGATTGAGCGCCGTCACCAGCAGACCCCACCACGCCGCCCAGGCGACGGGGTGCAGCATGATGTCCTCGGTTCCGGTGAGGCCAGGGAAGAACACGACCCGCGCCAGGAACTGGAAGAGAATCGGCTCGGAAAAGTAGAACAGCGGACCCTCGTTTGGGAACTCTCGGACCTGAGACATGGCCAGCCCCGCTACGAGGGTAGGGATGGTGACGATGAAACCCGCGATTGGGCCCCATGCGCCGATGTCCATGAGTTGGGTCCGGGTGGTGATGGGCTGTCTGATTCGAATCACGGCGCCGAGGGTGCCTGGAGTGAACGGGACGAACCACAGCGGCATTGGCAAGAAGAACGGTGGTGTGGACTCAAGACCGTGTCGCCGGGCCATGAGGTAGTGCCCCATTTCATGTGCCAGGAGGATCGTGAGCAAGGGCAGAGAAAACTTGAGACCTTCGGCGAGAAACGCCGGATGGACGAGCCATTGATACCACCGGAGGGCGGCGAGTTCTTTTGGGGCCCACCCGAAGTAATAGGCCCCCATGAATGTCGACGTGCCGAGGGTCAGGAAGAAAAGCAGGATGTGCAGCCACCACCGTGGTCGATACACCGGCTGATCAAACTGAAAGGCCCCGGCGGTGTGACCGTCGGGGCCGATGGATCCGTAGATCTCGGGTGAGCCCAAGATCAGCTCATATTACGTAGGGATTTCCCGGGTTTGAAGCGGATGGTCTTTCCCGGTGGAATCTCGACTTCTTTTCCTGTCTTCGGGTTGCGGCCGATACCGCGTTTGCGGTCCTTGACCTGAAACACCCCAAAGCCGCGGAGTTCGATGCGGTCGCCTCGCAGAAGCGCTTCCTTCATGCCTTCAAAAAGCGCGTTCACGGCGTCGGTGGCCTTCGGTTTCGGAAGGTCCGTGGCCCCCATCACCCTTTCTACGAGATCCGACTTGATCATCCACTCCTCCTTCTCACGACAGGAATTGTGAAGATACCTGGAAGCTCTACCTGTGTCAAGGGTTAGCTCTCGATGGGAAATGAAAAACGCCCCCCTGCCGGAGGCGGGAGGGCGGATGGGTCTCGGAATCGGTCGGACTAGAACGGGACGTCGTCGGAGTCGTCCGGATAGGGGTTCTCGGGGCCCGGATCGCGGGGCCCGCCACCATTGGATGCCGGCCGACTCCCGAGAAGCTCCATCTCGTTGATGTGGACCTCGGTGCGGTACTTTTTGATGCCGTCCTGCTCCCAGCTCCGGGTTCGGATCTGACCCTCGATATAGAGCTGTTTGCCTTTGGTGACGTACTTCTCGACGATCTCGGCGAGACCGCTCCAGGCCACCAGATTGTGCCACTCGGTGCGGGAGTTCCCCTGCTCGTCCTTGGACCGGCGGTCGGTGGTCGCAAGGGAGAAAGTGGCCAGTCGCGTGCCACTCGGGAGTGACTTGACTTCCGGATCACGGCCGACATTACCGACAAGTATGACTTTGTTGATTCCCATTGAATTCTCCTTCCTGCGTGGACAGGATAGGGGGAGTTTACAAGGCCCGGAGGGGGAGTACAAGCGGATGCCATTGTGTTGCGGGCGGGACGCCCGCAACACAATGGCATCCGCTTCTTGTGGGGGCGGGCTTCCAGCCTGCCCCTTCAGACACGGTCCGGTTGAGAAAACGCCACTACGAAGTCTGACACCCTTCAAACCACGCCTCGCCCACTCCAATGCGATGCCTTCGGGCCACTTTGTGTCTTCGCGTCTTCGTGGTTGCGACGGTGCGATGAAATCTGTGTTCATCTGTGTGATCTGTGGGCGTCCGCTGCGATGGACGGCTAGTTGCCGCAGCGTCTCTGCGTTGTTTCCCCATTTTCGCCACACTCGGGTGGTACTCTTTTCCCGATGAGTCAGGAACAACGCTTGGTCCGCCACGCCTCACGGATGGCGGTGGTCACCCTCTTTTGCCGGGTGTCGGGCTATCTCCGCGACAAGGCGTTGTTCTCGGTGATCGGCGCGGGCTTCCTCTACGACGCCTACCGCACCGCCAACCGGATCCCGAACGCCTTCCGGGGGCTCTTTGCGGAGGGCACGCTGCACGCGGCCTTTGTCCCCGCCCTGTCGCAGTTGGTCGGCCGGGAAGGCGATCGCGAAGAGGCTCGTGAACTCTTCCGCGGCCTTCTTGCGGTGCTGCTGCTCATGGTCGGGATGGTGGTCGCGGTGGGGATCCTGATCTCGCCCTGGATGGTTCGACTCTACGCCGAGGGCTTTGTGGATGTGCCCGGCAAGTTCGAGGTCACGGTCCTGATGAATCGGATCATGTTTCCGTATCTCCTGTTGATCTCTCTGGCGGCGCTCTTCCAGGCCGTGCTCAACAGCCACGAGCGGTTTCTCCTGCCGGCGGTGACGCCGCTGTTCTTCAACCTCGTCATTGCAGGTACGGCGTGGTTCGTGGTGCCCAGGGTCGACAATCCCGCCCCGGTGCTCGCCGTCGCGGTTCTCATCGGTGGGGTCCTCCAGGCCGCCGTTCAAGCGCCGGCGGTGCGCCGCCTCGGCTTCAAGATCAGCCCGCTGTGGAGCGCCATGCGGAGCCCACGGGTCGGTGAGGTTCTCCTCCTCATGCTCCCCGGAATCCCTGTCCTCGGGATCAACCAGATCAACCAGCTCATCTCCAACCGCTTTGCCTCTTTCATCGACGGTGGGGTGAGCTACACCTACGGCGCCTATCGGGTGACCGAACTCGTTTTCGGTCTGGTGGTGGTTCAGATGACCACGGTGCTGCTGCCGCTGCTCTCGCGTGAACTCCGCGATGATCCGTCCCAGGCCTCCACGACCCTGCTCAACACCGTGAGCCTCGTGACCTTCGTGACCTTGCCGGCGGCGGCCGTCATGGCCGTGCTCGCTCGGCCCATCACCGGCGTGCTCTTCGGCGGCGGTCGGTTCACCCCGGAAGATGTCGCCATGACCGGCGCGACCCTTGCCGCCTACTCCCTCTCCCTGATCGGGACCGGCCACGTCAAGGTCATGGCCAGCGCTTTTTTTGCTCAGAAGAACACCAAGACCCCGATGTGGGGAAGTCTCGTGGCGTTGATCATCTTCACCGTGGCGTGCTGGTGGATGGTGGGACCGTTGGGCACGCCGGGGCTCGGTCTTGCCAATACCATCGCCATGGCCTCGTTCGCTGTGTTCCTGACCGTGCTCTACGCGCGGCTCTACGGCTTCGATCGAGCAAGGGTCGGTCCGACCGTGATCGCGGTGATGCGTCAGATCGCGGCCGCGGTCGTCGTTGCGGTGGGATTGATGCAGGTGCGGCCATGGCTCGCCGGGATCGACCACACCAGCTTCGACGGCGCTCTCAAGCTGGCGGCGGTGCTCGCTCCAGCCGGCGCCCTCTACATCGCCGCCGTGACTCTCCTCGGGGGTAGGGAACTCGCTACGTTGACGGCTACCTTCAAGAGGGGAGAGGATGAGTGAAACTCGTGATCCAGCGCGTCTCCCGCGCTTCGGTTCGGGTCGATGGCGAGCTCGTCGGCGCCATCGAGTCGGGTCTGCTGGTCCTGGTCGGTCTCGAGCACGACGACGGTGAGGGCCAAATCAAAAAGGCGGCTCGTCGAATCGCCACGCTGAGAGTCTTTGAAGATGACGGCGGCAGGATGAATCGCGGTCTCGACGAGATCGGCGGCAGGGTCCTCGCGGTGTCGCAGTTCACCCTCGCGGGCTCGATCAGCAAGGGTCGACGGCCGAGCTTCGACGGCGCCATGGCCGGTCGGCAGGCCGAACCGCTCTTCGATCGCTTTGTCGAGCTCTTGCGCGGCCACGGAGTCGAGGTCGAAACCGGGGTCTTCGGCGCCATGATGGCGGTCGAACTCGTCAACGACGGACCGGTCACGTTGATCTGGGAGAGCCACGCCGGCTGACGCCGACGAGGCGCAATTATGAATTATGAATTATTAATTATGAATTTTCCATCGCGCAGTTTTCACAATTTTCTACGCTGAAATTCGACGATATTTTCTTCAAAAAAGCATCACGAATACTGAAATATTCATGCGATGTCATTAAGAACTAAGAACTTAAAATTTAGAATTATGAACTGACGTCGCATCATCTCAACGACGCGATGAGGGGCGACTGAAATTCATAATTCATAACTCAAAATTCATAATTATTCTTTGTGTTCCTCGACAAACGCATCCCAGAATTCCGCGGCTTCGTTGAGGTGTTCGATGGCGGCCGACATCTGATCGTCGCCTTCTAGGGCCGTTCGGTAGCCGTCCGTGAGACCGATGGTGGCGTTGTAGACCTCGACCGTGATGCTCCTCATGGCATCGGCCGACTCGATTTCATTCTCCTGCAGCCCCTCGATGACCCCGGGTTCGAGGATCTCTTCCTCGACGACCCAGGTCCAGAACCTCTCGGCGACCTCGCCGTTGGTGGTGAAGCTCTCGGCAAAGGCGGTGTACTCCTCCTCCGGGACATCGGCCAGGATCTCCACCGCAAAACGGAAGAACGCCGAGACACTGAAGAGCCGAACCATGGACTCGGACAAGGTCCGGTTCTCGATGGTGACATCGGGGGTGATGCCGCCACCGCCGGTGACCGTCCGTCCGGCATCGGTTTCATAGATCTGAGCCGTCGATTCGTCGGTTCCGTTCCGGTGGGTGACATAGTCGATGAACGACTCGTAGTCGCGCTGGATGCAGCGACCCGAGGGGGTGTAGTAGCGGGCGGTGGTGAGGGCGAGCCCGGTGTCGCGAACCGTGAAGACGGTCTGAACGAGCCCTTTGCCCCAGGTCACCTCACCCAGAACCAGACCGCGATCGTGGTCCTGGACGGCGCCGGCGACGATCTCGGAAGCCGACGCGGATCCCTGGTTGACCAGGATCACCAGCGGGCCGTTGAATCCATCCGGGTTGCCGGGGGCGGTGAAGGTCGTGTTGTTCTCGGGGGTCCGACCGTGGGTCCAGGTGATCAACATGTTGGGTTCGAGGAAGAGATCGGAAACGCCGACCGCGGCATCCAGCGGACCGCCGGGGTTGTTCCGGACATCGAAGATGAGCCGTTTCATTCCCTGGGCGGAGAGCGCGATGATGGCGTTCTGGACCTCACGCGTGCTCGTGTTGGAGAACTCCGAGAGACGGATGTAGCCGATATCGGGCTCAATGAGGAAGGAGAATCGAACCGAGGTCTGCGGGATCCTCGTGCGTTCGATTTCAACATCGAAGGTCTCCTTGAAACCAGGACGGGAGATGGTGAGGACCACGGTGGTTCCCTCGGGGCCTCGCACCAGATCGACGACCTCATCGAGATTGAGGCCTTCGGTCTCTTCGCCGGCCACACCCGAGATGATGTCACCCGCCCGAAGGCCACGGGATGCCGCCGGCGTCCCGGCGATGGGGGAGATCACGGTGACGTTGCCGTTGCGCCGGGAGATGATGATTCCCACGCCGAAGAACGAGCCCTCCTGGCGCGCGCGCATGTGGCGGAACGACCGCGGGTCGAGGTAGCTCGAATGGGGGTCGAGGACCTGGAGCATGCCGCCGATCCCGTCATAGACGATGTCCTCGGGTTCGTGCTCCTCGGGCAGCCACTCGAGAAGAGTGGTGACAATCTCCGAAGCTCGCAGGACAAGCTCCTGCTCGTCTTCAGGAATCGACCTTTCGCCGAAAATGGCGCCGGTAGCGGCGCCGATGGTCAGCGCAAAGGCCACGAAAATCAGGGCATATGGACGACGTTTGTTTTGGCTCATGATCCTTCAACGTTCACAACCCGAGATGGTTGCGTTCTTTCCTTAACGATACAGGAAACGCGCGGGGGACGAAAATCGTTCCCGCGCGGTGGCGATCCGAGGCTGCAAAGCTATACTGTCCCCCGGAGGTGCGCGGTGTTCGGTCCTCTCGGAATGCCCGAGATCATCATGATCTTTATCGTCGGTCTGCTCTTGTTTGGACCGAGGAAGATGCCCCAGCTCGGCCGTTCCATCGGTCGCGCCCTGGGTGAGTTCCGCCGCGCGTCCAACGAGTTCAAGCGGACGGTCGAGGACGAGGTCGCTTCGGAGGAGATTCGATCGGTCGAAAAAGAGATCCGCGACATCAAGAGCGCGGGCACCGATTTTGTGAAGAAGACCATCGACACCGCCGTCGAAGAACCGGCTATCACTGAGGAGCAGAGCGAAAAGTGACCGACGCCAATCCGGAACTTCCGGACGAGTTCGAGGAGGGGACGGAAGACCTCCCGCGCATGACCCTGCTCGATCACCTGGACGAGCTCAGGAAGCGTCTCTTCGCCAGCGTCCTCGCGGTCTTCATCGCTTTCATGGGGTGCTGGTATTTCTCGCCGGCCATCTTCCACTGGCTTCAGAAGCCCATCCTCGACGTGATCCCGCCGGACGACAAGCTCGCCTTCACCGATCTCGCCGGTCCCTTCATGCTCTATATCAAGGTCGCCCTGTTGTCGGCGATCTTTGTCGCCTCGCCGTTTCTGCTGCTCCAACTCTGGCTCTTCCTCAAACCCGGCCTCTACGAGAAAGAACGAAGCCTCGCGGTGCCGTTCATCGTGTTCACAACGCTCTTTTTCGTCGCCGGCGGTCTCTTCGGCTACTACGTCGCGTTTCCGATGGTGGTCAATTTCCTCCTTGGTATCGGTGAGGACTTCAAACAGGTCGTGACCATCCAGGCATATTTCGGAATGATGTCCAAGATCCTGCTCGGACTCGGGCTGGTCTTCGAAATGCCCATGCTGATGTTCTTCCTCGCGCGCATCGGGGTCGTCAACGCACGGCAGTTGATCAAGGGCTTCCGCTGGGCGGTACTGGGTATCTTCGTGACCGCGGCAGTGATCACACCGACACCGGACATCGCCACCCAGACGGTTTTCGCGGTGCCCATGATCCTGCTCTATCTGCTGGGAGTCGTGGTGGCGGCGATTTTTGGAAAGAGACGAGAGACCGACGAGTGAAGCGAGTTCAGAATGCTGAATTCTCAATTCATGATTGCATTGCAGGCGGTCTATGAAATCATGTGATGGATCATCGAGTATTCAATACTGAGAACTGAGAATCAAGGAGGAGCCATGGCGACTTGGAATACCGGTTGGGAGATCGAGTTCCCGGCGACGAATGCTGACGAGATTCTGCTGGCTCTGGTAGTCCGTGACCTGATTCATGGTGCCTCCTTCGATGTTGAAGCGGAGGAGACGGGCGCCGAATTTGCGGTCGACTACACCGCCGGCGACGAGCTCGAAGACGAAGAGTACCGGCTGCTGTTGATGGCCGAGGTCGACGGACCCGAGGACGCAGCTCTCCTTCAGGCCTTCACCGAGCAGGCCCTCGAGGAGCTCATCGAAGAGGCTGAAGCCGCCATCGCGGAGCGCTTTCCGGTTCGCGAGGTAGCCCTGGAGAAGTTGCGGTTCGTCGTTGTTCCGGAGGACGAGGAGCGTTGGGACCTTGTGATCCCGGACTGGTTCGCCCCCGATGGCGCCGAGGTGCCCTTTGGATTTCGGAGCTTTGACGATTCGTCGGGAGAGCCGGTGCCCGACAACGCGGCGCTCGATGCTCACGGACGTGTGGTCGCTGTTCCGTTTGACGGTATGGTCAATTTTGTCGGCATCCCCGCCCCCGATGAGCACGACCATCACGATGAGGAAGCCTGAGCTTTTAGTTCAAGCGGCAGCATCCTTGCCCGCAGAAATAAATGATGTATACTCCGCGTCCCCGAGGGTCCGAGATCGGTCCCTTGTGTTCCCGCATGGAGGCATACGGTGGACCTCATCAGAGAAGTCACGCAACAATATCTCAAGACCGACATCCCGGAATTTCGCGCCGGTGATAACCTAAAAGTCCATGTGCGGCTCAAAGAAGGCGAAAAAGAGCGCATTCAGATCTTCGAAGGTCTGGTGGTCGCACGCAAGCACGGTGGAGTGTCCGAGACCTTTACCGTCAGGAAGATCTCGTCAGGGATCGGCGTGGAGCGGACATTCCCGCTCCACTCGCCCTCCGTTGCCAAGGTCGAGGTGACGCGCCGCGGACGAGTCCGCCGCGCCAAGCTCTACTACATCCGCGGGCTCCGCGGCAAGGCAGCGCGCATCCGGGAGCGGTCGCAAGTCCGATAACTCGGGCTCCGAGCCTGCGCAAGGTCGAGATGGCAACCCCGAAGAGACGAGTTCCCCCAGGAATCTTGGGGGAACTTGATCGTGGAATCCTGCGACGCGCCCGTGCGGTTGTCGGCGTGGATGAAGTCGGGCGGGGATCGCTCGCCGGGCCGGTGGTGGTCTGTGCCGCCAAATTCGATCGAATCCCGGACTCCTCGTTGGTTCAGGATTCCAAACGTCTGACCGCGAAACGACGCAGGGAAGCCGCTGAATTCATCCGTGAGCACTGCTCCGCGTGGGTCGTGGTGGAGGTTTGGCAGGAACTTATCGACCGGGTCAATATCCTCGAGGCGACACGCCTCGCGATGAGAACGGGGGTCAGAACGCTTCTCGAGCCGGGGATCGAAGTGGTGGTGGACCACGTCCAACTCGGCGAAATGAGCGTTCCTGTTCAGTCGTTGAAACGCGCGGATGATTTGTTTTTCTCGGTCGCGGCGGCATCGATTCTGGCCAAGGTTCATCGCGATGAAATCATGATGGAATTAGGAGCTCTTGACGACCGTTGGGACTGGTCACGGAACATGGGTTACGGAACCCTCAAGCACCGTCGCGGCATCGGTCTCTATGGCCGTAGCCACTTGCATCGTCGGAGCTTTCGGGTGTCTCCTGTGTTACCATGAATGCCTCGGATCAAGAGCGTTAGGGATAGAGATAACGGATGGCCATCAAACGGGACAAGATCCTGAAAACTGCCGAAAAGCTTGTCCAAAAGGGGAAGCTTGAGCAGGCCATTAAAGAGTACGAAAAGCTTCTCCGCGCGAGTCCCGAAGACATTAACACCATCAACCGCCTCGGCGACCTCTACGGCCGGGTTGGAGAGATCGACAAGGCGGTCGAGCGGTACGAGCAGGTTGCCGACAAATTCGCCGATCAGGGTTTTCTGCCCAAAGCCATCGCCATTTTTAAGAAGATCAACCGGCTCGCGCCGCATAGGTTGGACATTTTCGAGCGACTCGGCGACCTCTATGTCGAACAGGGACTCATGGTCGAGGCCAAGGGTCAGTTCGCAATGCTGGCCGAGCACTATGCAAAGAACGAGGATATGGAGAGCGCGGTTCGCGCCCACCAACGTCTGACGGACATCGATCCGAGCGATTCCACCTCGAGGCTCAGGTTTGCCGACATGTTGCTCGATTCGGGCAACACCGAGCAGGCCATGGAAGCCTACGGAGCGCTCGGTGCCAGCCTCATCACGGGTGATCATCTCGACGAGGCGGAACGGCTGTTTCGGCGGTTGCTCGACCATGAAATTCCCAATGGCGAGATCATGGCGCCCGTCTGCGATCGATTGCTCGAGGCCGGAAGGGTGACTTCCGCACAGGAGCTCCTCACCGCCGGACTCGAGGTCTCTCCGGAGAGTGTTGCGCTTCGAACGCTCCAGGTTCGTGCCTTCATGGCGTTGGGCGAGACCGACCCGGCAACAAAGCTTGCCCGGGAGATCCTCGAGGTCGAGCCCGACAACCCCGATGTCCGTGGACTGGTGGGCCATCTCCTGATTACGGATGGTGATGAGGCCGAAGCGACCGAAATGATGATCCCGGCCGCCGAGGCCCTCCTCGAGAAGGCCGACTACTCGAGGGCGCAGAAGATGCTGCGCGAACTCGTCGGTATTTCGCCGACCGATGAGCGCATTCTCCGGCTGGCCATCCGCGCGTTCCGTCCTTCTGGTGATCAGGAGATGATCACTCGCCTCACGGCGTCGTTGGCCGATGTGTGTTACACCGGCGGCCAGGAAGATCAGGCCAAGCGGTTCTATCTCGAGTTGATTGCGTCCGACCCGACCAACCAACTGTATCGGGCGCGGTTGGCGGAACTCGATGGTGCGATTCCTGAAATCGATGATGAGGTCGATATCATTGATCTCAACGAGGACATGCCTTCGGAGATCACCTTCGCCATCGATGGCGATGAGGCCATCAGCACTGGTGATGAACCCGATCCGGTGATTCAGGAATCTACGAGTTTCGACCCGGCCGAGCGCATCAACGAAGCGGCCGTCTTTGCCAAGTACGGACTCAACGACAAGGCGGTCAGGCACCTCGAAGAGGTCCTCGAGCGTTTTCCCGACCATGCCGAGGCACGCGAGGCGCTGGCGAAGATGTATCTCGTAATGGGTGACCACGAGTCGGCGGCCTCCACAATCCGACCGGTTGTTCAGGGGCTTCGCGCCTCGGGTGAGAACGATGCGGCCGCTGAACTCGAAGCTCTGTATGGAGAGGCGTCCTCCGACGGTGAGGAAGAAGATGACGAGATCATCATCGTCGAGATCGATGATGACGACGAGTTCGTCGAAGAGCCGACGGCCGGTTCCTCCACCGCGGAGTTTGATCTCGGAGAAATTGCAGTCGAGGATGACGACGAGTTCGTCGAAGAGCCGGTCGATGACTCGTTCTCGATGGATGTCAATCTCAGCGATATCAACGTTGAAGACATGGTTGCCAGCGCCATCGGAGATCTCGACCTCGGTTTACGCTCCGGCCGGAAGACCCAGACGCCCGCAGCTCCGAAGTTCGATGTTCTGCTCGATGAGGAGATTGAGAAACTGGTCGAGGCGACACCGGTTCCGGCCGCCGAGCCCGTCGCTGAAGAATCCAGCGAAGAGGTGCTGATCGAGGAGAAGCTCATCGAGGATGAGCTCGTCGAGCTCAGCACCGATGTCGATGGGCCATCCTTCAACAAACTCGCCCAGCTCGATCTCTTCATCGATCAGGAGCTCTTCGACGATGCCGTTAGGATTCTCGCTGGACTCGAGAATGACTACCCCGATGATCCGGATCTGGCGCTTCGAAGGCAGAAGCTCGACGATCTCGGAGTCACGGCGGAATCGACGGCCGAGGTCGAGGTTCCCGCAGCGGTTGCGCCGCCGACGGGCTTCGCTGAACCCGTGCGACCTCCGGCTCCCCTTGCCGTTGAGCCCCCGCAGTCATCCGATGACATCTTCGACGACGAGCCGGCAGAGGAGTACATCGATCTGGCGAAGGAACTCGAAGACGAGCTTGCCGAAGAAGAGGCCATGGTTGAAGAAGCAACCGGTCGCGGCAAGGGAGAAGCGCTGCTCGACGAGGTCTTCAAGGAGTTCCAGAAAGGCGTCGCCGAACAACTCTCCGATGAGGATTCGGACACGCACTTCAACCTCGGGATCGCCTACAAGGAGATGGACCTTCTCAACGAGGCCATCGGTGAGTTCCAGATCGCCTCCCACGATCCAAGTTTCTTCGTCGAAGCATGCTCGATGATCGGTGTCTGCGCCAATGAACTCGGGAAGCACGTGGAGGCGGCGGAGTGGTACCAGAAGGCCCTGGTCGCACCCGACCTCTCCGCCGATGCCCGCACCGCTCTGCGGTACGAGTTGGCCTTCTCGTTCGAGATGACCGGAGAGATCGAGCAGGCGGTCGGTCTCTTCACCGGCATCCAGAGCATCGACCCCGCCTATCGCGATGTCAGCGCCCGCCTCGCCGCACTCACCCAGCAGCGGCAGGTGAACTGAGCGCGCGTTTCTCGTTCATCGCACAAGACCATGGGATTTCATCAAGAGAATACTCGGCATTCCGGGAAGCCAGCCCCCCATTTAGTTGCAACGAGCAACGAATGACTGACTCCTCGGCCCGCCCATCCGAATCCCGCTGGTCGCTTCACGTGGCGACGATCCGCGGCATCCCGATCAGTATCCACGCCA
>CBESWV010000040.1:0-20434 GCA_965533305.1 uncultured bacterium | reverse complement strand
ATCGTCAACGAGCAGGCGATCTTCAAAATCGACAAAGAGTCGAATCTGCTCTGGCGCTACGAGGCCGCCACCCACCACGACCTCGCAATCCACCCGTCTGGTGAGATCTATGCGCTCATCGGACTACGCCTTCCTGATGATCAGCCCGCAGCACCCTCCGTCCGACCGGGACGAGGGTGAACGTCGACGCCTCGACATGCTCCACACCAACCACATCCAGGTCTTCGAGGTCTCACCCGATCACGACATCGTCTGGCGCTTCGCCAATCCGGATGTCAAGACCGACAATATGAGGGTCGCGATCTGGCGGATGACGCGGTACCCGAGCGCCGAACTCGATTTCATCGATTCGGTGGATGGCTTAGAATCCTCCCAATGAAAGCTGAACACCCTCGGATCTTATTGCTGCTCGCCGTGTACCTTGTGGCCACCGGCGCCGTCGCGCACGTCTTCGCCACAACTGTCGAGGCAGATGAAATCTACATCCAGGGGGCGGCCCATGTCGCCGGCAGTAACAACACCACCTGGCGAACCGACCTCGAGATCCGGTCCGTGGGGACCCTCGGGGCTCGTTTCCGGATCGATCTACTGCGCAAGAACCGCAACAACATCAACCACCCATCCATAATTCTCGAGCTCGACGCGGGAACCGCGAGTCGGTATGACGACGCCCTCGACCTGCTTTTTGGTTTCAATGGCACCGCCTGCCTCCGCATCACCACTCTCGACGGCGAGATCCGCGCCACTAGCCGAACCTACAACCTCACCCCTGAAGGCACTTTTGGCCAGTTCATCGGCGGCACGACCTCGGCGGACATCTTCGCCACCGGCCTCGACGCGACCATCATCCAGCTCACTGCATCACCGTCCGGCGACGACGGTTCTCGAACCAACATCGGGATGGTCAATCTCCAGGGTGTACCGACAACCCTCGACATCGATCTCTATCTCGCCGATCTCACGTATCTCGGGAGGGTTTCGGCGAGCCTCGAACCCTTTGATTTCAAGCAGATCGACAACATCTTCGCCAGAGTCACCGCCGAAGATGTCCCCGACGGCATCGCCATCGTCCAGGCTCGTTCTTCCAGCTCGCAGTATCTGACCTACGCCTCGGTCATCGATAATCTTACCGGCGATCCGATCTTCATCCCAGGGCTGCCCAACACGGCGGCGGTCCAGCAACCGACCCCGTCGCCGACAGCGACAACGACCCCGACCCCAACTCTGACGCCGACTGCGACCCCGACGGCGCCGGGAGGGGCCACGGCAACACCGACGCCGACACGCACACCCTTCCAGACGCGAACTCCGACGCCCACGCCGGAGTTCGCGGTGATCGTCACCACTCTCGACGAAGAGACCCACTATCTGGTCCCGTCTACGATCCGATTCCAGGTCGGCAACGGGATCCAGACAGCGTTGAAGCTGTGCAGCGTCGATGGGATTCTGAGCCAGGTCTCGAACTTCGACTACATCCGGGGACCGACCGAAACCGTCGATTGGCAAAACTGCTGCAGCGACACCAACTTCGGCGCTCGCCTCGAATACCAGACATTCCCCGGCATCGGCGGTCTTGCTGTCGCCCGAGGAACCTGCACCCCCGGCTCGCCGGTCTTCGCCATCATCGGCAACGACGCAAACACCGGCGCCCAGATCGAGATCGACGGCGCCAATCTCGATCTCGCGTTATGGCCTTGAATCATGGGCGGGAGAGTCATCGAGGATCGGTTCGCTGATCGATTCATTGATCGATTCACGGACTCGAAAAGGAGCAGCTCATGAGGTGGCAACAGGGACGACGAAGCAGCAATGTCGAGGACCGGAGGGGGCGTCGCGTCTCTCGCCCGATGGCGGTCGGCGGCGGCGGGATCGGCCTGCTGGTGATCATCGTGATCGCCCTCTTTCTCGGAGTCGACCCGACACCCTTGCTGCAGAACACCACATCTTCGAGCGTCTCCTCCGGTCCACCGTCGGCGCCGCCAACGGCCGCGGAGAACGAGCTCGCCGATTTTGTCTCGGTCGTCCTTGCCGACACCGAGGACACCTGGCGGGCCCAGTTCGCCGAAGGCGGTCAACGCTATGTCGAACCGACCCTGGTGCTCTTCACCGATCGGGTTCAATCCGCCTGCGGCATGGCCGGCGCGGCCATGGGTCCGTTCTACTGCCCTTCCGACCAGCAGATCTATATCGATCTCGGTTTCTATGACGAGCTCCGGTCGCGCTTCAGCGCACCCGGTGATTTCGCCCAGGCCTATGTCATCGCCCACGAGGTTGGCCACCACGTCCAAAATCTCCTTGGAATCTCGGATCAGATGAGACGCCAGCAGCAGGGGCTCTCCAAGGCCGACGCCAATGCGCTATCGGTGAGACTCGAACTCCAGGCCGACTGTTTCTCCGGGGTCTGGGCCTTCCACGCCCAACGGGTGCGCAACATCCTCGAGCCGGGCGACCTCGAAGAGGCCCTCACCGCGGCCAGCGCCATCGGAGACGACCGGATCCAGCGTCAGTCGACCGGCACCGTCGTCCCCGATTCATTTACGCACGGTTCGTCCGAGCAACGGGTCAGGTGGTTCCGCAGGGGCTTCGAGACCGGCGACGCCGGTGTCTGCGACACCTTCGGCGCGACAAGCCTATAAGACCTGAATTGAGCGATTCTCACCGGCGATCTGCACCAACTCCTTGCGCTCTGGGCATTTGCAAAAAGCCTCGACATACCACCAGTATTCCTGCGTTTTTTGAAAACACCAGAGCATCAAGGAGTTGGCACATCTCATCCGGCAGAACCGCTCAACCTAGGTAAGACAGAAAAAGGGTGCCAGGCCGAAGCCCGGCACCCTCCCGCGTGATTTCCGATCGCCGAAATTCTACGGCGTCGTGCTCGACCAGGCCCCGGTGTCGTTGGACTCGAAGCCATCGGCGAAGATGATCTCTCCACCGACGATGGTATGACCCACGTCCTTGAACTGGGCCGGCGTGAGATCCACATCGTCGAAGACATCCTCGTTGTCGAAGGGCTCCATGAGCAGATCCGGCCACGCCGTAACGTCGAAGTGTGAAACCGAGGACCCCAGCTGCACCGGATTCGGCGCATAGAGCATGGCGAAACCGGCGGCGTGCATGCCCCACCGCGCCTGGAGAGTCACGACACCGGACCCCGGAAGCGCCGGCCGAATGGTATTGCCGTCGTCCTGTCCAACCGCGACAACCGGAATTGTCACCTGATCGGCGACGACACCCCCGGCCATGTTGACCAGAACCGTTACTTCACGATCGTTGGCGATGACCGCGGCACTGGCGCCGGCGTCCTGCGCGTTGAGCGCCTTGACCCCGAACTCGCAGGTCCCGCGATCCATGAAGGCGATATTCCCCGGCGTGAAGGCAATCAGCGGATCGCAGCCGTCGGTGGGCGTCGCGCTTCCCGTATTCACTAACTCGATGTCTCCGGTGAACGACACCGGATCGTTTTGGACCTCACCGAAGATGGCTCCCGCAGCGAGGTAGTTCCCAGCCACGCCCGGCGGTGCCGTCATCTCCAGATTCATGGTCGAGCCGTAAAGGGTCTCGGGAACCTCGGCGGTGACGCTGGGGCCGTCCCAAACCAGATTGTTGGTGTTGATGGCGGATGCCTGCCGCTGCGCCTGAGTCATTTCCGTCCAGTGCAGCATGGACGTCATATCCAGGGTGAAGACGCTGAAGATGTCCGGCGTTCCGCCCCACCAGGCTCCGGTTGCGTCGTTGACGAAGTTGGCGAACCCGAGGCCGTGGGCCATCTCGTGAAGCACCGTTGAATAGAGGCTCGAGGTCCCGACCGGCGCCGGGTCGAGACCGTAGTAAAAGACATTCCCCGGGCACGCCACACCATCCCAGTCGCTGTTGTACTGGATGTTGAAGTCGCCGAAACCGGGCGCCTGGTCTACCCCGACGATGGCGTCGGCGATGGGGCTGTGAAACCAAGTACCGGCCACCGGCGCTCCCGGGAAGTCCTTGATCGTCGGGCCCGGGCCCGTCGAGCCGAGGATGCCGCAGTCTATGGAGTTGAACTCGGCATTGACCTTGATGTCCACCGAGCTCTCGATCAACGCCGCCCAAACATCGCCGGCCGCTTGCAGGACGTTGAGCCGCTGCTCACCGAGGGTGGTGCCGGAGTTGCCGCCCACCGGAGACACCGGGGTCGGGTCGTTAAGCCCTTCGCCCGCGCCGTCATTGTTGACGATGACGAAGTTCGCGGCCGACGCCGACCCGGACCCGACGATGAGAGTGACGGCCATGACCGAAATTACGAAGATTGTTCTATTTTTCATGGTCCCCTCCTCACCGCGTGGCAGCCGACGGTCGGTTGTCGGCGGCCGCACCCTCAACAGTGTCGAGACCGACGAGGAAGGCGACTGCCGCGTCGAGATTCCGCAGACACGCGGTGGTCCGGGTGCCGTCGAAGTTGATTCGCACGAGATGAACGTCTCGGATGGCATCGCCGATCACCGACACCACCGCGCCACTGGCGGACACCTTCTCGTTGTAGACCGGAGGTTGACCAAAGTGCCGCTCGAGGTCGGAGCGCAGCGCGTCGATGCGGTCTCGCGTCGCCACGACGACCTCACCGGTGCTCGGGTCTCGATATTTCAAGTCGCCGGCTGCGACACGTTCATCCAACGCGATCGCCGAAGCGGCTCTGCCGTCGCCCGCGCTCCTCGAGTCCGCCGCAACAACCGGCGCCACGAGAACCATCGCCGTGACTGTCAATAGGATTGCCGCGCAACAATACGGGCGCATCGGCATCCGGGCGTTCTTCCTCATTGTATCCCCCGCTTTCCGCCAACCGGCCGGAGCCCCGCGAAAATCAGAGAAGGGGGCTGGTCGCCACCCTTTTCGGTCTCCGAAGCCTTCTCATTTGAGCCGATGACCTATTTGTTGTATCGCGGGATGGCCTCGAGGTCAAACCGATCCGATCCAATCTCCCACGCTTGCGGGCACGTTCCTGCCGTCATACCCTGGCGTCATGGCCATGCAAATGGCCGGGAGGTTTCGCAATGAAAAGCAGTCGTTTGATCCTGGGATTGATGTCCGCTGTCCTTCTGATCACCCTATCGGGATCGGTCTGGGCAACCGAGACACCGAACAACGACTGCTCGATCACGGTTGTCCGCGCGTGGTTCGGCGACCGCGCTCAGGTCGAGGCGTACGCCGCGCACGACGAGCCGTGGGAGGTCCACCACGACGAGGGATGGATGCTCGTCGGCGCCGATGCCGAAACCCTCGAACTCCTGTTCGAACTCGGGTTCGATGTGGAGATCGACGAGCGTCGAACCATGGAAATCTGCTCACCGGCCAAACGCCTTCCGGATCAGACCGAAGGCATCCCCGGCTACGCCTGTTACCGCACGGTCGAGGAGACCTTCCAATCCGCGCAGGATCTGGTAACCATCTTTCCGAACCTGGCGTCGTGGATCGATGTCGGTGATTCCTGGGAAAAGACCACCACCGGCGGCAGCGCCGGTTATGACATGCAGGTGCTCCGCCTCACCAACACCGATGTCCCCGGCACACCACCCGCGGGATTCACTGGCAAACCTCGTCTTTTTGTCACCTCGGCGATCCACGCTCGCGAGTACACCACGGCCGAGCTCATGACCCGCTTTGCCGAGTACCTCGTCAACAACCACGGTGTCGATGCAGATGCAACGTGGCTGCTCGATGAGCACGAAGTCCACCTCATGCTCCAGACCAACCCCGACGGCCGCAAACAAGCCGAGACCGGTCTGTCGTGGCGCAAGAACACCAACGAAAACTACTGCTCCGCGTCTTCGACGGACCGCGGCGCCGATCTCAACCGTAACTTCGAGTTCCAGTGGGGCTGTTGCGGCGGCTCGAGCGGCGACCAGTGCTCGAACACCTATCGCGGTCCGGCGACCGCCTCGGAACCCGAGGTCCAGGCGGTCCAGAACTACGCCCGGTCGATCTTTCCGGACCAGCGGGATCCCTCGGTGGGAGCTGCCGCGCCGAACGACGCGACAGGTCTCTACATCGACATCCACTCGTACTCCGAACTGGTGCTCTGGCCGTGGGGATTCACGGGCACACCGACCGGCAACGGAATCGCGCTGCAGACCCTCGGCCGCAAGCTCGCCTTCTTCAACGGCTACGAACCTGACCAGGCCATCGGTCTCTACCCGACCGACGGCACCACGGTCGACTTCGCCTATGGCGATCTCGGAGTGGCCGCCTGTCTCTTCGAACTGGGAAACTGGTTCTTCGAGGACTGCGCCGACTTCGAGTCCACCATCCTTCCCGACAACCTCGAGGCACTGATCTATGCCGCCAAGATCGTGCGCACACCCTATCTCACTCCTGCCGGCCCCGAAATCGCCGACGCCGCGGCAACCGCCGTCGTGGTGGCGCCGGGCGATCCGATCACCATCCAGGCCGTCGCCGATGACAGCCGGTTCAACAATACCAACGGGAGCGAGCCGACCCAGCCCATTGCGGCCGCCGAGATCTTCATCGACACACCGCCCTGGCAGACGGGCGCGAGCGCGATTGCCATGACCGCGGCGGATGGCGCCTTCGACGCGACGGTGGAACCGATTCTCGGCGTGGTCAATACAACGGGGTTGGCCAACGGCAGACACATGGCGTATGTGAACGCTCAGGACGCAAGCGGCAACTGGGGCCCGGTCAGCGCCACCTTTGTGTGGATCCTCGATCCGGCCACCGCCGCCCACGTCGCCGGCACCGTCACCTCAGCCGACACCGGATCACTCCTGGCGGCGACCGTGGCGACCGGCATCTTCACGACCCAGTCCGATCCGACCACGGGTGGGTACGATCTGATGCTTCCCGACGGCACCTACGACATCACCGCGACGGCCGATGGCTACGGCGCCCAAACTGCAACAGCGGTTGCCGCTCTCCCCGGCGCCGTCAGTCCGCTCGACTTTGTCCTGACCCCCTATGAGATCGTTCTCGCCGACGGCGTCGAAACCGGCAATCTCGGTTGGACCGCCGAGGGCCAGTGGGCCATCACCGAAGAGGCCTCCGCGAGCCCGAGCCACTCTTGGACCGACAGCCCGGGTGGCGAGTACGGCGACTACTGGGACTTCTCCCTGATCTCGCCGATGCTCGATTTCTTCTCCGTTGCCGGTGTCACTCTGGAGTTCTCCCACATCTACGATCTCGAGAACGGATACGACTATGCCCGCGTCGAGTACTCCACCGACGGCGGCGCCACCTGGTCGACCGCGGTGTCGTTCAACGGAACCGGCCATGTGAGTTGGGAGAGCGTCGAGATCGATCTCGAAGCCCTCGACCACGCCGCCGACGCCCGCGTTCGTTTCCGGATCGACACCGATATGTCGGTCACCGAGGACGGCTGGCACATCGATGACATCGTCATCCGGGGTTTCGATGATCCGCCTCCGGGGCTGATCTTCCGCGACCGATTCGAAAGCGGCACTACGTCGGCTTGGAGTTCGAGAGCGCGGTAGGGGCAGCGACAGCAGCCGGGACCACTGGCACAGTCCGGTCGAGGAGCACACGTGACGAGTTCTCCGGTGCCACGCGCACCGGATGCATTGCGTCTCCTCCACCCAAAACCGTAGCTGGACGCGGAAACGGGATCTCATCACCTACAATAAAGGCGTGCGAATCATCACGACGCATCTATCGGCCGATTTTGACGCCTTCGCTGCGGCGGTGTGTGCGGTGCGGCTCTATCCCGACCACAAGGTTCTCTTCCCCGGCTCTCACGAGGCCGCGGTCCGGCGTTTCCTCTCGGACACCGGCCTGACATTCCCGGAACTCAAGCTCCGCCGGGCCCGCCGCGAGACCATCGAACACGCGGTGGTGGTCGACACCTCGACCCCGGCCCGCCTCGGCGAGGTCTGGGATCTCATCCAGCGGGACGGCTGCCCCATCGATCTCATTGATCACCATCAGGAGGAACGCGAGGACGCGATCGAGGCCGACACCACCCTCTTCAGACCGGTGGGAGCAACCTGCACCATCATCGCGGACCTCTTCGCCGAACGGGGCATCGAACCCACCGAAGAGGAAGCCTCGTTACTGATGATGGGCATCTACGAAGACACCGGCGGTCTGTCCTACCGTGAAACCACCACCAACGACCTCCGCGTGGTGGCACGTCTGGTGGAGCTGGGCGGTTCGCTGGCCTGGGTTCGCCGCTGGGTTCTCAAGGGTCTCCAGCCCGAGCAGCTCGCCCTGCTCAACCGCATCGTCGAGGCGGCAGAGGTGTTCGAAATCAACGACATTCCGGTGTCCCTGGCCATGGTCGAGGTCGATCAGTACCACGAAGAGGCGGCCTACGTCGTCCACCGCTGGGTCGAGACATTCGAAATCCCGGTCGGAATCGTGCTGCTTGTCCAACCGCCCAACGTCAATCTGATCCTTCGGGCTCGGATCCAGGGTCTCCACCTGGGCGAGGTGGCTCAGCGATTCGGCGGCGGCGGCCACGCCACCGCGGCCTCGGCACGCGTCGCCGATCGTATGCCGGTCGAGCTCCGCGAAGATCTTCTCACGGCCCTCGCCGAAGAACTCCCTCCCCCGGCCACCGCCATCGACGTGGCCAATAGGCACATCTTCTCCGTCAACGCCGACGACCTTGTCGAACTCAGCAAGGAGAGGATGAACCAACTCCGGCTCAATGCCATGCCGGTCAAGGGAGCCGACGGTGAGTTGTGCGGAATGGTCACCCGGCAGATCCTCGACCGGGCTCTCGGCCACGGGATGGCGGCGCGACCGGTCCGATCGATCATGCAGTCGGATCTCCCCATAGTCCCGGCATTGGCATCGTTGGACAAACTGCGCGATCTCTTCCTCGAGCGTTCGTATCGTTTTGTCGTAGTCGAGGCCAACGGGCAGCCGGCCGGCATCGTCACCAGAATGGAGCTCTTCCGACGCCTCTTCGAGCGACAACACGCCGCGGGATCGGTCCTCGATCACCGGATGGCCGGCGCACGACCCGTGAGCCAGTCCATCTCCCGTCTCATGCGGGAGAAGACCGCCCCCTGGGTGCGCGAACTCCTGGCCACGGCCAAGGCCGTGGCGGACACGGTGGGGATCCCTGTCTACCTGGTCGGCGGCATGGTCAGGGACCTCCTCCTTGGCCGACAGAATGAGGATGTCGACGTCGTCGTTGAGGGATCCGGCATCGACTTCGCCTACGCCCTCGCGGCCTATGTCGATGGGCGGTGCCACCCGCACAAACCCTTCCTGACAGCGGTGGTCACCCTGCCGGACGGTCACCACGTTGACATTGCCTCGGCTCGCACGGAGTTCTACCGGACCCCGGCGGCGCTGCCCGAAGTCGAGACATCCCTCATCCGCCAGGATCTCTACCGTCGCGACTTCACCATCAACTCCCTCGCGATCGCCCTCCATGGCGAAAAGCACGGCGAGCTGGTCGATTTCTTCGGCGGCAGAATGGATCTCCAACGACGCGAGATCCGAGTCCTCCATTCGCTGTCGTTCATCGACGACCCGACCCGTGCCATCCGTGCCGTGCGCTACGCACGCAGGCTCGACTTCACCATCGCACCCGACACCCGAAACCTCATCGCAACTGCGGTCGATGAGGGAGTCTTCGACCGCCTCTCCGGACAGCGTCTGCGCCGAGAACTCGAAACCCTGCTCGCCGAGGATCACCCAACGTTCGCCATCGAGTTACTGGCCGATCTCGGTCTGCTGCCGGCGATCTGTGAAGGCATGGTTTGGTCGGCCTCGGTCCGCGCGACCCTCTTGGAGGTCGAGAGCCAACTCGGTTGGTTTGTACTCGAAGAACTCGGGGTGCCGCCCGAACGGTGGCTCCTCTTCCTCGGCGGCCTTGCCCTCGAAGCGGGCGACGGCGTCCCTCTCCTGATGGCCGATCGTCTCCAGCTCACGGGCGAACAACGACGAAGGATGATTAGCCTGGACAAAGGAGTGGCGGAGGTCCGGCAGGCCAGCGCGCCATCGCTTCAACGTTCGACCCGGGTCCGAACGGTGGAGGGACACTACCCGGAGGTGATCCTCCTGGCCATGGCGGGAATCGATCTCACGGCTCGGCGGAGGATCGCGGACGCCGTCGCGGCCTCGGTCCACGTCCGACCCCAGGTCAGGGGTCGGCAACTCATCGATGCGGGAATCGCGCCCGGGCCCTGGGTGGGCCGGGCGCTGCTTCAGACCCGAGACGCCATCGTCGATGGTGAGATCAAGGAAGATCAATCCATGGACTTCGCGCTCGAAATGGCAACAAGAAATCAGGAGGAGCTATCGAGATGAAGGCTCGGGTCTGTGCTCTGATCATCACATCGCTGCTGGTTGCCGTTGTCTCGGCGACGGCTCAAGCACCGATACCGGTGGTAGAGAGGATCACCGACCATCGCGAGCGAATCACCCGCGTCACCCTCTTCTCAAACCACGTGGTCATTGTGTCGATTCAATCCGACACCGATAATTTCATTCACATGGCAACCCTGAACTTCGACGAACACATGGTCTACCTCCAGGCATTGGAAGAGTGCGCCAACGAACTCGGGCACGAGCCGATCACCTCAGATATCGAGAGCCGAGACAGCTTCACTCGACTTGTCCTCCACGTCGGGCCGGACGCACCGCGAATCCTCGAGTATTCACCGCTGGCTTCTCTCAATCTCCCGGCGGCAAGGATCGCTTCCATGGTCGACGATATCGAAAATCGGGCCATGGCAATCCTCCCAGGCGAGTTCGAGATCAAACAATGGGAACCCGCCCTCGGCGACCGTGTTGAATTGCGCCAGGGAGGCGAGGCCTATGTCACGGCAATCAGCAAGGATGGCACCATCGTTCTGAGCCAGATCGATGGTCCGGTGTCGTACACCGTGCCCACGGATAACCGCGTCAACGTCGTTCTCAAAGTCATCGAGCCCGCGCCATGAGGGTAACGGGCGGCGAGTGGAGATCACGGCGGCTCAGGGGCCCGTCAAAGGGCCAGAAACTCCGCCCGACTCCCGATTCCATGCGCGAACGCAGCTTTGCCGTCCTTGGCGGCATCCTCCCCGGCGCCCACGTCCTCGATCTCTTTGCCGGCACCGGCGCCGTGGGAATTGAAGCCCTCTCCAGAGGGGCCGCGAGCGCGGTCTTCGTAGAGGCTCACCGGAACGCCGCGCAGCTCGTCAAGGACAATCTGGAGTCGCTTGGAGTCGAACACCAGCGTGGCCTTGTGATGAACCGGACCGCGGCGCGGGCGGTGACAGACCTCGAGGGTCGCGGGCGGATCTTCGATCTCGTCTGGGCCGACCCCCCTTTCGAGACCTGGACCGACGGCCTCGAAGCGCTGGTCGCGGCGGTGAAAGCTGGGCTCACAACCAACGATGCGAACCTGTGCCTCGAATGTCCCGCCAGGGCCGATCTCGAAACCGTCCTGCCCGACGACCTCACGATCGTGCGGGATCTCAAGGGTGGTGCCTCGCGAGTGGTCATATTGCGCAGAAGCTAGGTACTGGATGCTGGATGCTGGATGCTGGATGGAAGCATCGCATCGAACAACCCACAGATCACACAGATGGGCACAGATTCCATCGCAACATCGCGAAAGAGGGTTCTTGCAAGAGGCTCAGTTCAAAACAGCCAATCAGTGGACGTCGTCACAGCGTCGCAACCATCGGGCACGGACACCGGAGAGGGAGAGGGTATCTCCTTGCGATGTCATCTGTGTCCATCTGTGCTATCTGTGGGCTGGATGGTGCGATGGTCCGGGATCGGGATCGGGATCGGGATCGGTGACGGATACGGACACGGACACGGTCACAGCCCAAAAACCCTTTGGCCTTCATGCCGTCAAGGCCGCTCACTCGGCTTCGCCCTCTCGGCTATGAGGTGGTTGTTGTGGTTTCGCGCAGCGAAACCACAATAAAAAAGAACCGCGGGACCCTGAGGTCCCGCGGACATAGGACATCGGACCGCTCGGAGGGCGAGACGCGGTGCCGATGTCACACTGTGTACAAAGATCCCGAAACAACCGCTCCCTGGGTTGCGGCCACCGAACCATCTTGAGCCTCGTCATCGCCGCAACAGTTGAAGATCAGTTGTCTGACAGTTGTTTGCCCGGTCTGGTCCAATCCGACGAATTCGAGTCCTGAACGGTAGGCCACCTTGCATCCGGCGTCGGTCTTGGTGAGTTGGGCGCGGCAGCGACGGACTTTCGCCTTGATGGTGAAGTCAGTTCCGAATGAGGAGACCTTAAGTTCGCAGACCGTTGCAGGAGGGAGCCCGAGCCGGGTTTCTACCTGGACGCCACCTTCGGAAATATCGACGACTGTGAAATCCATTGTCGACTTCACTTTTCCGGTGATGTCGTGCGCCGGCTGGTGTCTCGGATGTCTGCGTCGTTCTTCCATTTCGGCCTCCACCCCAGCTAGTAGCAAGGATGGTGCCAGCTTTCCTGTCGCCGGGGTCACTGAACGCCGATCGGCATTTGTTCGATCTTGGGACAGACCGTCTCAGGACGGACCATCCGACGCGGTCATCCGGACCTCATGAACTAGCAGCCATTGACGAATCTCCGCCTAAATCATTCAGATAAATACAATTACGAAGAAACCCGGAGAGCTGAGCATCAGCCCTCCGGGTCGACTCAATAAAACTGGCCCTGTCAGATTAAGGAGCGACTGAGCTCCAGCCATTGGTGTTTCCAGTCTCGAATCCGTCGGCAAACACCACGGTCACATCCAGGAATGCACTGGCCGGAAGATCGCGGTGACGATCAAGGCAGTTTTCATGTTTTCTTCTCTCCTTCTCGATATCAATGATGACCAGGTGTAGTTCTTCGACACCCAATTCTATTCACTACACGCTCCTAGGCATCGCTGCGCCCTTCTATCGCCATCACGCGGTTCTCGAAGATCGGGATGACTCTCGTGAGTTGGGCAGACTCTAAAAGCTTCCAAACATCGAATCCGATGTTCGAGAGCCGAACCTCTCCCCCTGCCTGGACGCACCGGTGATGGGTTCGAACCAGCGAGCCCAGCCCCGTGGAATCGACCAGACGAACCTGTTCCATATCGAGAACGATGACCGCGCGTCCCCTCTCGAGGAGTCGATCGACAACACCGGAAAAGGCCTCGTCGGCGGCACCGATGGTCAAGTTTCCGTCGAGTTCGAGCACGGTAACGTCTCCGTCCGTCGACGATGTGATCTTCATTGTCGGTCTCCCGGTCTCCACCAATCCGTTGATTCTCGTGTATCATCCCTGCCGGCCCCACAAAGGGACCCGGAGGCAATATGAATCATCGCACATTCACGATCATCAAACCTGACTCGGTGGAGAACGGCAACATCGGCAAGATCATCGCGCATCTCGAAGGTGAGGGTTTTCGTATCGTCGCCGGTCGGATGACCCATCTCAGTGCGGTTCAGGCGCAGGCATTTTACGCCGTCCACGCCGAAAGACCCTTCTACAAAGATCTCGTCGAATACATGACCTCCGGACCGGTGTGGGTCATGTCATTGGAGCGCGACAACGCCGTGCCCCATCTCCGCAAGACCATGGGCGCGACCAACCCGGCCGAAGCCGATGAAGGAACGGTCCGCGCTCTCTATGGAGAGTCCATCGAGCGCAATGCGATCCACGGTTCGGACTCGGATGAGAACGCCGCGATCGAGAACGCATTCTTCTTCGCCGCGAACGAGTTGATTTGACCGACGACGCCACACCGAACCGCATCACCTGGGAACGCTATTTCATGAATCTGGCGATCCAGGCGGCGACCCGGTCGACCTGTCCGAGGAAACACGTCGGAGCGGTGATCGTCCGGGACAAGACCGTGCTCTCCACGGGCTACAACGGTTCTATCCGGGGCGCCCCACACTGCACCGAGGTCGGCTGCCTCATAGAGAACGACCACTGCGTTCGTACGGTTCACGCCGAGGCCAACGCGTTGGTCCAGGCCGCCCACAACGGAGTTCGTCTCGAGGGCGCCGAAATCTATGTGACCGCATCCCCCTGCTTCAACTGTTTCAAGCTCCTCGTCAACGCAGGCATCCGAACGGTTCTCTATGGCGAGTTCTATCGCGACGATAAGGTCCTCGGCTTTGCCGAGGAACTCGGGATCAGAATGGAACATCTCGGTCTCGATGAACCTCCGCCGGAGTCATGATCGACCTCGACCTCAACCGGGTCGGGGTTCCCTTGGGCTGGCCCGAGATCTTCGGTCGATCCGCTCCGGTGGATATCGAGATCGGCTCAGGGAAGGGCAAGTTTCTGCTCGAACTCGCGGCCGATCAGCCTCAGCGTGACTTCCTGGCCGTCGAGAGGGCCGGCAAATACCACCGCCTCTGCTGTGACCGTGCAGCCCGCCGCGGGATCTCCAACGTCAGATTGCTCCGCACCACAGCTGAAGATCTGCTCTTCCGGCTGCTCCCCAACGAGTCGGTGGAACGCTTCTTCATCCTCTTTCCGGACCCTTGGCCGAAAAAGCGCCACCACAAACGACGCCTGATCAAAGCGGATGTCATCGCGGCTCTCAATGCGACGCTCATCCCGGGCGGCCGGCTGTTCGTCAAGACCGACCACGAAGGGTATGCGAAGGTCATCTCCGAGATCTTGAATGGAGCCCATGGGTATTCAGTTCTCGACCCCGAGGAGGCCTATGCCGAGCTCCCGATCACCGGTTTCGAGGAGAAGTACCGCAAGCAGGGACGACCGATCTATCCCTTCGCGCTGCAGAAGACCGACTGACCACACCAGCAGACCGCAGGCCCTCGGCGGGGCTGATTCAAGGGACAGCACTCATGTTCCTGAATCGGAAGCAGTGTTTTCGTGCGCATGGTTGAATCGCATAGAACACATCACTGTTTAACCGCAAAGATCGCCAAGAACGCGAAGATCATCACAAAGGCCATCGCATTTTTGAGCCATCGCACCATCACGGTATTTCATCAATGGTTGAACGCAACAGCTCCGCCGCGATGGCTTTCTGAAATGGGTCCTTTGCGATGGACTTTGCGATCATTGCGCCCTTTGCGTTTCAAACAGTGCGCCGAACCCGCTTCCGCCCACCCACGAAGTCGGATGCCGATTTGGAACCGAGGTCCCACTTTCCGACGCGACTTTTCGTGGCCGTCTTGGTGACCCTGCGTGTTTCAAACGATCATCGCCGGGGATCAGGAAAACCGGTTCGCGAAGAGCGACTACTCCCTAACGCCGGAGATCGTGCTTCCGTCCGACAGTTGGACCTGCCATCGGACCGTCACCCTGGTTCGAGAGGATGGCAGCCGGATCGAACCACTCTTGAGTTCTTCACCCGGCGCGACGTAGGTCTCGACATAACGAACCGCGTCCGGTCCGCCGGGCGGATTCGCACGCCACTGGCCTCGATCCATCGAACCGAGAATCACCCGATCGAAGCTCCCGCGAGAGGTCGCAACGAGCGCCCCCGATGCGATCTCCACCTGGACCCAGTTCCCGAAACCGGTGATCGCACTCCGGAAGACACTGGGATTGCCAAGGTGAACAGTTAAGTTACGGCCGCTGCGCTCGAGTCGAACCTCGATCTTCGGGCCCGGGCCCTCACCACCGAGGTAACGGATGAGCTCCTCTCGATCAAGACCGAGATTGGACCCCGGCGGCGGCAACGAAACCAGATCCCAGCCCTCCACCTCAGGGAGAATCGTGCGGTGACTCTCGGTCAGATACAGGCTAAGTCTGGCTGCATCCACCCAGGCCACCGCGATGGTCTGACCGGCACCGAACGATCGCCCACCCCACGTCAGGGGCCGTTTGGTCAGAAAGCTGCGGTCCAGGGTCGAGGCTCGCTTGATCTCGGCGGCCGCCTCGTCGGTCAGGGCATCGACGTCCTCCGCCCAGTCATCGACGGCGGGTTCGGTCCGGGGCCGCAGCGACACCGCGACGCGGACTCGAACACCGAGATCTCTGAGGGCGGCCAACCGATCGGACAAGGGTTGGGTCGCCAGATCATCAAGACCACGGAGATCATCGCCCTGGGGGCCGAAGAGGGGAACAATACAACGATGAGCAGCCTTCGCCACCGCCTGACCAAGCTCGGTTTCGATCTGGGACACCCGCAGGATGGGGATGACCGCCAGACCGGACTGGGCAGCCAGTCGCGACACGAATTCACCGGTTCCTTCCCCGAGCTCGGGAAAATCAAGGATGATCTCGGACGGTAGGTGACTCCCGAAATCAATCTCCAGCGCAGCCCACACGGCGTCGGCTGCGTCGACGTTCTCCTTCGATACCGGTTGAGGAATGTTCAACTCGACCGCGGTCGGAATCGGACCTTCCACCGGTGGTGACGGCAGGAGCCGGACCACCGGCGCTCCTCCGGAGAGGAGGATCGCGCCACGTCGAACGACGAGTTGGTCGACGCCCACCGCGGCGAGTTCATCAGCCGCCTCGGCATCGATGCCCTCTGCGGTCAGCCACACCACCGTCTTTCTCGGGGTCGGAGCGACATCAGCCGTCAGCTGCCCGACCGTGGTGTCAGAGCATGCACCCAGTAACAACAACCCCGTCAAGAGCATCCCAAGGCGTTGGCTTCGCAGCTTCATTGCGCCATCCTAACAAAGAGCAGGACTGAGATGGACCCCCTCACGCGAGTGGCAACTCGATCCGGATTCGCAGACCCCGGGAGCCGTTCTCGGCTTTGACCGTCCCCTGGCACCGGGTCACCACCTGGTGAACCAGAGCCAGACCCAGACCGCTGCCCGAGGCTGTGGTGGAAAAATGGGGTGAGAACAGATCCTGGAGCTGGCCCGGCTGCACACCTCCGCCACTGTCCTCGATCTCGAGAACCGCCTGGCCGTCTCCCGCGGTCACCGTGAGCCGGATCTCGCCCGGATCGTCGCCGAGAGCGTCAAGACTGTTCTGCAGCAGATTCGCGAGGGCTCGGTTGAGCCACTGGCGATCCGCCATCACCGTCGCGGTGGCCGGCGCCGGGAGATCACTGGTGAGGACGATTCCACGACGATCAAGGACGCTGAGTCCCTCCTTGAGCTCGATCACGGCCTCACCGAGATCGACAGGCACGGGTTGCCAATGTTCGAGGGCCACGAGATTCGAAAACGAAATAGAAGTGTCCTGCAGGCGATCGACCTGAATGGCGATCTCGCGGCACGCCTCCTCGAGCAGCGCGTCGATCTCCGGGTCCCGCCGACGCCTCGCCTGATCCAGCTCCTGGACCCAGAGACGGATCGGGGTCAGCGGGTTCTTGACCTCGTGGGCGACAATTCGAGCGAGCTGGTTGAGTTGCTGCAGACGATCCAAACGCACCACCTCGGTCACATCTTCAATGACAGCCACGAGGCCACTCCGGCCATCCGGGAGCGGAACCCTCGCCACTCCGATGCGCCACGTCAGATCGCGCCCGGGGATCGGCTGCGACGTGACTTCGACCTCGGCGGCATCACTGATGCCCGAAGTCAGCTCCCTCACCCGTTTGTGGACGAGATCCCCGTGTTCGTCAAGGAGCGCCTCGGCGCTCGGATTGGTGAACCTGAGATGACCATCGGGTTCGAGCACCATGACCGCCGGCGCGAGGTTTGCCAGAGTGATCCGGAGGAGCTCTTCCTGGTGTCGTAGGCTGAGCTCCCGGCGCCGGACCTCCTCATTCATCGACCGAACGGCGTCGAGCACTTCGGCGAGATCGGTCTCCCGAGGCCGGCGAACCGGCCCGACCGGTTCTCCACGCACCAATCGACCGGCGAGATCCACCAATTCTCGAAGCGACACGCTCAGCCGCTCCTCGATCCTGCCGGTCGCGATGAGCGCAATCAGCGCGGCGAGGAGCGCCCCGGTCAGCAACCAGTCAACCGCGTCGGGCGCATCTCCGGAACGCAACGGATCGGTGCGATACAGCTGCAGCACCATGCGGGTTCCTTCGATGACGACGGTTCCAGCCGAAGTCACCCACCCCGGGCGCCGCAAGACCACGGTATCGGTGCGGCCGAGAAGGTAAGCCGGGAACGCCTCCACCGCCGGGAGTTGCGAGAGCCGACCGACGCTGATCAGATCCGGTCTCGACACGGCCACCGCTACGGTGCGATCGAAAAAGACGACCTCTCCCCCCCAACCTCGGGCGAGCCACGCCGCGAGCTGATCATCGACGACCACACCGCCGCCGAGGTGCTCGATCGTGTAGCGCGCGGCGTCGAAGGCGTCGCGGCCGAAGACTTCCTCGAGACGAGCCTCCTCGCGACCGAGTCGAAGCTGGAGAAACAGGGTGAGAATCACCAAAGGAATGACGACCCCTCCGGCCACCAACAATCGAAGTCGTCCGCCGAATGTTGCGAATTGCTCTCGGCGGACCACCGGTGGTCGGGCCAAGACGAGTCCGATGAAGGCCCAGATCACGGCGAGCGCAATCCGAACCACCCACGCCGGAGGAGCCGGCGGGTGCACCACGGCGGCCACCAACCAATCGCCGCGCCGTTCCACCCGAGCCAACGCCCGTCCGTCTCCCACCCTGATACGGGTCCAAACGGCCCCCGAGTGGTAGGCCTCACCCGCCGCCGCGGGGTCGAGATCCCTGATCTCCGGGTGGAGCGTGGCGGCGACCGATCCCGATCTCGTGAGAACCGCATACCAGACCGGTCTCTGCCAGGCTTCTTCGAGGGGCTCGCCGCTCGCCCAGTCCTCGAGCCAGTTCCATGGCTGGGTTGCGACATCGAGCTCGATCTGAATTCCATCGGCACCATCGAGCGGCCAGGCTCTTACGAGTCGTTGCCGATCCCCTGCCGGTGAAAGATCTCCCCAACTCGAGAGCTCAAAACCGTCTGCGCTCACCACCGCGAGCCGTGCAGGCGTGGACCACTCATCGAGCCCCCAACGTTGTGCGAGGACGGTTGCGAGATCATCGAGACGACATCGGTCGGTCTCATCCGGCAGCACCTCCTCGGAAACGATGGTCGAACGCGGCAGGACGACACCCCTCGCCCCGCCCGCTCCGATTCCCAGAACCTGTGAGGGGTACCAGGCGAGATCGACGAGGAGTCCCACCAGTGCGAGGCACGTTGCAACCAGCACTCGGCGCTCGAGCGGGAGCGATCCTCGCGACAACCCCGGCCAGCCGCTGAGTGCCCAGGCCAACGACACCATCCAAACCCCGCCCCATCCCGGCCGGAGGAGATGGTTCGGCAACCACGACTCGAGACCGTCGAGCGGTCCCGCCAGCCTCAGGGCCGCCGCGACAAGGACTGTCGCCGCAACCAGGAGACGGCCCCACGGTTTCGACAACTCGCGGCCGAGGCGACCCACCGCAGCTCCGCCGAGCAGGATCAGGATCATCTGTTCCGCGGTACCGAGGGCTACCGACTCCCGCGCCGCAACCGCCAGACCGAGCAGGACCGCCGCCCACGCGGCTCTCGGCGCCACCACTAAACCGCAGACAACGACGACCAGCCACCCAGCGCTGAAGAGACCTCTTCTCTCGACCGCCGACACGACTTCCGAACCGACGTGAACCACCGCTCCCGGCGCGATCTCGGCAGTGACGGAAACGGCGTTGGGAGAAAATCGCCCGAGCTTCAACCGGCGTCCCGGCGGAGCGCGCATGCCCCACGCGGCGCCGCCGCTCAATTCGGCTCGATCGGCCACCGTCACCGAACCGACGATCCGGCCCTCGATCATCATCGGTTCACGCAGATAGAGGACCCCGCGGGCCGCGGACCATTCCACGCCCCACACCCTCGGCCCCAGGGATCGCAGATCGACGGGGTAGTCCCGTTCGACCCCGCCCCATGCCAGGAGCTGTCCCCGATCGTCGGCAAGATAGATGGTCCGGCCCTCGGTCTGCCGCGCGACCCCATGGAGAAACTCGAACGGCCGGGTTGGATCCAAGGCCTCGCCGGTGGCCGCGAAAAGGCGGTTCAACTGATCATCGGCGACGATGACGGTTGCCGTCGAGAGCATTGCTCGGCAGTGGCCGTCGAAGTCGGAATTCAACCGGTCCTTCTCCGGTGCTTTCGCCGACGGCGCAATCGCTCCCGCGACGGCGAGAACCACTCCCAGCCAGGGCCAGCACCCGGCGCCGCGGGGTCGAGCGAGGAGAATCAACAGCACCACCACGGCGCTGAGGAGCCAGGTTCCGAGTTCCACACCGGGCCACGGGGCGCAGATCACCAATGCGGCCAGCGCCAACCACCACGAGCGGGTGGACGGGTGATCTGATTCGAGGGAAACCATATCGGACCAGTATAGGGCGACAACACGGACACGGACGGCGAACTCGGACTCGGACTCGGGTCATCGCATCGGAATCGGGATCGGGAACGGACGGGGACGCGGACTCTGATCATCGCATCGGGAACGGGATCGGGAACGGGAGCGGGAACGGACGCGGATTCTGATCATCGCATCGGGCACGGGATCGGGAACGGGAACGGGAACGGGATCGGATACGGATACGGATACGGATACGGATACGGATACGGGGGAAGGTAGAATACC
>CBESWV010000039.1:0-20500 GCA_965533305.1 uncultured bacterium | reverse complement strand
CCCGACCGGCAACGGGCGGCGACGATGCTGATCAACCACCCCCGTTGACGATGTCAGATAAAGAGTGAATACAGCAGCCGACCCGCAACCGATACAACCACCGCCACCACGACGGTTAAGCCCGAGATCGTGGCCGCTCCCCGCCAGCCCATCTGTTTGGCCAGCACCGCGATGGTGGCGATGCAGGGCACGTAGAAGACAACGAAGAGCGTGAAGGTCAGCAACTGTTGAGTCGTCATCACCGTGTTGACCTGGGTCGTTCCGAGGGCCTGAACGAGCATGACCAGCGTCAGCTCTTTGCGGAGGACCCCGAAAACCAGGGTCATCCCCACCGCCACCGGCAGGCCGAGCAGCCACACCGTGAGGGGAGAGAGCAGAGCGTTGATGGCGTCAGCGGCGTCGGCCCACTCCAAAACGCCGAGGACGATGGATGACGCGATAAGCAAGGGCCACGCGATGGTGATGAACTCTTTGAGCGCGAGCCAGGTCTTGGCGACCAGAGTCTTGACGTCCGGCAGGCTGAGATCCGGGATCTCGAGCACCAGGCCCGGCGAGGCGCCCTCCATCCACTTCGCCATCACCGTACCGAGAACAACGATGACAAAGATGTTCAGCAGATAGATCATCAGCGCCCAGAGCGGACCCATGAACGCCGCGACTAAACCGAAGATCACCACCGTCCGAGCCGAGCACGGAATGAACGATGTCAGCGCCGCGGTGATCTTCCGATCCCTCTCCGACTCGAGGATCCTCGTCGACATGATCGCCGGTACCGAGCAGCCATAGCCGAGGATCAGCGGCAGCACCGACTTGCCGTGCAGTCCGATCCGGTGCATGAAACTGTCGAGGATATAGGCGAGCCGAGGGAGATAGCCGGTGTCCTCGAGAATGGCGAGGCCGATCAAGAACGGAATCAGATAGGGCAACACGATGGCCACACCGCCCGCGAGTCCCATGACCAATCCGTCGGCCACGGTGGCGGCGAGGCTTCCCGGTGGGAACTGGTCGGCCACCGATACCTGTATCCAGTTAAAGGCCACAAGCAGGGGCGCTTCCACGCGCTTGCCGACACCGAATACGACCCAGAAAAACCCGGCCAGGATCAACACCATCAGCGGACCACCGGTCCACTGGCTGAGAAGCAGCTGGTCAACCCGTTCACGCCATCCTTCTTTTGAACTCCTGTGGGTGACGACCCGGTCCTCCACCGAATGGGCCACCGCGTGCCGGCTTCCAGACACGACCTGGTCCACGCTCCAGCCGTGGGCGTCTTCCAAACGGCGGGCCACATCCGGAAGCCGATCAACGAGACCGGGAGTGTGATTGTTCAAGCGGTCGGTGATGTGGGGGTCACCTTCAAGCAGTTTGATGGCGACAAGGCGCGTTGGAATCTCGGGTGTCGGATTCGCTTCCACGATCATCGCCTTGACCTCGTCGATGGCCTTCTCGACCTCCAGGTCGTAGGGCACCTCCGCCGGCGCCTCGCCGATCGTTGCGTGGCGAAGGCTGTCGCGGAAGAGGCGTTTCAAACCCCGTCCGAGACGAGAAATGGTGGTCACAACCGGCACACCGAGGATCTTTGAAAGCGCCGCGTGGTCAATCTCGATCCCCCGCCGCCGGGCATCGTCCATCATATTGAGGGCAACGATCATGGGTCGGCCCAGGCTGAGAAGCTGCAGGGTCAATTCGAGAGACCGCCCGAGCCGGCTCGCATCGACCACATTGATGATGAGGTCGTAGGATTCATCGAGGAGGTAGTGTTCCGCGGGGCCGGCCACCGTCTTGGACGACGTCAGCGAGTAGACCCCGGGCAGATCGACCACCTCGATCTCGCGACCGGCGATGAGGGCCTTGGTGGTGGTGTACGAGACGGTGGACTTCGGAAAGTTTGCCGTTGCTGAGCGATATCCGGCCACCGAGTTGAAGATGGAACTCTTCCCGGAGTTGGGCTGGCCGGCGAGGACAAACCGCATCAGTGTCCGGCCTCGACCGCCTCCAACTTCCCGGACAACTTCTCGACGACACCATCCAAATCGACCTGGATCTTGCTTGCCACTCCCCGGCCGAGCGCGACCCGGGTGCCATGGATCTCGATCAGGACCGGCCCCCGGAAGGGAGCGCGCTGCACAACGGTCAGCCAATCTCCGATGTGGATGCCAAGGGTATTGAGGTAGGAGCGCACCTTCTGCCCGCCGTCGATCATGATCACTCGGGCCTGGCGTTTGATGCCCACTGTGTCGAGCGTCATCATTGAAAGACGGCTCCCCCCATCGGACGCGGCATCATACCCCAGGAACGAGCGATTTGTTTCCCAAAGAAAACATCCGCATGGGTTTTATTTTTCAGTCATTTAGCGCCTCTCGCTGAAGATGAATGAGGGTTCAACATCTTTTCAGGAACGGGATCGTTACTGAGATTCATTCAAATTTCGCCTGAATAGAGGGGGGAGGTCGCGAATGCCGAAGAATGGGCGATCGGCCTATCTCGGCGGCATCAACGAGATGACCCCAACGGAGATCCTCGAGATCGCCCCGTTCGATTCACCGCTTTGGGGCTTTGGTCCCTATCGGCTCTTCAAGCTCATCGGCGTTCACGCTGATCCGCGCGACGATCCGGAGGCTGCAGCCGAGATCCTCCGACTGGTATTCGAGAGCAACCCCGACCGTCTCGTCCAGGGCCACGCTCTCGCCTCCCTCGTGTTCTGCGCCGAACGCTCCCGCCAGGGCGAGCTCGCCCGTCGCCTTTTTCGTCAGCTCGAGAGCGAGTACGGTGACCTCGCCGAGCTTGATCCACTTCGTCGGATGAATGACCCCGACAGGCGGGCCCGAACCGGTCTCCCGATCCCTGACTTCAGCTTTGTGCTCGCCGACGGATCGATGATCCGCGCCGATGACCTGAATGGCCGGTGGACGCTTGTTCACCTCTGGGCCACATGGTGCGGCCCCTGCATCGGCGAAATGCCGCAACTCCATCTCGCAAACGAGACGTTCAGTGGCCACCGGCTCAGGGTGTTGTCGATCTCCATCGACAAGAATCCGGATACCGTTGCAAGGTTCCGAGCCGAACGCTTCGCCATGCCCTGGCTCCACGCCGTGCCCGCCGAGGGCGATTTCCACCAAGGCGTCAAGGCTCTGAACCCGATCGGCGGCGTGCCTCAGCTTCTGCTCGTGTCCCCGACCGGAATCGTCGTCTCCACGAGCGAGGACCTTCGCGGGGAGCGGCTGATCCCGACCTTGACGAGACACCTGGGTCCGCCAGATCGAGAATGACGGCATCCGATTCGAGGGCCCGGAGGTCTTGAGGAGGCTACCTGATCACTGCCCCTGCCGCTGCCGCGGATTTTCTTCGATAACGAACACTCATCGGGCACGGGCACGGGCACGGACACGGACACGGACACGGACACGGACACGGACACGGGTTAGAATAGCGGTCCCGCTGGAGGTAGTGATGACTGAACGACTCACCGTCGAGTTGACCGAGCTTCCCGAGCCCGGATCGTTCGAGCCGGGAATCCGCCGCGCCCCCGATCGCGGCTACACCCTCAATCGCCGCGAAACCAAGATTGCGCTGGCCAACGCCCTGCGCTATGTGCCCAAGGAGCATCACGCGGTGGTCGCACCCGAATTCCTCGAAGAGCTGCGCACTCGCGGTCGGATCTACGGTTATCGCTACCGCCCCCACGGCCGCCTCACCGGCCGGTCCATCGAGAGCTACACCGGCAAGATCACCGAGGCCAGGGCCATGCAGGTGATGATCGAGAACAACCTCGATTTCGATGTCGCGCTCTACCCGTACGAGCTTGTCACCTACGGCGAATCCGGCCAGGTCTGTCAGAACTGGATGCAGTACCGGCTCATCAAACGCTATCTCGAGATCATGGACGACACCCAGACCCTCGTCGTCAGCTCGGGTCACCCTCTCGGGCTCTTCCCTTCCCGCCCGGAAGCGCCTCGCGCGATCATCACCAACGGACTCATGGTCGGGATGTTCGACACCCCCGAGGACTTTCATCGCCTCGCTGCCCTCGGCTGCGTGAATTACGGTCAGATGACCGCCGGCGGGTGGATGTACATCGGCCCCCAGGGGATCGTCCACGGTACCTACATCACCCTGCTCAACGCCGGCCGACTCTATCTGGGCGTCCCCGAGGACGGCAATCTCGCCGGCCACACGTTCATCACCTCGGGGCTCGGTGGCATGTCCGGAGCGCAGCCCAAGGCGTTGGAGATCTCCGGCGGCGCAGGAATCGTCGCCGAGGTCGACGCCTCGCGTATCGAGACCCGGCACTCGCAGGGGTGGATTTCAAAAGCGACGGACGATCTGGCGACTTCGGTGAAGTGGATGCTCGACGCCGCCGCCGCACGTGAACCCCTGTCGGTGGCCTACCACGGCAATATCGTCGATCTGCTGGAGTATCTCGATACCAACGACATCGCCGTCGATCTCTACTCCGATCAGACCTCGTGTCACGTGCCTTACGACGGAGGCTACTGCCCGGCCGGGGTCAGCTTCGACGCCATGCGCGACCTTCTGGCCACCGACCGCGAAGGTCTCAAGGCCAAGGTCGATGAAAGCCTGGCGCGTCACTACCGGGTGCTCAAACGGCTCACCGACAAGGGCGCCCACTTCTGGGACTACGGCAACGCCTTTCTTCGCGCGGTCTACGACGCCGGCGTCCCCGAGGTCACAGCCAACGGCACCGACCCCTCGGAGGGTTTCATCTGGCCCTCCTATGTCGAAGACATCATGGGTCCCATGTGCTTTGACTACGGTTACGGCCCCTTCCGCTGGGTCTGTCTCTCGGGCAAGGCCGAAGACCTGCACGCCACCGACCAGGCGGCCATGGCCTGCATCGATCCCAATCGGCGCGGCCAGGACCGCGACAACTGGCAGTGGATCCACGATGCCGAGACCAACGCGCTCGTTGTCGGAACCCAGGCGCGAATCCTCTATGCCGACGCCGAGGGCCGAACCGAGATCGCCCGGCGGTTCAACCGGATGGTCCGTGACGGCGAGATCGGCCCGGTCATGATGGGCCGCGACCACCACGACACCGGCGGCACCGATTCCCCTTATCGTGAAACCGCCAACATCTACGACGGATCGAACACCGTTGCCGACATGTCACACCAGTGTTGGGCCGGCAATGCCGCCCGCGGGATGACCATGGCGGTGCTCTCCAACGGTGGCGGCGTCGGCACCGGCAAGGCCATCAACGGCGGATTCGGCCTTGTCCTCGACGGTTCGGAGCGGGTGGACCGGATCCTCGACTCGGCGCTGGAGTGGGACGCCATGGGTGGCGTCGCCCGCCGAGCGTGGGCACGCAACGCCAACGCCATCGAAACCGTGGACACCTGGAACGCGGCAAACGCAGAGAGAGGCCACGTCACCGTGCCGAGGGTCGCCGATGAGAAGCTGCTGGACGATCTGATCGACAAGAGCTGATCTCCATTTTCTTTTTTTTTGTGATCGAATCAGGTGATCCTCTCGACGGACCGGTTCGCAAGTTATTCGATCTCCAAGAACAGCAGTAGCATAGAGACTGACGATGGATACGCTTCTTCAACACCTGCCGCCCGAACTGGCCGGCTTCGCCGTCACGCTGGGACTCTCACTCCTGATCGGTTTCGAGCGCGAAGAGCAACGTCCCTCGAACTCCGCCGGGTTCTTCGGCGGGATCCGCACCTTTCCCATGATCGGCCTCGCCGGCTTCCTCCTGGCCAAGGTCTTCGACACGTCGATCCCGTTTGCCGTCGGGCTCCTCGTCCTCGGAATCCTGCTCGCGGTCACCCACTGGGCCAGCGTTCAGGTCAACGAACTCGGGCTGACCACCGAGTTTGCCGCCCTCCTCACCTATGGGCTCGGCGCCGCGGCATCTCGCGAAATGTATTGGCTTGCCCTCTGTGCGGGGATCGTGGCCGTCATCCTGCTGCATGAGAAGCGCGGTCTCGAGGGGCTCGCGGTGCGGATTCCGCCGAAGGAGCTGCGGACCTTGCTGCGTTTTCTGCTGCTCACTGCGGTGATCCTGCCCGCGGTCCCCAACCACTCGTTCACAACCTACGAGATCAACCCATTCAAGATCTGGCTGGTGGTGGTGGCGGTTTCGGGTGTCTCCTACGCCAGCTACCTCCTCCAACTCAGACTCGGCGACCGGGCGCTGCTGCTCTCCGGCATCGTCGGCGGCGCCTACTCGTCCACCGTGACCACGGTGGTACTCGCCCGCCAGTCGAAGGGTGGCCACCACGCCCCCCTGGCCTACGCCGGCGCCATCATCGCCGCGACTGGAGTCATGTACATCCGGTTGTGGATCCTTGTCCGTCTATTCGCGCCCTCCCTGGGGGGACGGTTGACGATCCTCTTCTGGGGTCTGGCCGCGGCTGCTCTGGCCATCGGTCTCGTGCTGACCCGGATGGGGAGGAAAGACCGAGGGAATGGGGAGGAGCGCACGGCACCTTCCAACCCCCTCGAGATTCGTTCGGCCATCACCTTCGCCGGACTCTTCCTCGCCGTCTTGGTGGGCACCCGCATCGTGGCCGAGCGCTTCGGCGGCACCGGCGTCCTGATCCTCGCCGCCATCATGGGCGCCGCCGATGTCGATCCCTTCATTCTCGGCCTGACGCAGCAAGTCGGCACCACGATCCCCCTTGAAACCGCCGCCCTCGCGGTGGTGATTGCCGCAGCCGCCAACAACCTCATGAAGGGCATCTACTCGGTAGCGTTCGGATCACAAACAGCCGGCCGGGTAGCGATGGGCGCTCTGGCCGGATTCGGCGTCCTCAGCGTTGTCTTCTTCCTCGTGGGCTGAGGTCCTCGTTTCGACCACCAAGATCCCTGAGTTGCAATCTCGGAGCACGTCAACTGTTTTGCGGAAAAACACACGCACCGGAGTCGTTGGCGCTCCCTGGATTCTCGGCTAAGATGATCGCCAGCCGGGAAGGGCCGTCGAGATCGGGTCGCACAGTGCCTGCGATTGTCGGGTGACCAACCGGGCTCAGAAGGAGTGACACCGACACCATGATCTTTGTTTCCAGTGGATCTGGAGACCTCGTTTTTCTGACGTGGCTTCCCGATGACGCCGATGCCGCGCTCGAATCATCCATACGCTCCGCGTATGAGGAGATTCTGCGTCACCTCGAATCAGACGCCGCCGTGGTGATTCAGGAACGTGTTTTCTGCGATCTCGAAGCGACCGACGCCATCCTTGCCGCTCGGTCCGGAGCTCTCGCCCATTGCGCCTCGATCCAGGTGCCGCCGACCCTGATCCAGGGGGCACCCACCCGCAGCGGTCCGTTCGCCGGCATCCACATCATTGCGGTTCGCCTATCCGACCGAAGCTCGGTCACCGCCATCCGACGAAACGACCGGGTCTGCGGTCTCGAAATCGCGGGCGCGGACGCCGACTACCTCGGGCTCTCCGACATCGGTCGGGTCCTCGACTCCACCGCCGACCTCTCGCCCGGCGCCGAGACGCGAGACACCCTCCTGCTGACGAACCAACTGCTCGAGGAACACCGGTGGGCGTTCACCGATATCTGCCGCACCTGGTTCTACCTCGACGACATCCTTTCATGGTACGACGAATTCAACGCCGCCCGAAACGAGGTCTTCTCCGGTCTCGGTCTGCTCAACGGTTCCAGACCAGGGCTCATCCCGGCGAGCACCGGAATCCGGGGGAGCAATCCTCGGGGTCACCGGTGCACCCTCGATCTGCTCGCCGTCAGAGCACGGCCCGGGCGGCGGATCTCCGTCGATATGCTCCACAACCCCCTTCAGAACGAGGCGCCGGAGTACGGATCCGCCTTTTCCCGGGGTCTGGGACTGACCACCGATCACTGTCACACCCTTTTTATCTCCGGAACCGCGTCGATAGACGAGGGCGGTGTCACCGTCCACCCCGAAGACTTCGATCGACAGACCATCCGAACGCTGGACAACATCGAGTCGCTCCTCGCGTCACAAGATGCCGGGATGGCCGACATCTGTCAGGCGACAGCCTTTATCAAACGCCGGGAGGACAGCGAGCGGTTCGAGTCGATTCTGAGGGACCGCGGACTCGAGGACCTTCCGTTGATCTGTACCGTCGATGACGTCTGCCGCAATGATCTTCTTGTGGAGATCGACGCCACGGCCCGGCTCCAGCCACGACCGCCGAGCGATGCCTGACCCACGAAGAACGGTCTGATCACCGCGACCGACCACGACAGCCGCACCATCCTCAAGGCCAGGGGTTACACGACTCTGGCCGCCATCGGGTCTTTCCCCCTGACGTCTCGCTTCGGTCTCAACAGGGGAATCGACGTCTACGACGAGGAACTCGGATCCGTCGGTTGGCGGATGATCGCAATCGGGCGCGCGTGCTCCTCTCGTGGTCAAAAAAAGCCCCGCGCCGGAGCGCGGGACTTGAAAAATCTCTCCAGGAAATTCCTACTCGACTTCGAGGCTCATGAGTTCGACGGGAACCGTTCCCAGATCAACGTCGGCCCCGGTGGCGTCAGTCCCAAGGGCGGCATAGCACGCATCGGCGGCGCACGGATCGTTAACCGAGCACATCACCGAATCGGGTACGGCGCCCCACGTGTCGCCGTAGACCATCCATGTAGCGGGAACGCCGGGTGCCGTGTTGCCACCGGTATCGACCTTGACGTTCAACACGCAGGCCGGATCGCAGTCAATCCCGAAACCGGAGCAAGGGCCGCCGGAGAACGAGAATTGCGCAGAGGTCGTTCCCACACCGGCAGTGGTATCGAAATTTGTGCTCGAGAGGCTTACGATGCTCCACCCTGCCGGCAGGTTGATCGTGACACCATCAAACCACTCGGCCGATGTGGTCACCTGGAGCGCTGAGAAAACAAGATCGACATCGGAATCACTGTTATAAGTGAAGCTGTCGAGAACAACCGTAGAACCATTGAGATTATCAGTTTGCGCACCGGCAAATGTGGCCATCAACATCACAGCAACGAGGCACATTGTCTTTTTCATGGGTTTCCTCCAAAAAATTAAGGTGAATGAAAAGTCGTTCGAAAACCGAGTTCGTCAAGTCAATCAGCCATCGCACCGGGTCTCGGAACAGGTGGTTCCGGCCCCCGCTCCACCCGCCACTTACGCGGCGAGCCATCAGCCCGAATCAGACCGTCGGCGGACTGACAAAAATCGAAATCACCGGTCGCATCTGCCACGAGTTGCGGCACGTCCCATGATGACGTGACCGCTTTGGACGAAAACTCCGACTCGACACAGAGTACCGATCCGAGGGTCTCTTCGGACCCATTTCTCCTCACCGCTCGGATCTGGTAGACCATCGGTCCGGGCGGTCGGGCGTCGTCGGACATTTCGAACGAGGTGAGTCCCGTCGCGGCACTGACCTCTCCCACCAGATCCTCTCGTCCGTTCGGCATGGTGCGATAGAGACGGAGTTGGACCCGCCCCTGGGATCGGACCTGCCACGAGACCATGGCATGATCAGGACTCGAGAGGATGGTGACAGGGAGTTTTCTGGGTGGTTGCTCGAATTGGGCGCTCCCGGGCGAGGCCGAAACGAAAGCCGAACTCGCGATCCCCGCGACCATCATGAAGAACATGACTACGGTCCGGCAGATCAAGCGTTCGATCCGGTTGGATCGAAGGATCCTTCCCACGTGACCATCAAGCCACCGCCGGGAAACCGAGAGTCGTTTGAATTTCCTCACCACCTAGACCGGGGCAATCCTAACACAAATGTGACGCAGATCACCTCATCCAGGATGACTTGATCTCAAATCTGACAATGAAATACCTCAGCTGCCGTTCCACCGCCGATTGTGTGCGTCCGAGAGCATCGCGGTGCTCGAAGATGCCCGCCCCGCCGCGGGCATCGGTCCGAGCGTTCCTCCGTCCCTGGTGTAGAGGTCCATGTCCTTGCACCAACCCTCGGCCTCGAGGACATAGACCCGGGTCCAGCCGGGAGCGGGTCCTTCGGGCGGCGCAATAAATTCCAGGTGGATACCCTCGCCCGGACCGATGATCGCCAGGGCATCGTCGGCTGCCGAGATCAACTCGGTGGCATCACCGAACTTGGTGTAATAGCCAGGTTGCACCCGGGTATCCCAAAGCGGGGCCCTTTGATCGAAATCAAAATGCGGCAGCCGCTCCGATCCGGTGGTCCGGCGGGCGAATCCAGTTTGTTCAACCACTGCGGTGCGCAGATCGAGCCCATGGCGGACGATCTCCTCGGTGACCTCAGCCCCCACGACGATGACCCGATCCCAGTAGACCTCCTGATTCGACCTCAGCCGGAGCGCTTTGGTTCCGGACGGGAGCCTCGGGAGCGGGACCGAAATCTGGCGCGGCATCCCGGCCGGGTATCCGAACTGTTCGAGAACCACGACCCATCGACCATCGGCGCCGCGCGCCTCAAGCGTCGGCGCACGGTAGTCGGCGCCGGCCTGCCATGCTGCGAACCTGGTGGACGAATAGGGATACTCCACCCAGCCGTCGGCAACCAGAACGAGTCTTCGACCGATCCAGTTGATGGCCTCGTCGAACTCCAGGGTCAGGATGTGTTCGCCCCGCAGTCTCCCGATGAATCTGCGGTCGAGTTCACCGACGGGGGCCGCCACCCGATCGGCGGCGGCCATGGCGTCGGTCACGTCATCACCGCGCTCGTTGTAAGCCTGGACAGGAGCCGCGATGGTGCGATAGACCACCGGCCGGCCGGTTGGTGGGACGCCGAGGATGTGCATCCTCTCATCGAGGGTCATGTGCCACTTGGGCGGGAGATCGTAGGCCACCATCCGTACGGCGTCGATATAGGCCGCCTCTTCCATGGGTTCGCTGAGCTTGAGCAGAATCCTGCCGTCGCGCGGCCGGATCGAACTCTGTGGCAGGAGGACGTTTTCCCATGGCCTGGGTTCGGCGTACTCGCCTGGCCCGATCGCATGGCCCATCCCACCGACACCGAGAAAATCGGTCACAAACGAGAACTCTTCACCATCCCACGCAAAGAGCACCGGACAGCTCGAGATCTGGCGCTGGGTTTCAACGATGGTGTGGACAGCATCGGGGGCGAGTCCCATCTCCGTCTGGAAGACCGCGTCGGACCAATCGAGGGCAACAAAGTCCACCGCGGGCATGCCGCCAAGACCGACGAGCACAGGCTGCAAACTCTGCCCGGGTCCCGATTGCGACCGGTAGGTGTCGATCACCGTCCATCTCGAACCCACCCGCGCCGCTACCCGCGCCCCGATCCCCGAGGCGTTTGTCCGCATGCTGTTCGCGTCGTCATCGAGACCGGACAGTCTGATGGCCGCGAAGGGGAATCGACCGGAACCCGGCTGCCACGCAATCGGGCCGACCCCGGGTGACCAGCCGACGATGGAGGGTCCACGATTCGGGTCTAGGGCAACAAAACCGGCGGTCGCAAGGGCCTCTTCATCGGACGCCATCACCCGACCGTCCACCGCCGACAGCAGGGCCCATCCGACCTCGCCGGAGACCAGCAGATCGAGAACACCATCGCCATCGGCATCGCCGATCTCGAGGCGGTCGGAGCCGCTGACACCGGCCGCTTCGGTGACCAGACGCTCGGCCGACCACACATCCTTCTCGGCCTCGATCCAGACATCGACCGCGCCGCCCTCGCTGAGAGTGTAGAGTTCAACGGAGCCATCAGCATCCACGTCACCGGCGACCGCAGCCCGGACATCGGCCGCGACAAACGGGTCCCACCCGGTGGCGGGCACGTACTCCCACAGCAGTCGATTCTCGTAAACCTGGTGCGGCGGCTCGCGGTTGAGGACGATCAGATCGGCGTCGAAATCGCCATCGAGATCGGTGACGACCACCGCTCGCGAGGCCCGGCCGTCGCCGGTCAGGCCGCGATCGACGCCCAACGACCGGAAGCTTCCATCGCGGTTGTTGTTGAGCAGATCGTTGTCGCCATCTGCCTGGACGAGAAAGATATCGAGATCGCCGTCGTGGTCGGCATCGAAGAGGCCGCCGTCCACGGTGTCGAGATCGCCCCCCGCGACACCGGTCCCATCCGGCGCCGGAGACCACTCGCCGGGCGCCGTCTGCAGCCACAACTGGTTCGGGCCACGCCGGCAGAGATAGACATCACTGAGCCCGTCGTTGTCCACATCGCCCCACAGTGCGGTGTTGACATCTCTGACCCGGGCCAGCGGATGATCTGTGGTCACGACGTGACCGGTTCGTGAGGCCAGGAGAACCAGGTTGGATCCAGCCGCGGCGCCCACCCTCGCTCCCGCCACAAAGAGGTCCAGATCTCCGTCGCCGTCAAAATCACACGCGGTGGTGTTCGGAGCCCGGGCCGAGTCCATCGTCTCCAGAGCAAACCCCCCGGAGACAATGGGCGATGCGGATTCGAAAATGGGGCCATCGGGCTTTGACGAGACCTCGATCAGCGCGGTCCCGATGACCACAACCTCGGCTTTTTGGCCCATCTTGGTGTATTTGAATTCCATCAGGTGCGCGCGCGGGTTGCCGTCAAGCGCCTGAAACCGCCCGATATAACCTTCGGCCTCATCCTTTCGCCCGAGCCTCTGGAGGGCCTGGAACGCACGGTAGTATGCGCTGCGAAGATAGGGATCTCCCTCGACCGCGCGATCGAACCAGATGAGCGCCTCTTCGTGCTTCTTCAGTTGCATGAGGCTCTGTCCGACATGGTAGGCCGCGTCGGGGTCGCCGGGATCGACCTTGGCAACCGCCAGGAAGTCATCAAACGCAGCCCGTGAATCACCCCCGTGCAGCGAAAGATGCCCACGCACATATTTCGCGCGGAGGTGGTCCGGGTTCCGGGCGAGGACGCCATCCAGGATCCCCATTGAGGTCTCTTCGTCACCCTCCTGCTGTCGATTGAGCACCGCGATGGCCAGGTTGACCTGAAGATCCGCATCATCAGCGTGTTGCTCAACCAGACCGGCGAAGGCCTGTCGCGCCGCATCGAAGTCGAATCGCCCCATCAGCGCCACGCCACGGTTGTTGGTTGCGATGGTGTCCAGGTCGTAGGAGGTTGTCTCGTGTCTGATTCCACACCCACCGACCACGGTCATCAGTACGAGGCAGCCCAGTCCTGCCCATCGACGGAATCGACCCGATTCATTCTCCATCAGGCGCGGCCGTCGCTCTGTGAGCGTCCCCCCGGGCGCTGTAGTAGAAGGCCACCGTCCGCACGCGGATTCCATCGGCGCCGGGGATGACCTCGAACTCGGTCCGCAAGCCATCCTCAAAGACCACCGCATCACCAAGGAACAACCGATAGCCGACCGGGGCGGCCCGGTGGTAGAACCTCACAACGGGGGCGCCGTGGAGAGGCTGCGTGAAGGGTTGAGGCTGCCCGTCCGGACCGCGAAAGTAGAAACCACCACCGAAGAAATCCTCGATTCCGGTTCCGCGCCACGACGGCGTCGTTTCTCCATCGATATAGATCTGCTCGTCGCGCTCGAGATGCTCCCAGACATCCCCGATCGCCGGCCCGAAACTCGCGAAGACACCGACCAGCGATCCACGACCCTCGAGCTCGATGATCGGGGCTTCTGCGTCGGCGATGTCGTCCTTGTTGTCTCGGATCTGAATGCCGAAGTGCCCGGCATCATCGGAGGGAGGAGCATCGAGGCGGCGAACGGCGTACTCGACCGTCACCCCGGGAGGTCCCTCCACGGGTCGTCTCATGAGTTCGACTGTGGCGCTCTCGAAAAACGGCATGGGGAAGTAGAAATAGAAATCGTCCTGCTCATCGGCGCCGAAGAAGATCGAATGCGCGCCGGGTTCGTTGGCCCGGGCGACTCCGAAGAGATCGAGGAGCGGAACCAGGATCGGATCCCGGTTGTCAAAGGTGAATCGCAGCCCGAGCCGCCCCCAGTCGGCCCGACGCGATCGAATGATGATGCCGTTGATCACATCCGGGCCGGCAAAGGTCGCGATCGCCTCTCCCCCGCCCGGGGGCAATACGACCGAGCCGCTGACGGTGGGGTACGGCCCACCCTTCCATGGATCGCTCCCGGCCCGCTCGAGCAGGGAACGAAACTCCGTCAGTGATTCCTCGCCGGTGAACGACCTCCCAAAGGAGGCATCCTCCACCAACCGCGCGTTCACCTGAAACCAGATTTTGCTGGCCCCGGCCCCGACCAGGGTGATTTCGCAGCCGTTTTGAAACGGGATCGGCACATAGGAGATGTTGCCCCCCCCGGACACGGTCCGATCCGCGACCAGGGGCGAGAGGAACGGCGCCGTGGTCCCCGAGAAGACATCGGACAGCGGCAGGTCGATCACCGGCCGCTGGCGGCCGTCAACCCGAATCCGAAGGCGAACCGCCCCATCGAGGGGCTCGCTGATGCCTTCTCCCATGACCATCCAGATCCGGGTCACAGCTCCGGCGCCTTTGGTGCTGAATATGACGCCTTCGCCGTCATCCCGCACCCGAACAAAACGGGAATCACCCTCGGAGTGGCGATCGAACCCACATCCCGATGGGCAGTGGCTCGATCGCATCACCACCCGGTCGCCGTCCGGGACCGAGGCCACCGAGGACAGATCGCGCCACCACTCCCAGGGAGGGACTCTCGATGGCGCCGAGGGGACATCCACCCGTTGGTCTCCACCAGCGGTTTGGGCGCACCCGATCAGACCTGTGGCACCCACGATCAGGGATATCAACACAACCAGGGCTCGTTGCCCGACCCGCTTCAACTCAGCCACGGTTTCTCCGCCGTCTCTCCGCCTCAGCGGTTTCAAGCGCCACCGACCGCCGCAACTTCTCGGCGCCGGTGGCATCGATGGGGAAGTCCCTCCAATGAGGACAGAACTCGTCACGAACGACCCGATCCGATCGCATATCCAGAATGAGAGGAAACAGTCGACAGCCATCGGGACGAATCTCGTAAACCGAACAACGCCCCTGCTGAAGAAACACGCACCGACCATCCCGATTCTTCAACTCCAAATCACCGTTCGTGTTCAACCGAACGAAGTCCGAATAGCCGGCTTCCTCGAGCACCGACACATCCGCTTCGGTCAGGGTCATGATCGTATCGAGGCAGCAGACATGGCAATCATGCCTTTGGCAGACGTTGGAGTCCACTTAGCTGGGGCCTTCGGTATAGAACGGCAGATCATCCACCAGCTCGTACCACAGACACGAACTCGAGCGGCTTTTCCGAATCATCGATCCTCCCGAGCCGGACAACGACCTCAACCTTTTCGCACCACCGCGGCACCGAGCAGAAACAACGTTGCCGCCAGGGCCATGGCGCCGACAAAGAGCCCGGCCTTGCCGAGCACCACCACCGGTCGCGCATCAAAGACCCTCCAGCCCAGTTCCGTTGCCCCCCACATCACCCCGAAATAGAAACCGGCGCAGCACAGGGCAAACGCCAGAAACGACAACGAGCTGAGCAGTAACTCCTTGCGCGACATCGCGTGCGCATCGGTGCGCAGCACATAGCGGCGGTGGAACGCCTTGGCGACCGACGAGGTGGGTCTGAGCATCACATAGACCCGCAGCCCCACATACGCCAGAATCAGCGCGACGACGAACCATTTCATTGGGGCATAGTAGCTGGTCGGAGATCGAGAGATTCAAGATGTAGGTTGCAGGATTCGAGATTCGAGATGCAAGGTGCAACTGGTTGCTGTCGCTGTCTGTGGCCCTGAACACTGCCGCCGCTGATTGCCGTACCTGTCGCTGGCCCGGCCCTTGGACCAGCGGATCTTCTCCGCGCCGCGGCGGGTCTGCGTCAAGCTACCAGAAGATCTTCCCCTGCTCTCACGAGATCGGCGTAGCGACCTTCCGCGGCCATGAGCTCAGTGTGACTTCCCTGCTCGACGATCCGCCCCTTCTCGAGCACCACGATCCGATCCGCCTGCTCCACCGTGGACAGGCGGTGTGCGATGACGATGACCGTCTTGCGCTCGAAGATCCTCGCCAGCGCATCCTGGATGAGCTGCTCGGTCATGGAGTCGATGGACGCGGTGGCCTCATCGAGGATGAGAAGTGCGGGATCGTGCGCCATGACCCGGGCAAAGGCCAGGAGCTGGCCCTCACCCACCGAAAGATCCGCTCCCCGCTCACGAAGCTGATGATCCCACCCGACCCGCCCGACGATCTGGTCGGCGTGGACAAGCTCGGCCGCCTCATCGGTATCGGTGGTGGAGATCTCCGGGTTCCCCATGTCGACATTGAACCGAACCGACTCGGAAAAAAGCTGGGCATCCTGACGGACACCCGCGACCCGCCGCCGAACCTGGGATCCCCTGATGGCCGAGAGTTCCTGCCCGTTGATGGTGATGGTCCCTCGATAACCGGTGTAGGAGGTGTCCAGAATCCGGGTCAGAGTGGTCTTGCCCGAACCGGTGGAGCCGACGATGGCCACGACTTCACCCGGCGCCACATCAAGATTGATGCCGACCAGGACATCCGGCGACTCGGGTCGATAGCGGAAGTGGACATCCTCGAGCCGAAGGTGTCCGTCCGTCTCGACCAGATCCTCTCCAACATCGGAGACCGTCTCGTCAACATCCAATAGCCCGAGGATCTTCTCGAGAGCGGCCGCACCCCGCTGGAGCACAGCCACCCGAGCCGAAAGTTCGCGCAGCGGTCGAAAGAGCCGGTCGAGATACTCGATGAACGCCACCAACAACCCCGCGCTCAACGGCTCCACCGGCGCCAGCGGCAGCCCGATCTTCGAAGCCAGACCCGCGCCGTACCAGAGCATCACCGCCACACAGATGGAGGCCGCGCCATCCACCATTGCATACATGAACGAGTCATAGATGTTGGAGCGGGTCGTCGCGCGGCGGAAACGGTCATTGCGGAGATCGAAGAGCCGTGCGCTCTCGGCCTCGTTGCCGAAGAGCTGGACGATTTCGACGCCATCGACCCGCTCCGCAAGGAAGGCGTTGACCGAGGCCAGGGCCTCCCGAACCTCGAGGAAAAGCGTCCGCAGTCGCCGCCGGATGAATTCGAGAACGGCGAGCATCGGCGGCGCCAGAAGGAGGAGAACCACGGTCAGACGAGCATCGAGCCAGAACATCGCCGCCAGAGTGCCGCCGATCATGAGCAGATCGAGGATGATGTTGATGATCCCCGATGAGAAGGCCTCGCCCAACGCATCGACATCTGAGGTCGCGCGGGTCAGCAATCCACCGGCGTGCTGCCGATCGAGATAGCTCTGTTTGAGCCCGAGCAGCTTGCGGTAGATCCCCGACCGCATCCGAACAATGCTCCGTTGCCCCCCCCATGCCAGGGCGAGAACATAGCCGCCCTCGAGGACATAGGCGGCGACCACCGCCCCAAGATAGGCCAGCGCGATGGTCGCGAGACCCTCGGCGACACCGGGGACAACGTGGTCGTCGATGACCAGCTTGAGCAGCCACGGTTGAACAATGCTGAGACCGGCGGCCGCCGGGGTGAGCATCAGCGCCAAGGCAAAGGTCCAAGCATCGGGACGCAGAAACGGCCAGAGCCGGCGGAACAAGGATCGATCGTTCACGAGGCCGCCTCGGACAGACCGCTCGCGCGCTGACTCTGAATCAGCCAGGTGTCGCGGTAGATCCCCGGACGTTTCACGAGTTCTCGGTGCGGCCCCTGATCTACGAGTCGACCGTGGTCGAGAACCAGCACCGTGTCGCAGTGCCGCAATGCCGACAACCGGTGGCTCGAGATAAAGACGGTGGGAGCCTCGGGTCGCCGCGTCAACGCGGCGACCGTCTCCACCAATCGAGCCTCGGTGGCGTGGTCGACCGCCGACAACACATCATCGAGGATCAGGACATCTCCACGCCGGTGAAGGGCGCGGGCCAGCGCCACCCGCTGTCGCTGGCCGCCCGAGAGCATGATCCCGCGCTCGCCGACCACCGTCTCGATACCGTCGGGAAGACTCTCGAGATCCGAATCCAAGGCCGCCTTGCTGACGGCGTTGACCACCTTGACCGGATCGGCCTCCTTGTCGAGACCGATGTTGGAGGCGATGGAGTCCGAAAACAGAAAGGGCCGCTGTGGTGCGACGGCGAGCCGCTCCCGCCAGCGATCCAGATCGAGGGACACGAGATCCGTGCCGTCGACCATGACCGTTCCTTCGGGCGGGTTGCAAAGCCTGCTCAGAATCAACAACAAGGTGCTCTTTCCCGAACCGGTACGACCAAAGATCCCAACCACCGAACCGGCCTCGATGGAGGCCGAAAAGTCTTCGATGACGAGACGATCGGGTTCGTCCGGATAGGCGAAATCAAGCCCGCGGAACTCGATCGACGGTCCGTGGCCGGCGGGAAGGACCACCCCGCCTTCGCCTTCGGGCCGGTCGATGGGTGCATCCATCAACTCGAAGATCCGTTCGAGGGCGGCGCGCCCCCGCTGGATAACCGAGAGCATCCAACCCAACGAACGCAGCGGCGGCATGAAGACCGTGAGCAGCGCGGTGAATGCCGCCAACTCGCCGACGGTGAGGGCGCCGGAGAAGACCAGCGGGCCGCCCACCGCGATGAGGGCGTACATGGCCACCCCACCAGCGAGAACCAGCAGCGGCAACGCGGCGGCACGAATCACCGCCAGTTTCATGCCGGTCGCGAGCCATTTCCTGTTGCGCGCTTCGAAGCGATCGACAAATGCGTCCTCGGCGACGAATCCCTGGATCGCCGCCATCCCCTGGAGGCTCCCGAGGACGTGCTCGGAGATCTCGCCGAGTTGTTCCTGGTTCTGCCGGCTGAGCCAGAAGAGCCGCCGAATGGCCACCTGAACGACGGCCATTCCCACCAGGACCGGCAGCAGCACGAGGATTGTGAGCCGGGGCGACAGCTCGGCCATCTTCCAGATGGTCATCACCACAGCGAGAGTCACGTTGACGATCTGAAGACCGCCATAACCGACGAGCGTTCGCACCCAGGTGATGTCGTTGGATGCGCGGCTGACAATGTCGCCCCGTTTGTGGCTGGCGTAGAACGAGGGTTGGAGCCGGAGCAGACGATCGAAGAGATCCGTGCGGATCTGGTACTCGAGATGGCGTCCCGGATTGAAGATGAGAATCCGGGACAGACTCCGAACAAAGATGATCGTCAGTCCCATGACGGCGATAAGGGCAGCGTAACGGCCGATGGGCTGACCCGCCCTGAGACCATCGATGGCGTGACCGATCTCGCCAGGGATGCTCACCGCCAGCCAGTTGGTGATCCAGAGGAAAACCGCCCCGGCGAGATAGCTCCACCGGTAGCGCCAGGCGTAAACCTTGAGCAGCCGGCCGAGGGGCGAAGTGGTAGTAGTTGCGTCCTTCATCTCAAATGTAGAACCCACGGACATGGTCGCATGTTTCATCACCTCGTGCCGAAGGCGTGGTACGGTTGATTTCGGCCCGGTTCCCGTTGTGGAAATGAGTGGGTATCCACCGAGAATCAAGGGTGAGGATCTTGACGATTCGAATCCGTGCGTTGCAGGGAAGATCCGAAGTCTGACGCCGAAATCAAAGAACCCGTCTCACGGCGGGATCGACTGGCTGGGGGGCCTGATGTCCGAGATCACACCGGAAGTTCTCATCAGCGAAGAACAGATTCACAAGAAGGTCCAGGAGCTTGCGGTTCGGATCTCTGCCGACTACGCGGATTGCGACGATCTGCTGCTGGTCGGAATCCTCAAGGGCTCGTTCATCTTCCTCTCCGACCTCAGTCGAGCGCTGACGATCCCTCGCAGCGTCGACTTCATGGCGCTTTCAACCTATGGTGACTCCGAATCCACCGACACCGATGGTGCGGTCCGAATGATTATGGATCTGCGCCGAAACATCACCGGCAAGCACGTCGTGGTGGTCGAGGATATCGTCGACACGGGCTACACCCTGAGCTATCTGCTGCGCAACCTCGCCGCCCGTCAACCTGCTTCGCTCAAGACCTGCGTCCTGGTGGAGAAGCCGGAACGCCGCGAGGTGTTCACCCAGATCGACTATCTCGGGTTCTCCATCCCCGATGTCTGGGTTGTCGGCTGCGGTCTCGACTGGGCCGAACGCTTCCGGACCCTGCCCTATATCGGCATCGTCCACCCTGATGAGTGACGGGCGCATCCGTTGAATACCGACCGCGTCCTCTTTGCAGTGGGATCGTTCCTGGCGGGCACCGCCGTCGCGGCGGGGGCATTTGGCGCACACGCCCTGAAAGACCGGATCGCGCCTGAACTGCTCGCCGCATTTTCGACCGGCGCGAGATACCAGATGTTCCATGCGCTCGCTCTCCTGGCCGTCGCCTGGGGAGTGACCCGGTGGCCGGAAGCGCGGCTCGGCCTCGGAGGCTGGATGCTCGCGGCCGGCACCCTGGTGTTTTCGGGCAGCCTCATGCTGATGGCGTTGACCGGCGCCAGGTGGATGGGGGCGATCACACCCATCGGCGGACTGCTGCTCATCGGCGGTTGGGCCGTGCTCACGTGGAGGACCGCCCGCCACCGGCCCGGTCCCCATCACGGCGGTTGAGCACCCGCCACTGTTACACTTGGACGCGCTTTCTCGATCGTGACCCAGGGGGGATT
>CBESWV010000038.1:0-20731 GCA_965533305.1 uncultured bacterium | reverse complement strand
GGCTTCCAGCCTGCTCATCTCGATCTATGCCGGGATCAGCGTCCTCGCCTGGCGATCCTTCTTGACGCCCGGGAAGGGCAGCACGCGATTGTGCATCACGGCGTAGACGCCGCCATCGAGGAGTCTGGCGGCCACCATGGCTTCGGTGACATTCTGAAGACCATCGGTGTCCCGGAACTCGTAGGGCCGCATGGCGCCGCTGAGGATGACCGGGATCTCGAGATCGCCGAGCTCACGGTGGAGGATCTCACCGGTCTTGGCCAGGGTGTCGGTGCCGTGAAGGACGATCACGGCGTCCGAGTTGGGCAGCGCGTCTCTGACCGATTTGAGGATCAGAATCCGATCCTCCTCGGTCATATCGAGTGAGTCCTTGTGCATCACCACGACGTGACGGATAAACACATCCGGCAGACGAAGTGAACCCAGGATCACATCGAGCACCGATCGCGAGTTCGCCAACGAGCCGTCGAACTCGTTGTAGGTCTTATCTATCGTTCCACCTGTAGTCAAAATCGTCAGTCGCATCATCGGGCTCCCTATATTGAAAACACGAGAAATTATGAATTATGAGTTATGAATTATGAATGACATCGCACCCGGTTATCGTCGCAAGTGCAGGTCCGCTGCGACGTAATTCATCATTCCTAATTCATAATTCATAATTTAGAAGAGTCCAACGCCCCAAAGATCGTGGACGTGCAGCACGCCCGCGACCTTGCCGCTTCCGTCGCAGACCATGAGCGAGGTGATCCGTTTCTCTTCGAGCTTTTTGAGCGCCGCGGTGGCGAGATCATCGGCCGAAATGCAGGCGCCGCCCTTGTGCATGACTTCGTCGGCGGATCGCGCCAATGGATCAGGGTCGCGCTCCATGAGCCGTCGCAGATCGCCGTCGGTGATGACTCCGAGCAGAGCCCCTTCAGCATCGAGAACCGCGGCGAGGCCGAGCCCCTTGCGACTCATCTCGTAGATGACGTCCTTCATGGCGGCATCGGCCGCGACCACCGGCATGTCTTCTCCGGAGTGCATCAGATCTTTGACCTTGAGGAATTTCTTGCCGAGCTTGCCTCCCGGATGGAACCGGGCGAAGTCCTCTTCACGGAATCCCTTCCGCGCCGAAACCGTCAATGCCAGGGCATCGCCAAGGGCGAGACTGGCGGTGGTCGAGGCGGTCGGGGCGAGATTCAACGGACATGCTTCGTTCCGCACCCCGAGATCGAGGTGAACATCCGCCGCCTTGGCGAGGGGTGAATCCGGGTGGGAGGTCATGGCGATCAGCGGGCTGCCGAGCCTGCGCAGGATCTCGAGAAGACTGAGGATCTCGTCTGTGGCGCCCGAATTCGAGATCGCCACAACCAGATCGTTCTCGGTGACCATCCCGAGATCACCGTGGATCGCCTCTGCGGGGTGAAGGAAGAGCGATGGTGTTCCGGTGGAGCTCATGGTGGCGGCGAGCTTTCGGCAGATGATCCCCGACTTGCCCATCCCGGTCCAGATCACCCTGCCGGTGCACGAAATGATCATCTCCACGGCATTTTCAAAATCTTCGCCGAGCTCGTCCAGCACCTTTCGGATGGCGTCGGCTTCGGTCTGGAGCACCTGACGTGCGATATCGAGGGTCACGGTTCCACCTCGCCCAGCGCGTTCGAGATCGCCACGACCTGGGTCACCAGCCGTGCGAACTCCGCCGGATCGAGCTGGGTCGTCGCGTCCGACAGGGCCTCGGAGGGTCTTGGATGGACCTCGACAAAGATCCCATCGACTCCAACTGCGGCCGCGGCGCGGGTCAGATACGGGTGGAATTCGCGGGCCCCACCGGTGGAGTGCCCGAGACCACCCGGAAGTTGGAGCGAGTGGGTGGCGTCGAATACCACCGGCGCGAAACGACGCATGATGGGCAGCGCACGCATGTCCACAACGAGATTGTGGTAGCCGTAGCTGACACCGCGCTCGGTGAGGGTCACGCGATCATTGCCCGTGGAGCGCACCTTGTCGACCGCGTTCGACATATCCTCGGGCGCCATGAATTGGCCCTTCTTGATGTTGACCGAGGCCCCGCTCTCGCCGCAGGCGATGAGCAGATCGGTCTGACGGCAGAGAAAGGCCGGGACCTGGATCACATCGGCAACTTCAGCGACTTGCTTCGCCTGTGCCGGTAGGTGGACATCGGTCAGAATGGCCATCCCCGTCGCTGCCTTGATCGCCGCGAGCGCCTCGAGGCCCTCTTCGATCCCCGGACCGCGGAAGCTCGCCACCGACGAACGGTTGGCCTTGTCGAAGGAGGCCTTGAAGATGGCCTTGACACCCATGCGCTCGGCGACGGCTTTGACGGTCTCGGCAACACCGAGCGCGAAGTCCGCGGACTCGATGACGCAGGGGCCGGCGATGAAGAATGGCGTCGAGCCTTCACCGACGGTGATGCCGGGAGCGATTTCGAAGGGGGACCAATTCATGGGGCCAGTTTACCCGAGATGAGATCGGAGCGGGACGCCGGACACCGTCCCATCTCAACCTGTGGGCTTCGATGCGCTGCGGTGGGCTGGGTTACGCTTCGAGCGTCTCCTCACTCACGGCTTGGGTTGCGTTGTCTTCGACAAAGACCTCGCCACTAACTTCCTTCTCCGCAACCTCTTCTGCAGCATCATCTGCCATCTTACGGCTCTTGTGGTAGTCAACCGCGGCTGCGATGAAGCTCTTGAAGATCGGGTGGGGATCATAGGGCTTGGACTTGAACTCTGGGTGGAATTGACAAGCCAGGAACCACGGGTGGTCCGGCAATTCGATGACCTCGACAAAGATCCGGTCGGGGGACTTGCCGCTGACAACCATCCCCTTCTCCTCGAAGAGGGGCACGTATTCGGGGTTGACCTCGTACCGGTGGCGATGGCGCTCCCAGATTTCGTCGCTGCCGTACATCTTCCAGGCGTTGGTCGTCGGTGTCAGCCGACAGGGGTATTTCCCCAACCGCATGGTTCCACCCATCTGATCGACACCGACGAGCTCGCGCATCTTGTAGATCACTTTGTATGAAGGCTGGCTGACGAACTCCGTGGAATGCGCATCCGCGAGTCCACAGACATTACGGGCGAACTCGATGACGGCGGTCTGGAGACCGAGGCAGATGCCAAAAAACGGGATCTTGCGGCCGCGGGCGAATTCGATGGCGCGGATCATCCCCTCGATGCCGCGTTTTCCGAACCCCCCGGGCACCAGGATCGAATCCACGTCAAAGAGCTGTTCGGGATAGCCCGAGCCCTCGAGGGTCTCGGAGTCGATGAAAACGAGTTCGACATTGACGCCGTTGGCCATCCCGCCGTGGAATAGAGCCTCGTTGAGCGACTTGTAGGAATCGGCGAGTTCGACGTACTTGCCGACGATCCCGACCGAGACCGAATCCTCGCATGCCTTGACCTGATCGACGACCATCCGCCAGCGACTGAGATCGCGTTTCCCCTTGGGCAGATTGAGCATCTCGAGGACCATCTCGTCAAAACCCTCAGCAGCGAGCTTGATCGGAACGTCGTAGATGGTCTCGGCGTCCTGCGCCGGGATGACCGCCTTGGCCTCGACATTGCAGAAGAGCGCGATCTTGTCGCGGAGGTCTTGCGGCAGCGGCCGGTCGCAGCGGCAGAGCAGGATGTCGGGCTGAATGCCGATCTGAAGCAGCGCTTTGACCGAATGCTGAGTCGGTTTCGTCTTGAGCTCCTCCGAGCCCTTGATGAACGGAACCAGCGTCAGATGGATGATCAGTACGTTGCCGCGACCGGCCTCGGAGCGGAACTGGCGGATGGCCTCGAGGAAGGGCAGCGACTCGATGTCACCGACCGTACCGCCGATTTCGACGATGACGAAATCGACATCGCCGCCGAGGTTTCGGATCCCTTTCTTGATCTCGTCGGTGATGTGGGGAATCACCTGGACGGTCTTGCCGAGGTAGTCGCCACGGCGTTCCTTTTCGATCACCGAGGCGTAAATCTTACCGGTCGTAAAGTTGTTCTTCTTGGCCATGGTCGCCGAGGTGAAGCGCTCGTAGTGACCGAGATCGAGATCGGTCTCGGCGCCGTCGTCGGTGACAAAGACCTCGCCGTGCTGGAAGGGGGACATGGTTCCGGGATCCACGTTGACGTAGGGATCGACCTTGAGCATGGTCACCGAGTAGCCGTGGGCTTCCATCAGCGCCGCCAACGACGACGCCGAAATCCCCTTGCCGAGACCGGAAACCACACCTCCTGTTACAAACACATACTTTGTCGCCATCGCTAGAGCCCCTTTTCCTCAATCCCCACTGTTCATCATCATTCGGACGCGATCGAGGTCCCGGGGCGTGTCCACCCCATGAGCCTCGTCGGGCGCGTCGAAGACCAAAATTTCAATACCGTTGCCGAGCGCGCGCAGCTGTTCAAGTCCCTCGGCCCGTTCCAGCGGAGACTGCGTCATCGCGACAAACGCCGCCAGCGTCTCCGGCCGGAAACCATAGATTCCGAGGTGGAGCCTCCACAAAGACTCGGCTACCTCCGGATCCCGCGGGAACGGGATGACCGAGCGGGAGAAATAGAGCGCCCGCCCGTCCGTTTTGCGAACGACCTTGACCGCGTTGGGATCTTCCACATCCACGGCTGAAATCGGCCGGCACAACGTCGCCATCCCGATCTCGGGCCGCGCGCGCATTCCTTCGACCAGGGTGTCGATGTTGGCGGCCGAGAGCATGGGCTCATCGCCCTGGACATTGACCACGAGTTCCCAATTCGAGCCACCGGCAACCGCCTCGGCGATCCGGTCGGTTCCGGAGGGGTGCACACCCGTCATAACGGCCTCGGCACCGGCCTCGTTCGCAGCGGCGGCAACCCGCTCATCGTCGGTGGCGACGATGACGTGATCGACGGTCCTCGCAGCCAGCGCCCGCCGCACCACGTGGGCGATCATGGGCTCACCCGCCAGCTCGGCCAATGCCTTGCCGGGAAAACGCGTCGACCCCCAGCGTGCGGGGATCGCCGCAACGACGCGTCGTGCATCAATTGTCATCCTGTGGTGGAATGCTAGCGATCCGCGAACCGTGAGTCAAGGCCTCCTTCTAAATTCATACAATCGTTTGTTTACTCCATCTATCTTGAGAGAAAAAGGAAGATAAGAGGTCGATTCTCGAGCAAATACACTGATATCTGTTTTCCGGACTGGGTAGAATTTGGTTCAGATTGATCTGGATCGTCAGATTTGATACAAACAACTGTATGAATTCGAACACACGATCGCGCCTATTGGAGACCGCCGCGACCCTTTTTGCCGATCATGGTTACCGCGGGGCGTCGGTCCGCCACATCTGCGACCTCGCGAGGGCCAACCCCGGCGCGGTCTCCTATCACTTCGGCGGGAAGAAACAGCTCTACCGCCTCGTGCTGCGCAGGGCGGCAGCCGCGCTTTCGGAACTCACGGTCATCGAGGACGCTCCTGGCGAGGACTCGCCTCCCCTCGAGATCTCCGATGCCGTGGATCGGATCCTCCGCCGAATAGAGGCCCGGCCGCACGACACCCGCCTGCTTCTGCGTGACCTCGCGGATGGGGGCGATGTCGCGGTGGAGGCTCTCGAGCCGACCCTGCGAACCGCGTTCGAGAATCTCCGGCTCGTCATCGGCGAGGATGCCGCCCCTCGGGGGTCCGCAACGGGCAGGGAGCTCTTCCTTGATCTCGCCGCTCCCGTCTTCCTCTTCACGGCGGCGTGGCCGGTGCTTCAAAGAGCGCTGGATCTGGATCCCGATCAGCGGGGAAGCCTGCTCGCGGCCGCCTGCCGAAGAACCCTCGAGGCACATGGGGAGAGCGGAAGTTAGGGGTTAGGTAGTTAGGAGGTTAGGAGGTTAGGAAGTGAGAGGCGCCCTTGGAATCGACGTTCATATCGCGACCATCCCATTCCATGTCACCCTGAGCGAGGGAGTTCGACGACCGAGTCGAAGGGTCCCCCCAAAGAACCAAGTTGTCCTTTGTGAGAGGCGCGCTTCTTAGCCTTTGGGGATCCTTCGACTCCCTCGCTACGCTCGCTCGCTCAGGATGACAAACCAGTCCTTACCTCCTCACTCGCGACCAAAGGGAGCACTGACCTCTTCATCGGTGATGGTGAACTCAACGCCTCGCTCAGCGAGACGCGCGATGACGAAGTCATACACGCCCGGCGTCCGTCCGAGGACTTCAGGCGGCACCAAACCCGGTTTGTTGTAGAGACCCGCAGCGAGCACCCGAACCGCGGCGGTACAGGTGTAGCCGGTGGTCCTCGCCATGGAGGTGATGTTCTGCTCGTGGTCGTACTGGTCGAGCATGTCCCAGGTACGCCGGATTCTGCGTCCGCCGAGCATTCCTTCGACAGCGATTCGCATAACCGTCTGGTCGCCCTCGCCATCGGGCAACTGCCACATGGGAAACAAGAGTTCTGCGGTGAGATCGATCGGACGAATCTTCGCCCCGTTGACATCGATCTCGTCCTCGCTGAAGAACCCGGTCTCCCGCAGCATCCGCATACGCTCGGCATGACCGGGATAACGAAGGGTCTTCTCCTTCATATCGGGGATGCCTTCAACCCTGAGCAGGGTGCGAAGGCCGTCGCTGTTGAAGGCTTCGACGGTGCCGACTCCCGGCAGATCGAGGGGCTCGATCTCGGAGAGCGCTTCCCGCACGACTTCCCTCCCCTGCTCCACCAACCGCGCGGGCCGGGTGTACTCGGCGATCACGTCAATGGGCGAAAAGACCGCACGATATTCGTAGGGCCACTGGCGCACCACCGGGAGGCCACCGACGTAGCAGGTGAATTCCGACAGGCGTTCGAAGACGGTCTGTGAGTGTCCGAGAGCGAGGTTGCTGAAGCCCGGCGCGACACCGCAGTCCATGACCGCGGTGACCCCACGTTTGATGGCGAGCTCGTGGAGGTGGAAGGGATCTTCCTCGAAAAACGAGATATCGACGATATTGATCCCGCTTTCGATGACGGCTTTCAGGTTCGCGGCGCCCATGGGACCGGGGACTGCGCCCACAGCTATGTCGTGGCCGGACACCACATCGGCGACAACCGAAGGATCGGCAAGATCCGCCTGCAGCGTTGCGACGTTCGGCAACCCGTCGAGCCCCGAAAACGCCGACTCGAATGCATCCACCGCGGTGATCTGCCAATCCTTCTCGGTGGCGAGGTCTTTCACCATCGCCTGACCCACACGACCGCAACCCAGGACAACAACCTTCATCGAAACCTCCACCGCGGCAATTACGGTAGCAGAATCCTCACGACTCCACCCGACGTCTCGTCGGCGTCGGTGGTACTGGCGTCGGTATCGACGCCCACGGGACGTGGGCGCTACAAAAGCCGCCTGCGACAGTCCGATTTTTTCGCGGATCCGGGGTTTCGATTCGGGTCAACTCACATCGGGAGAGTTCATCAGTTTCGCCAGACACTCGATCAGGGTTTCCTGATCGACCGGTTTTGCGAGCACGCAATCGGGCCCCCGCTCCAGATCATGCCCCCTGAGATAGGTCCTGCCGTTGTCCTGGACGATGGAGTCGTTGCCGGTGAGGACCACGACCGGAACCGATGACCAGCGGACATGCTGGCGGATGGTCACGAGAAGATCGAGCCCCGATCTTCCGGGCAGGACGACATCGAGGATGACCGCATCGGGTTCGACCTCTTCGAGGGCGGTCAGGGCCGAAGATGACCGGTTCGCCGACGAAACCTCGTATCCGTGATCTTCGAGAAAGAGACCGAGATACTCGACGATGTCGGGGTCGTCGTCGACCACCAGGATTCGTCTCGGTTCCACTATGCGTTCCTGGCTCCGGCGATCTCACCGTCGACCGTTGTGCTCGGACGGGCGACCAGCGGAATTCGGACGACGAATCGGGTGCCCTTGCCCGGTTCGGATTCGACATCGATGCTTCCGCCGTGTTTGTCGACGATCTTGTTCGAGATGAAGAGCCCGAGACCCGTCCCCTTGAGACCCTTGGACGAGAAGAAGAGCGAGAAGATCTTCTCCCTGGTCTCTCGGTCCATCCCGATCCCGTTGTCCTCCACCGAAATGGTCATAAAGGGTTCGGCCCGACGGGCGACGACGGAGATGACATGGTCGGTCTTCTCGCTGTCCATCCGGCAGGCGTCGATGGAGTTTTCAATGAGATTGAGCAACATCGCTCGAATCGCCTGAGGATCGCCATCGAAAACGCCGATGTCGGCGGGGATCTTGAACAGAACTTCGGCGCCTAGATCGAGAGCCTTCTTCTTGATGCCGTCCCTGAGGTCATCGACCATCCCCGGGAGGCTGATGGCCTCGACGATGAGTTCCCGATCCTTGGCGTAGTAGAGAATATCGAGCACCATGGATCTGATCCGATCCACGTTGCGCTGAACCATCTCCCAGCCCTTTTTCACCCGTTCGGGTTTGTCCCGCTCGAAACCGGAGTTCACCATGTAGACTCCGCCGTCGAGACCGGTGAGCAGACCCTTGATGCCGTGCGAAATCGAACCCACCAGGAGCCCGATGGAGGTCAACTGGTCCTGCAGTTCGCGAATCTGGGTGATGTCCACACCCATTTCGATCACGGCCTCGACCACTCCATCGGAATTCCGCAGCGGTGCCGTGGTGACTAGAAGGTTGAGCTCTTCGCCGTCCTTTGACAGCACCGCGGCCTCGTAGTCGTGGGACCGGCCGGTTTCGAAGGTACTCATCATGGGACACGAGAGGCACTGCTCCTCACGGTGCTTGTAGACCCTGAAACAGTCCTCCCCGATCCCAACTCCGAAGACCTCGCGAAACCTCCGGTTGGCGTGTTGGATGACTCGGTCGGGTCCCTGGACGGTGATGAAGCAGGGCACCTCTTCAAAGAGCTGAGCGAGACGCTCCTGGCTCTGATGCAGCTCCTTCTGGAGTTCTTTGACCTCCTCGATATCGGTGTGCATCTCCATGACCGCGACCACGACTCCCGAGGCATCGCGGATCGGTGTGGTGTGCACCATCACCGGGATCTGGGCCCCCGAAGCGATCGTCAGCAACTGCTCCGACGGGTGATTGTTCCCGTCGAGAAATGTGGCTTCCACCGGGCAGTTGGGACAGATCTCGTCCCGCCCCTTGTAGACCCTGTAGCAGTACCGGCCGATCTGCTCACCGAAATCCTCTCGAAACCGTCGGTTTCCCTCGATGATCCGGAAGTCCCGGTCGTGGATCGAGAGATAGCAGGGCATCTCATCCCAGTACCGCCGGTACATGGCGGCATCGGTGAGTTCGTGGGAGTTCGCATCGACACCGGGGACCGGCTTGCCGGCCGGGAACCCCTCGAGTCCGACCGCGCCGGAGTCCAGCGCAGTCGACCCGACGGGAATGAGATCACTTTCAGTCACGGTCAGTTCGCTTTCTCGTCCTTGGAGTCGATGATGTGAGCAACGTATGACACGAGCTTGTCTTCGTCGACGGGCTTGTTCAGGTACCCCTCCGGCGGCGCCACCGGGCGGTCATAGATCACCTGGCGGAATTCCGGGTGGCCGGTGACGACGCAGACGGGGATCTCCTGGAGACCGTCTGTCTTGCGGAGTTCGACAAAGGCGTCGACACCGCTCTTGCCGGGCATGGAGAGATCGAGAGAGATGAGATCCGGGTTGAAGGTCTTGGCTTTCTCGATGCACTCGTCTCCGTCCGCGGCTTCCATCACCTCGGCGCCGGCGTCCTCGAAGACCGTGACAAGGAAGGTCCTGATGTCCTCTTCATCGTCGACGACCAGGATCTTTCGTCCGGCCAGCGGCGCCTCGGCGGCAACGGCCGGGGCCGCGGTTTCTTCGGCGTCCGGTTTGAGAGCATCCGGCACCTCGGGCTTCGGCGCGCCGGCGGGGCGATTCTTCATGACGGCGCATTCCTCGAGCACCAACGCGTTGGCCACCAGATCGACGAGCTGTTTGATGTCGCAACCGAGCTCGTAGTGTTTGATGACATCACCGAGACCGTCGACGCAGTTGTGGCAGCTGGTGACGACGACTTCGGCGCCGGTCTCGCGGATCTGGTTTGCCTTGATCTCGCCCGACTTGAGCCTGCGGGGAGTGTATTCGGACATGGACATGGCGCCACCGCCACCGGTGCAGCAGAAACCCTCGGCCCGGTTGGGATACATCTCCTGGAAGTTGGTGGTCACCAGCCTGAGCAGCTCACGCGGCTCTTCGTAGAACCCGCAGCTACGGGCGTTGTTGCAGGAGTCGTGGAATGTCATTCGCTGGGGGTTCTTGCTGGGATCGACGACGATCTTGCCTTCCTTGATGTACCGAAGCATGGTCATGACCGAGCTTTCCATGGGGAACGCTTCGGCATCACCCGACCAATTGACGCCTTCGTGGCGGGTCGAGCGGTAGCCGTGGCCGCACTCCGAGATGACGATCTTGTCCACACCGAGCTCGCGAGCCTTGTCGTACTCACGCTTGGCGCTGGCGCCGCCGAGGCCGTCATCGCCCGAGAAGAGGCCGAAGTTGGTGTTGTCCCAGCCCTCGGTCGGCATGGTCCAATCCTCGCCGGCCGCCCAGAAAATGAGCGCGGCTTCTTTGATGGTGCGCGGGTCGTACTTCACCTCGCGCGGGTTGATGGCGTACATGATCTTGGCGCCGTTCTTGTCGATGGGAATTGCGGCTTCGCCGTGGCCAAGGTCTTCTTCGAGCTCCTCGGACATCCACTCGATGGTGTCGATGTAGTCCTCTTTGAGGACGCCCATCTGGTTTCCCAGCTCCCACTGATCCTTGGAGACGACTCGAACGCCTTCGGGCATCACACCGACGTTGGTCAGCAGACCACGCATGAGCCGGTTCAGCGTCGCGGTGTCGACACCCATGGGGCAGTTGATGGTGCACCGACGACAGTTGGTGCAGGTACCGAACGCGACGTCCTTGAGCTTGTCGAGATCGTCATCGGTGAGGGGGACCTTGTCCGCACCCACCCACCAGGGGAAGACGCTTCCGGTCCAATCGTGGTTGGCCTTGAAGAGCTTGCGGACCTGGTCGGCCTTGTACGACGGGGTCATTTTGGGGTCGTCTGGATGGCTCAATACATAGTGGCAGCTGTCGTTGCACATTCCGCAGTGAACGCAACCCACCAGCGAACCCACCACCTGGCGGTTCAGCTTCTTGGCGAGTTGCTCTTCCATCATTTTGATCTTGTGGTTCTTTGCCGGTTTGCTCATGGTTGACTCCTATACCCGGGCGATGGGGTAGCTGCCCCGGTGACCAAGCGCACGGCCGATCCAGATCCGGGTAAAAGGGTAGTAGAGATAGTGGGAGATCTTTGAAAAAGGAACATAGACCAGGAAGAAGCTGGTCAGGAAGAGATAGGCCACCAGGATGTTCACGCTCTCGAATCCCTGGACACCCGCGAGGTGAGCCTGGGTCACCGTGCCGAGAAGGAACCACGCGGTCAGCATAAAGAGCGAGAAGTAGTCGTCAGGCGTGCTGATGAGCTTCATGACCGGAGTGAAGAGCCTTCTGAAGACCCGATAGATCGCGACCAGGAACGCCAGGAACAGGGTGCTCCCACAGATCCAGGCGAAGGCCGGGCTGGCGACGAGATTTGGAGTGACCGAACTCAAGAATGCCAGGGTGATGCCGGCGACGACGCCGAGATGGAAGATGACAAAGGTGAGGTAGAAGGCAAAGCCCTTGCGGGTACTCTCCATGGACCACGGCATCGCCACGTTGAAGACCGAGTACAAGGCACCCTTCTTCTTGTCGGTTCGCTCGGGCGCACCCGGCGCGGATTTATCGGCGCCCGGTTTGAAACTGAAGAGCCACCTCAGGCGGAGGGAATAGACAACGGCCATGATGATCAGCGCCGCCCAGTGGACGATCTCGGCCGTGTGCAGCAGAGAACTCGACTCGTGCATGTCACACTCCTTCTTTGAATTTCGCTTCGAACGGGGTGCTCTCTCGAGGATCCTGAACCACGATCAGGACCTCCTCGAGGTTTGAACCATTCGCCATATGACGGCTGATGGTGTCCACCATGACGTTGGCGCAGAGATCCAGGGGTACCTGATACATGCCCGTTCCGATGGGTGGGAAGGCCATCCGCTTGACGCCGTTCTCCTCGGCCAGCGAGAGGGCCGATGCGACGGCATTCTCGAGCTTGCCCTTTTCGTCTTCCTCGCGGAACTTGGGCCCGTTGACGTGAATGATGTAGTCGGCCTTGAGGATCCCAGCCTGGGTCACAACGGCTTCACCTGTGGGGACCGACCCGATCTCGTCGAGCTCCTTTTGAATCACGATGCCGCCACGTTGTTGGATGGCGCCACCAAAACCCGAGCCCAGCTTCGCGTCCTCGGTAATGTCAAAAACAAACGCCTCGACATCGATTTCGGTGATATCGCCGCGAACCATCGTGAGCCGCTTGTCGCCAATCCTGCGCTCGACCATTTCCATCCTCCTCATTCACAATTTCACAAGCCCGAGAACCCCCTGATACGGGAAGCCCCGGGGCCTTAGCTGCTCGACGGAACGCCTCCCAATTGGATTCGTGATGCCCCAAGCTCGAATTCGCTATCACTGATCCAGGATGGATCGAGGAGATCCTCCAGAGTGAAGTCATCGAGTACCTGAGCGATCCTCTGATTGATGAGGGCGTAGACGATCCTGCATTCACAGAATTCGGCCTTCAGACAAGACTCCGGCTCTTCGACACAGTCGACGACACAGACCGGTCCGATGGACGCTTCAATGATCTGCCGGATGGTGATCTTCGATGCCGGCGCGGCGAGCCGGTAGCCCCCGTGCCTCCCCGCGACGCTTTTGACCAGTCGACCGGCTCGGAGCGCCGGCGCCAGCTGTTCGAGGTATCCGTGCGAGATGTCCGTGCGCTCGGAAACCGACGAAAGGCTAACGGGCGAACCGTCGCCTCCATTGCGTGCGATATCGAGCATCATCCTGAGTGCGTAACGGCCGCGGGTAGAGATTCTCATGGCGATTCGAATTTAATCCTAAAATTCATACCTGTCAACTAAGAGTTAATGAATACAATATGATTCTCATTCTCAGTATCTGAGTTGTTGCTCGAGATTCACCATGGTGCTATCGTGAACTTGAACAAGCCAGCAACTGAATGACCCGGTTGCTCAGGGAGGCAGAATGACAGCGAAGACCGCCCTCATCATCGATGACGAACCCGATGTCACGACCTACCACGGAACCGTGCTGAGCGATCACGGGTGGGAAGTTCACACTGCGAACAGTGGCGCAGACGGCATCGCCATCGCTCAGGAGAAGATTCCGGATGTGATCATGCTCGATGTGATGATGCCGGAAAAAGGCGGCCTCAGCACACTCATCGCCCTGCGGAAGGACGACCGGACGAAGGAGATCCCCGTGGTCCTCGTCACCGGGATTCAGGAAGCTCTCAATGCGGATTTCGAGGCGTTTCTCGCCCGGTTCAAAACATACAAACCCAGTGGTTATATGGAAAAGCCGATCGACGTGGACAAACTGATCTCGACCTTGGAAGAGCTCACCTGAGCTTGAGGCGGAGAGGCCACGAAGCGGCCTCTCCCGCATAGTCGACTCCAATCCGGGGGAGCCGATCCACCTCGAGTTCGGAAAAGGAGCGCCCATCCGATCGGATGGTGAGCGGGCTTCCCGGATCGCCGAAATCGAGACCGTTTTCCGCGCGGGTGACCGCCATTGCGCGGCAGAGCTTACCGGGACCATCGGCAAGGTTTCGCTGAGCAACCTTCGGCCCGCGCCTCCGGCGCACCAGTGAGCACCCCACGAGTGGGGCCCCTCCTCGAATCAGAACCGCTTCGGGCACATCCTCCCCCACCGTCACCACGTTGAGGCAGTGGTGCATCCCGTAGATGAGATAGACATAGGCCCGACCCGCCGCTCCCCACATGGTCTCGGTCCGCGCAGTTCGGCGCCCCCTGAAGGTGTGGCAGGCCGGATCATCCACCCCGAGATAGGCCTCGACCTCGTTGAGGCGGACCGCGACGACGCCGTCCGCAGTCGTGTGCACGAGAATCTTGCCGAGCAGATCCCACGCAACATCCAGCGTCGGGCGTTGGTAGAATTCGCGGGACAGGATCAAAGCCTCGTCAAGGCTTTCCGCGGTCAGGAGGTCAGAAATGGGTTCAATCATCGTTGTTACAGGGGGCGCCGGTTTCATCGGCAGTCATGTTGCCGAAGCGCTGGTACGCGACGGACATCAGGTTTTGATTCTGGACGACCTCTCCAGCGGCCGCAAGGAGAATGTCCCCGAGGGCGCCGAGCTCGTCATCGCCGATATCCGATCCGATGAGGCGGCCAGCGTGATCATCGATCGCGGAGTCGAGGTCATCATCCACCACGCCGCGCAGATGGATGTCCGACGATCGGTGGCGGACCCGCGCTTCGACGCGGATGTCAACATCGGCGGGTTTCTGAATCTCCTGGAGGCCGCCCGTTCCGGATTGGTCAAGCAGGTCATTTTCGCCTCCACCGGCGGCGCCATTTATGGCGAGCAGGATGTCTTCCCCGCTGACGAAGACCACCCCGTTCGGCCGCTCTCGCCCTATGGCGTATCCAAGCTTGCCAGTGAGCGATATCTCTTCTTTTACAACCAGCAGTACGGGCTCGATGTCACGTGCCTTCGGTACGCCAACATCTACGGCCCCCGGCAGAGCCCGCACGGCGAGGCCGGGGTCGTCGCGATCTTCGCCCACAAGCTCCTGGCAAATCTCCAGCCCACCATCAACGGCGACGGCAAACAGAGCCGAGACTATGTCTTTGTCGGCGATGTCGTCCGCGCCAATCTCGCAGTCCTCGGACTCCCCGGATTTCGGACCTTCAACGTAGGCACCGGCGTCGAGACCGATGTCAATGAACTCTTCGACCAGCTCCGTAAAGCCATCGGCCAGGGCCCTCCGGCCGACCACGGCCCGGCCAAGGCCGGTGAGCAGCTTCGGTCGTGCATCACCTCGGGGCTCATCGAATCCGAGCTCGGCCTGAGGATCGGCACCTCGTTCGATCAGGGGATTCAGATCACCGCTGACTGGTTCAAGGCGCAGGATTCCGAAAGCTGACTCCAAGACACGTGAGTCGACGACGTGGCCGCGAGCCGCCAACGACACGCCTCCACACGATCACGACCTCGAACCGATAGGCAGGGCATTCATGCCCACCGGCCATGTTGTTCAAAGGTCGAGCGGTATCTCGGCAAGTCGGAACGCCAACCCCAGGACCTGGCGACCCCATATCCAGCGACCCCTCTTCGGGCTCTCCGGGAACTCGCTTGAAGAACTCGTCGAGTCCTGCTAAAGTCTGTTGAGAATTCAATGAAGTATGCAGATGAGTGCGGCGAGGCCCCGTTTGTCTGTCCACAGACACCGATTGCGCTGTACTGGCGATGATCAACAACAGGATCAAAAGGAGATCTCATGAAACTCACATTGAAATCGAATCTTACTCTCATTGCTGCGGCCCTGCTGGCAATCGCTCCACTGGCCGTCCAGGCGGAAGTCGACCCGGAACAGGTGGTCGAGGGTGTTCGAGCAAATGCTTCAACCCTCAAGTCGAGCCCGGTCAACGGCGTTCAAGCCGACACCGCCATGTCGGGCGTTCTCGTTTCAAGGACCGACAGCGGGCTTGATTTCCGGATCGCCGACGGCTCGGTGAGCGAGATCCAGGTCGATGTCTATTCCGTCTCCTCAGGTGAGGTTCTGTGGAGCAGCAACCGGATCGCAGGCAACTCAGTCGTCTGGCAGGCCGACCTCGAGGATGGCGCATCTTTCAGGTTTTCGATCAAGGGTTGGGACCGGACCGACACCCTCGTGACGCACCAGGTCACAACCAAGGGCGTGAGCTCGATCACGAACATCAGCTTTGACAACGTTCCGATCAACACGAAGTTCCTCGGCGCCGGCGACATCGATCTCGACGGCCCGACGAACGTCAACGGGACCCTGACGGCCGACTCCTTCGACACCCACCAGTTCCTCGATTCCTCCGTTGGTAACAACACGGTCAAGATCGAGGCGGACAACAACTCGGCTTCGGATCTCCTCGAGATGATCATGGTCGCCGGCTCGGCTACCGGGCAGTTCATCGAGTTTCAAGAGGGAGCGACCACCGTGGGACAGATCAACGCCGATGGATCGGCGTGGTTCCAGAATTCGACCCAACAGATCCCGGCGTTTCTGCCCATTGCCTTTGGGTTCATTAACTCCGACGGATCCGTCGCATCGAGCAGCGGAAACATCACCAGCACGTGGAGCGGCACGCTCAACCGGTATCAAATCACGATCTCCGGTCACACCTACTTCTTCAACGACTACACGACTCAGGTCACACCGTCCGGTGCCGCAGACTCCACGACGAGAACGGGCAGTTCGAGCGGTAATCTGTTGGTGAACATCTACAACAGCTCCGGAACATCGATCCAATCGAGTTTCCAGTTCGTCACGTTCTTCAACCCGGTCGATCTGCTTCCAGAAAGACCCTCCAACGGTCTCGACCAAGACGAGAACTGATCGAGCAACTTTCAGACCAACCAAGCGCCCGGGAAACGACCCGGGCGCTTTTTTTTGCAGTCGAACTGACTTCACCTACTTCCCGAAAGAGGGCTTGCCTGGTCAACCCTCCGGGGGCGGATCGACATCGGAACGAACGAACTCTTCCAGGGCGAGCGGTGGGAGCGAGGGCAACGGCGGTCGGTCCAGGGCCAGGGATTCGGACGAGCGGATCTCGATGCGGGTCTGTTCGCAGGCCTCCAGAAGACGGGACTCGACAACACCCCAATCCGAGGTGCTCAGCACCCGTCCGCCCATGGCCTCGAGCCGCTGAGCCTCGATCGCGAACTCGAGATCCGGGTGCGGATCGACGAGGGCGATCCACTCCTGTTGTTTCGGATCGATCCGCCAACGACCGTGCTCCCCGGGCGCCAGCCCATCAAAGAAGACAAGATCGAAATCCTCCACCAACCACGGTTTGTGGTCCCCCTTTCTGAGAAGCACCGCTCTGAAATGGACCATGGAGACCATGTGGTTGGTGTTGTTGTCGATCCTGAATTCAATGACCGGCCAGTCGAGGAAATCCCGATTCCGTTTGTAGACCTTGGCTTCACTGAAACTGAACTCACGCAGATCTCGACGCGCCGCTGACGTCTTTTCCCGCCACGATTCGAGCTCGGAGACCGCCGATCGCACTTCGAGCATCCTCCGCCGGCGGGCTTCCACCACGATGCCGTCCGCGGTTCGTCCGTCGAGCGGGACGAGGAGTTTGATCTCTCTCTCCCCCAGCGGAGCGCCGCCCTCCTGCTTGCCTAACCACGGTGTTCCAGCCAGATAGAAGAGCGCCTCGTCAAAGACCGCCGACTCGTTCTCGACCATGGGTTTGCGCATCTTACGCGCGGTCCGATCGAGAGCTCCCTGACTCGAGGTATCGAGAGCCAGCGGCCCGCAACCCTGCACAACCACGACCAGCAACGCGAACACGAAACCACGACGGTGTGACCGGTTCATTGCCTCGCCCCCCACTGAACGGCACCCGTTTTCAAAAACGCTCCTCAAACCAGCCTAGGCCAAAACCGAATACGAGTCCGAGATCTACGTCACACCCGCACGGCCGACGGATCTTCGATCGTAGCGCATGTTCATGCTCTGCCCATCGAGTCCACCACCGCCTATAATTACTTTGTCCAAAGTGAAGACTCGTTGACTCTCACGTGGGGAGTGGCCTCAAACATGAGAGTTGTGGCACCACAAATTTCAGCCGGCAACAATCCCGGGAAATCCCCGCGATCCTGGTTCGCCGGCTACAAACCGGGGAGGATCCCATGCGGTCATTTGTTGTCGTTCTCTTATTGGCGCTCTGCTTTGCCACCATCGTATCGGCCGATGGCCCGGCCCAGCTCATGGGCTCCGTCGAAGCCGTCTATCACGAAGGTCTGGTGACCTTCCAGGTCCAACACGTCGATGCCGTCTCGATCTCCATCAAGGTCTACGATCTCTCAACCGATGCACTCGTCTACGACAGCGGACCGCGGGCGCGGACCCAGGTGTCCTGGCCGGCGGGCCATGATCTGGTGGGCGCCTTCCGCTACGTGGTGACCGCTTGGAATGATCTCGGCGAGGTCGTCGTCTCCCAGGTCGCCGTCACCAAGAACCTCACACCCATCTCCAACATCACCTTCGACACCATCCCCGGCAACACCAAACTCCTCGGTCCCAACGAGGTCATCGTTGAGAGCGACCTCCAGGTCGGAGCCACCCGGGGAGTCCGCCTCGACCAGGATGTCAACGGACAGGGGGGAGGCGCTTTTTTCTACGAGGAGGACGGCTCGACCACCTACGCGTGGATGAATCCCGACTTCGATGGAGAGGGCGGTTTCTTGTACATCGATGGATCCACAGCTTCGGGTGGGTATATCCAGGCACAGGGCATGGATGCCCAAGGCGGCGCTCAACCGTCGTTCCGGGTCGATGGGACCTCGGACTTCGGGGTCTACGCCGGTCTCACCGGAACCGAGTCGGTGGTCCTGCCGAACAGCGCGGTTTCCTCGAACGAGATGGCGAACGAACCCGGGGTCGCATCGACTTTTTTCGAGGACGTCACAGGTCTGACCACCTCCCCGATCAGCGTTGCGTTCAGGACGATCACAGCACCCACCTCCGGTTACGTGTTCGCGACCGCGGCGATCAGCCTATTCCAGGATCACGACAACACCAGCGGTTCCACCAGTACCTATTGCTCCATCAGCGATACGAGCAATACGCAGTTGGACGACGGAATTGTTCACGCCAGAATCACGGGGGCGGCACCCACAGGTTCGTATGGCATTCCCATTTCATTGACCCGTATCTTCCCGGTCGGTGCTGGCCAACACACCTTCTATATCGTCTGTGAGCAGGGCTCAAGCGGCTCGGTCGGGGTGGACAATCGGCACCTCGATCTGCTCTTCATCTCCACGGCGTACGGCGCGGTCTCGACCACCAAACGCGGTGATCTCGAGGATGTCCAGGGTCCGGACGACCACGACCGGACCACACCCGGCCTGCCCGTGACGAGGGCCGAAATCGACGCCGAGCGGGCGGAATCCATCGCCTTCAACCTTGCGAGAATCCAGGCCGAACTTGCCGAACTCCAGGCTCAATCCGATGCTCTCGCAAGTCCGGGGAACAACCAACCCTGACTGTCTGACCACCAATTCCGGCTCGATGGATCAACCACGGCCCCGCGGCAGCGCGGGGCCGTTTCTTCACCCGCGCTTGCGCTTCGCGACGACGCCGACGGTATTGGCGTGGAGCGCCTCAAACTGTTCCGTCAGCTTGTGCCGCGGTGCGAAATACGGCAGCGGCCGGGCGGCCTCGTGGCTCTCGCGAATCTTGACCGACGAGGTGATATAGGGCTCGAGCACCGGCAGGCCTTCTTCGAGGAGTTCATTGACCATCCGCTGCGGCAGCCGTGCGCGGGGCTGGTACTGGTTGACCACGATCCCGGCGACCTCGAGCCTCGGGTTGTGGTCCTCGCGGACCTCGGCAACCGAATCGAGCAACCCGTAGAGCGCCCGTCTGGAGAAATCGTCGCAGTCGAAGGGGACGAGGCACTTCTGCGCGGCGATGAGTGCCGAAAGGGTGTAGAAGTGGAACGCCGGCGGGGTGTCGATGATGATGTCGTCGTAGCCGTCGAGCTCACGCAGGGCGTCACGGAGCTTGTAGATCTTGTACTTCGCCTCGAGCTTGCCCTGGAGAGATTCAAGGGCAGGTGATGACGCCATGACGTGGAGACGATCAAAACGGGTGTGATGGACAAAGCCCTTGGCTTCGTTTTTAAAGAGCTTGAACCCCAGAGCCTGCTCGAAGAACTCGGCGATATTGGGGCTCAGGTCATCGGCATCGGGACCGAGGAGATAGTGGCTCGCATTGGCCTGAGTGTCGAGATCGACCACCAGGGTTTTGCGACCGGCTCGCGCATTGACCGCCGCGAGGTTGCACACGATGGTCGATTTCCCAACGCCGCCCTTTTGGTTGAACACCACCCAACGCATCATGGCCTCCCGGCGCCGGGTTCCGCTTTTCAACGACTCCAACCCGGTTGCAGCAGGATAGACCCTATGCCGCACTGCGTCAAGAATGACTCGCCTTTCACGTCTTCCCGACCGCGGCGGACTCGGCTATGGTCATGGCGACTCATGAACGAGAACTCATCGAGCATCCGTTTCAGCAGCGCCCGCCTCAAGAGGCCCGAGCCCAACCCCATCCTCCCCTTTGCGGTTGTGCTCGTGATTCTGACCATCATACTCATCATCACCTTTGCGATTCGCGATGGCGACCCTCAACCGGTCCCGGCCGCACCTCCGCAACCGTCATCGACCCCCTCACCCATCCCGACACCAAGCGCAACCCCGACACCCGGATTTGTCAAAGAGAGCTCCGGCTGGGTCGACGCCACGGTTATCTTGCCGCCGACGCCCTCCCCCACCACACCGGTATATGTTCCGGAGCCGACCCGCGCCCCGCGGCCGACACCTCGGATTTCCGAGTGCGCCGACTATCGGTGGTCAACCGTCCAGGTCTTCTCCCCCTCGGCCCAGGTCAAGGTCGACATCCGAGTCAACAACCGTTGCCCCTACGATCTCGGGCCGTCCAATCTGTGGTTTGACATCACGGGCTGGCGCGACGGTGCCCGGGTGCAGAGCGTTCGGGGGGCTCCGTTCGAGACCATCCGCAAGGGCTGGACCGACGACCTCTCCATCGGCCTGCCCGGATCGCTCGACTGGTACGA
>CBESWV010000037.1:0-20847 GCA_965533305.1 uncultured bacterium | reverse complement strand
GGGCCAAGAATACGCCGAAAATCGGGCCAAACGACACCCGAAAGGCGCCGCCAATCCTATTCACTACACGCTCCTAGGTGTCGATGGCTTGGATCAGCGTCTCGGGAGCGATGGGTTTCTCGAAGACCTGGCCAAAGCCGTGTTCGAGGGCCAGAGATTCGATGGTCGCTGAGAGTTGGCCGGAGAGGAGAATCAGCTGAACAGCGGGGTTGATCTCGCGGAGCATGACGCCGAGGGTCAGGCCGTCTGCGCCGCCGAGTCGATAGTCCAGTACGCAGACATCAAAATTCTGCGGTTGGGCCGCGATCATGGCTTCCTCCGCCGAGGCGAAGGTCGTGACCTCAGCTCCGCAGCGAGCGTGGAGCCAATCGCTCATGGCATCGAGGAGGGCGAGGTCGTCGTCGACCACCATCACCCGTGGAAACCCTTGCTTCGACCTTTCAGCGCAGTTCGACATCTCCGCCTCCGTTCCATCTATACGCAAGTGAGGTGCCAAGTTTGAGACTGAATTTGAGATGATCCGGGTGTCCCATTCTGTCCCACTTCGAAAACCTCTGTCTCTCGCCGGAACACCGGATTGCCAATACGGATCCTCTGACTTCAAGTAGAATGCGGCCGTCACGAAGGAGGACGTAAACGGTGCTCAAGGGGGATGGAGCTCGGAAAACTCTGGGACGGGGTGTGGTTCTGGGTCTCGTGATGATGGGAATCGCGGGCGGCGCCTTCGCCGAAAAACCCAGGGCGGTTGTCATCATCACGGTGGATGCGCTCCGAGCTGACCGCCTTTCGATCTACGGCTATCCGCGCCCGACCTCTCCCGCCATCGACGCGATCCTCGACGATGGCGTCCGTTTCGAGGCTGCAAGAACGAGCGAGCCACTGACCAATCCCTCGATGTGTTCCATGGTGACGGGTGTTGAGCCGCAGTTGCACGGAGCTACCCGAAACGGGCTGCGCATGCGGGAAGGGCTCGAATCGCTGCCGAAGGTTCTGGCCGGTGAGGGTTGGCGGACCGCCGCCTTTGTCAGCAACTGGACGCTGAAGCACAATCTCTCACGCCTCGGGGAGCACTTCGAAGAGTACGTCGAGGTCTTCACCCGCCGGAGATGGTTCGGCCTCCTCAACAGCGAGGCCACGGGCGAGGATGTCACCGACGAGGTCCTCGAATGGGTCGCAGACGGCACTCGATCCAAGTCTCCGGCGCCGACCATGATTTGGGCCCACTACGTTGAGCCCCACGCTCCCTACCGTTTTCACCGCGAGTATGCCGAGCGACTCGGGATTGCCGACAAGGACCCCAAACGCAGCGATCGCTACGACACCGAGGTGGCCGCCGTAGATGCCGCCATCGGGCGTCTGATCGACGGCCTCGAAGACTATTTCGCGCCCGACGAGATGATCGTGGTCATCACCGCCGACCATGGTGAGAGCCTTGGCGAGCACAACTATTGGGGCCACGGCCGGTTTCTCTACGAGCCATCCCTCAGGATCCCCCTGGGGATCAGGTGGAAAGGAACGGTCGAGCAGAGGGTGATCAGCCGCCAGGCCACTCTCCTTGATCTTGGTCCGACCATCCTCCAACTCCTCGGTCTCGATGTGCCGGCCGAGTTTTCGGGCATCAGCTGGGCGTCTGCGGCCAAGGGCCGCGAGCTGCCGGAAGAACGTGTGATCTGCTACCAGGCCCACAAGGGGGCGGTCCACGGAGAGCACGACCAGGATCGGAAACGGTCAAAGGGACTGCTGTCGGTGGGGGTTGTGCACAAAAGCCGGAAGGAGATCCTTCGGGTCAAGAACAACAGCCACATGCTCTTCGATCTCACCGCTGATCAGCAGGAACTCACGAGCCTCGTGGTCGAGAACGGACCACCCAGCGATGCTCTTCTCGAGTGTCTGGGAACCCTCTCGGAGGGTCTTGGCGCCCTCGACCGCCTGACCTCGAAGAAGCTCGACGACGAGACCATCGAGCAGTTGAGGGCACTCGGTTACATCGAGTAGGCGGCCATCAACCTCGTGGATCGGTGTTGAGAGCTTCATGAGTTTCTTTGAAACACGAAGTGCACGAAGAACCACGAAGGTCGCACGAAGGTTCGCAATATTGACCCGGGCTCCCGCTGGACTAGTTGGCGACTCCACTCCCTGGTCTTTGCGATGAGCCAGTAAGAATGTCTTTGTGATTCCTTTGTGGTTCTTTGTGATCTTTGTGTTTCAACTTCGATCCTCAAAGACCCATTGGTCGATTCACGCAGTCCATGGGACCCGAAGGCGGTCTCTGACTGAGCAATCGGCATCCAGCATCCTGCGCCCCATCTGCTAGTCGAGGGTCGAAAGCCCCACAAACGTCCCGCCGTTCCTCCGACACAGAATCCGCATCAGGGTGGCGAACTTGATTCCAGTCGAGGCGGGGGCTCCGGCCACCTGGAAGACCGTGGGAAAGCCGATGGCGTGGATCCGCACCGGCCGCTCGCCGTTGCGATTCGGGGCATTGATCCGATCGACTGAACGGACGACCTGGTCGATGGATCCTCCTGAGAACTCGTCACCGAAGACATAGAGGCTGATCCTGTGGTTGCCGCGGGCGAAGGTCCGGATGGCGGCGGTGATTCCCTCCACCGGAGAGGAATTGGAAAAGGCATTCCAGCTCGCCAGCCGTTCCTTGACCGCGCGCCGGCGGCCCGGAGTGTCCGGAATCCACTTTCCGGCATAGTGGGAGTACATGTATTGGCCCATGTCGTTCATGACCTGGAGTCCCTTGACCTTTGGATAGGCGTCGAGGACTTCGGACATCTTTCGCACAACCGAAGACCAGCCGTAGTGCTTCATGCTTCCCGAGGTGTCGATGATGAAGATGACGTACTCGCTGTCCACCGGGATCCCGCCGACAATCGCATCCTCGGGCGGCCTTCGGTACTGCCGATCCTGCAGCCGGCGCATCTCATCGGTGAGCTCCTGCTGGGCCGCGAGCAGTCGGCCTTCGACGATCTCTGACACCTCCGAGTACTGCCGGCTGGCCTTGAACTCCCCCTGAATCTCCTCGAGATCGCCGCGGAGCCGGGCCACGGCCGCACGCTCCTCGGAGAGCTGTTTCTCCCGGGTGGTCAAATCACGCTCGAGAATGACCGTTTCGCCGCGGATCTCATGGAGCTCGGCCTCGAGGCGAGCCACCAGGCCATCGAGATCCTCACGCGCCGTCTCGATGGCCCTCGGCTCGCCGACCTTGGTGAGAACCAGGAGAAGCACGATGGCCCCGAAACCACAGCAGATGGCGTCGAGGAACGACAGCGAGAAGACCGAGAGTTCCTCGCGGCGCTTCACGGCCAATCCTCCGACAACGACATGAACGAGCCCCGATGGGCCATTGCGAGCTGCCAGTAGGCGCTGGCCGCCATGGGGTCGCCCTCCATGGGGAAGAGCACGATGTTGAGAGGGATGGATCGCGGCAGGCTCTTGATGGCCCGGGCGAAGAGCTTGGCCCGTTGGTGAGCGCTCACGGTGCCCCGGCTCGGTTTGCCGGCGCCCATGGTCGGCAGACCGTCGACGAGCAGGGTCACATTGTCCGGTCGTGGATTCAGACCTGTGATCACGGTCATGGCGGCGTGGAGATTGGTCCCGCCGTCGGGCACCACCTGGCGCAGGGAAGCCATGGCGCGTTCGAGCTCGTCCCGATTGCCGCCATCGAGCCACCGGCCGGCGGTGTCGGGCAGCACCGCTCGGGAACGGTCGGAGAAGGTGTAGATCTGGAACTCGCTGGTGCGCGGAATCTGGGTCGTCAACCAGTCGACGGTGGCCACCGCCTGGCGCCACTTTTCGGCCCGGAGCTTTTCGGTGTCGGGCAGATTGCGGCGGCGGATGATATTGACGATGGTGTCATCGAGCATGCTCGCCGAGGCGTCGACCAGAAAGAGGATCCGGTTGCCTCCGACCTTGAGTCCGGTGAGGTACTGGCGGTCGCCGTCGCCGACATGGGTGCGGATCCTGCTGCCGGGGGTCTCGTCGCTGGGTGTCGCGGCGGACAACCGCTTGGCGTCCTCTTCGAGAGACCTGACATCGGCCATGAGGCGGTTGATGTGCTCGCGGCGGGCGATGGTCGATCCGTCGAAGGTGGCGAGTTCGACCTGGATTTCCTCCAAGTTCTCGATGAGACGACGCGAAAGCCCGCTCGCCCGGAGTCGTTCATCCTCGACCTGCCGAACCGAGTTGCGGAGCTCGACCATCCGCGCGTGGTCATCGAGGACCTCGATCTCGAGCCGGTCGACTTCGGCCTGGAGATCTCTGGTGAGCTCCTCGGTGTGTTGCTGCACCGACCCGTTGATCACCATGTAGAGCAACACAACCGCCCCGAGTCCACAGGTCATGGCATCAAGGAATGACAGACCGATGGGGTTGGTTTGGCGCCTAACCCGCATCGCTGAGATCCGTCACCAGCGGGAGAGCCTCACCCCGTGTGACGATGAGGTGGGCGCGTTGGTGGGCGCCCGCGGCTGCTGCCGCGAGGGGCAGTTCGATCACATCGAGTTCGGTCAGTGCGGCGAGCCGATCCGTCAGACCCGGCATGGCGGCTGCCCGCGCGGTCAGCAGCACCCGGTCCGGCTCATGGATCAGGGCCGAGCGCACGAGTTCGTCGAGTGCGTGGTAATGAACTTCGGCGGCGGACCCGACCCGATCACGCTCGAGCTCGATGCTGAAGGTCTTCTGATCCGCGGCGAGGGTCACGGTCGTCGAGGACCGCCGGCCGAGTTGGCCGAGGATGGAGGGGAGCCGGTCGAAAAGATCCTGCTCGCTCGCCGCAGAGTGGAACGGATCGAATCGGGTGTGTTTGAGAAAGAGCCCGGCGATGAGACGAAGCCACGTATCGTGCAGCACCGCGAGCCCGATCGCATTGGAGCTCAGGGCCGTCCGCAGCCGTGGCCCGGGTTCTTCGATGGTGACGATCGCTCGGTGGAGCTCGAGATCGAGGTGGAGGAAGGGCCGGTCGCCGTGTCGCCCGACGGAGGCCGCCACCGCCGCATCGACCATGCCGTCGACGGGAAGGCCCGCCGAACGAGCAACCCCGAGAATGAGCCCGAGTTGATCCTCGGTGCGGCCATCGGACAACGCCAGGATAACGCTCGAGACTCCGCGACCGGTCCGGCGCCAGATCTCGGAGAGATGGGTCCATGCGAGATCGGCCGATCTCAGCTGACGGGGGAACGGGCGGCCGAGCTCCTCAGTGGAGATGTCCTGCCAGAAGCGGGTGTGCAGCCGGCGTGGCGTCAAACGCGCTCGTGCCGCGGCTTCGGAGCCGACGGCGATCGTTTCTCCGTCCACAATGGCGATTCCGGGGCTGGGTGCCGCCGCCTCACCCTCTTCGGGCAGGGCGATGAGCCCGGCATCGGCAAGCTCGATGGCGAGCCTCATGTCGCCATTCCGTTAACAGCCCTGCCCGGGAGGCCACAGCCACATCCACGAGAAGTGGGCGCGCTAGATGGCGGCAACGATCGCGGGCTGTTCACCCGGTTCGCTCCGCGGGTGTCGGCGCCGCAACCTGGAGGTGTTCGACCAGCCCGTCGTCGATATAGCTCGAGGTGTCGAGCACGAGCCGCTCCTGCTGGAGCTGGAGCTGATGGAGGAGGAACATCAGAACGATGCTGATGAGCAGCGCGATAAAGGTCGAGTTGAAGGCGATTCCGAGGCTCCGGGTGACCCCGGAGATCTCGCCGGCCACGGCCTTGTGGGCGAGACCGAGCGCCTCGCCGATGCCGCGCACGGTGCCGATGAACCCAATGGAGGGGATCGCCCACGCGATGTAGCGGACCATGGCGAGCTCGGAATCGAGCCGGTCGGCCTCGGCCTCGCAGGCGGCATGGGCGGTCTCGGATGCCGCCTGGATGCTCCCCGTGGCGCTGAAGCGATTCAGCGCCGACTCGAGGGCGCGCGGCAGCAACGCCTGCCGTTCCTTCGCCGGGAGCGCCTGGATCTGCCGGGTGTACTCGCGTGCATCCTCAGGGAGAATCCGAATCCCCGGCGCCACCGGGATGAGGTCGGTGTCGAGCAGGCCGTTCTCCCGGTTGGTGGCGACCCACTTGGCGGCCATCATGGCCATGGCCCAGAGCATGAGGACAAAGCACGCCTCCTGCTCGAAGTCGCGGATGATGATCCAGACCGAGCGCTCGGGCACGGCGTCGGGGTCGGCCTGCATCTGCGCCGATTGCAGGGCGAGGTCGACCTCGGCGCGCGGCCGGACCACGGTGACATAGATGCTGTGAACGAGGATGACGGCGATGAAGAGCGCGGCGAGCTGGTAGACGAATTCAGAGGGTCTGCTGTTTCGCATGGCCGTGCTCAGATGTCCACCGGAAACGCCACGGCGCTGTCGGGTGGCAGCTCCTCGGAGGGGATGAAGTCTTCGTCTTTGACCTCGGTCTCCTGCGCCGAGGCGCTCACCGATGAAATTCCGGGGCCGATGATGGCAACGGCCGCGGCGGCCGCCAGAATAAGGACCAGGACTGCGATCTTGGTTTTGTTCATTCGATCCTCTCGATCCGGGGTTCGGTCCATCGCGACCTCAAGGAGCCGTCCGCGCAACACGGAAGCCGACATCCGGTCTCGGTTCATCACCGTAGTCGCGATAACTCAGTCGAAGCTCGGTCACGTTGTCATCCATCCAACTGGCGCCGCGAATGACATGGTACTCGCCCTCGGAAGGCCCCAAGGGATCCACCATCACTGCCTTGCTCGGCGGGTAGATGGTGTAGAGATCCTGGACCCACTCCGAGACGTTGCCGCCGATGTTGAAAAGACCGCGCTGATTGGCACTGAATGAGCCCGCCGGGGCGGTGGCGGGGTAGCCGTCCGAGTAGTCCGGCAGGCTGTCGCCCAAGATGGGATCGGCGGTCCGGTCGCCGAAGTTGCCGGCCTGAGATGGGATCGGCAACTCCCCGCCCCATCCGTACTTTCTCTCCTGGCCTTCCCTATCGTATCGAGCCGCCCAGACCCACTCCGCCTCGGTGGGAAGCCGGTAGCCGGCCGGAAGCGGCGATCGCGGGACCATGGTGCCGGCTTTTTTTATGTAGACGGGTGGTAGGGACTCCTGCTCTGAGAGCCAGTTGCAGTAGCGGGCGGCATTGTCCCAACTCACCCGAACCGCCGGGTGGTGGTCGACCTCGAGGTTGGCCGAGCCCGCGCTGCCGGAACGGTGGCCCTTGTAAAAGGCCCGAAATTCGCGGTTCGTGACCTCCCGCACCGCGAGATAGAAGGGGCGGCTGATCTCGATGGAGAGCAGGGTCTCGTTGGCGCGCCGGCCGGGTACCCGGCGTGAGGCGCCGGCGGTGAAGCGCCCCCCTTCGATGAGCCTGAGCTCGACGCCCTGGGGGCTGGTGATCACCGGGGGCCGGCGGGCGGCCGCAGCCGCTGCTACCGATTCGAGCACCGCGTTGACCTCGCCTACGGTCTGCCCTCGTGGGGTGATGGTCGTCTTGAAAGGAAGATACCCGTCGAGCCGGATCTCGACCAGGTGGGTCCGCTCTTCGAGTTCTAAAACGAGATCGGTGCGTCCCCGTGACTCGCCGTCGATGAACAGTTCCGCTCCGGGGGGCTGCGAGCGGAATCGCATGGTTCCCACGAGCGGGGTGAGCTCAATGGCCAGGTTCTCTCGTTGGCCGGACGCCAGGCGCAGGTTTCGGCGGTGGAGCGAAAACCCTCCTTTGGCGAGGGTGAGCTCGTGCTCTCGATCGGGGGTGACGGCGATCTCGATGGGCGTGACACCCATGAAGGTGTCATCGAGGGTCACGCTGGCGCCCTTGGGATCACTTGTCACCGTCAGCAGAGCCGACGCCCGCGAGAGTCGGATCAAGGGGAGGTCGAGCGCGACCTCGGCGGTCACGGTGATGGGCATTCGGTGGCGTTCGTAGCCGGCGAGACGAAGCTCGATGGAGTGCCCCCCGGCGCCAAGCTCGGCGGTGAGTGGGGTCGTCCCGAGGGCATGACTGTCGGCCAGGACTTCTGCTCCGGCCGGATCCGAACGGAAGCGAACCGGCGCCCAAGCCGGAACGAGGGTGATGTCGAGTTCGAGTTCCTCACCGGGCTCGGTGATGGCGATCCGACGGATGGCCTCGGCGTGCCGGCGGGCGCGAATCACGATGGCGTGCTCGCCCTGGGGAAGTTCGATGATGGCGGGGCTTGAGGCCACGGTCTCGCCGTTGACCCGGATTTCGGCGTCGGTGAGATCACCCGTGGTGATCCGGACTCGCCCCGGCAGCGGATCCAGGGTGAAGTGGAATCGAGCCGCCGAATCACCATCGATCTTGAGAGCCTCTTCGAGGGGTCGGTAGCCGGTCAGCTCTGCCTTGACTTCGTAGTTGCCGGGGTGGAGGAAGCTGCGTCCGTCGATGGGCAGCACCGGCCAGGATCCGTGGACCTCGAGTCGATCCGGGGTCGGCTCCACCACGATCTCGACCGTCCGCCCGGTGAGGACGTACCAGGCCAGGAAACCCATGATTCCAAGCGCGGACCAGAGCAGAATCGCGCCGAGACCGAGGCGTCTGCGGGCGCCGCCGGTCTTCCCTGAACGTGGGGTGAAGCTGATGGGTTTGACCATGATCACCGGCTGAGGCCTTTCGGTCCGAGCCGGGGGTTGATGGGGTCTGCCCGGCTGCGATGCCGGCCGCCGCTCGAGTTCGATCTCCATCCGATTGTCTTCGATGTGGACAACGAGCCGGGATGAAGCAACGGTCAGAAGGTCGCCATCCTCGAGCCACCGGGATGCGGTCAGAACAACTCCGTTGCAGTGGACTGATGCTGTCGCGTCGGCGGTCGGTTGGACAAAGACCGCACCGTCGGCCAGACCGAGGTGTGCCGCGATCCTGTCGTCGTCGAGACCGTCGATGGGAAGCCGGCTCCCGGCGCCGCCGATGCTGATCGGCCAGTCATCGACCCCGAGGCTGAGGTCGTGTCTTTCATCGTTGCGGATCACGGAGAGTCTCATATGGCCTCCGTGCAGAAGACTCTCACGATCGGTGGGGACTGCCCCGGGCCGACCTTGATGACGAGCCGAACATCCCGAAATCCCTCGCGTCGACCGACGACCGTGTAGGTCCCGGGCCGGAGCTCGATGGTTTGGCGGTCGAAGGTGCCGAACTCGCCGACCCTGAAGACCACGACACTCGTGAGGCCGTCCGATTCGAGAATGACCGGCACCGGGATCGAGGTCTGGACGATGAGGCGATCGAGACGGTCGATGAGGTCCGAGAAACGCGGCCCTCGTGATGCGACCATCTTGGCTTCGGCGACCAGATCGGCCGCCTCTTCCAGGACCTTGGTGGTCGCCAGGCGGTCGGGATTCGCGAGGTGAAACTCGATTCTTCGGGTCAGTTCGAGGCGTTCGCTGGTCCGGACATCACCCTCCTGCGCCACGGCCAGGCTGGGCTCGAGCGCCAGGGCCGAACGATACTCGCCCACTCCCAACGCCCAGTTCTCGGCCTCTTCCGCCTCGGCTGCGAGAGCGAGGTGGCGGCTGACGGCGTCCTGCTTGAGCCCGGCTCGGGCTCGGGTGAGTCCGTCGACCACCTCGGGCGCCGCCGGCTCGTGCTCGGCCGCCGATGAGAAGGCGCCGAGCGCCGGTTGGTACTGCCGAGCCTCGAGCGCCGCGAGACCCCGGGTCACGAGATCACGATAGTCTGCTTTCTCGGCCGCGAGGGCCGCTCTGCGGATCACCCCACGGGCGATCTCCGAGTTTGGTTCGAGCTCGAGGACACGTCGTGCGGCGCGGGTCGCGGCTTTGGTCTCGTGGCGCTCTTCGTGTGCCAGCGCTGTGGTTTCCAACGCTTGTACCTCGGCGAGGACCTCGGATCGACGCAGACCATTCTCGGCAGCGGTGTTGCCGGGATCAAGGGCCGCGGCGCGACCAAAGGCGGCGATGGCTGCTGCTGCGTCGCCGCTGGTCAGCGCTGCCCGGCCCTCCTCGAGTGCCTTGTTCATCGTGCGGCGGACCCCGTCGTCCGCGGGACGCGGTGGAGTCGGCGGGATGGGTGTTGTTGTCGGCGCAGGGGTCGGTTCGACGATTTCAGCGACGGGATCAGTGGTTTTCGTCTCGGCGCGCCGGTCAACCAATTTCGGGAGTACGACAACGACCACAACAAGGGCGACCGCAAGCAGCGCCAGGAGCCCCACGACCCACGGCCGCGGGGCTGATCGCGATCGAGGTGACGGCGCCGCCCGATCCGGCCCGCGTTCGGGTTCGATCCTCGGTGGCGGTTGCAAAGGGGGATTCCGAGACATGACGGTGATCGGTCAGTTCAGCGGAGGAATGCCGCTGGGCGTCCTGTTGGGATCCGTCGGCAGCCCGGTTTCGTCGGCCCAGATGGAACTCAGAAGCTGCCGCCAGGTCTCGTACTGGGTCTCCACCGAGCCCGTCAGCCGGAGGACCCGGCCATCGACCTCCATGACCATGGGTTCGACCTCGGAGTCGAACGAAGCGGAGAGCTCCTCCAGGGCCTGGACGTGGATCTTGGCCTCCTTACGGGTGCCCACCCCGGCGGAGATCGCGGCGATGCCGCCGACCATGGCGGCGTCCCGGATCACCCGTTCGGTGGTGCTTCCACCGCCCATCAGGATCGAGCCGAGAACCGCCAGCCCGCCCAGAACCTGCTGGGTGGTCGCCTTGCGGCGCAGGGCGGTCAGGGCCACCTGTTCTTCGTAGGAGAACATACGCCAATTGTCGTAGGGGGTGACCATATCTTGGGAGAAGCTCGCATAGTGCTGGTTCAGCACATCGACAAAGAAGTACTCCCGCTCTCGGATTTCGTTCACCCTCGCCATCATGGGGTCGTCTTCGGCCGGGAGGCGGGAGATTTTCTTCCGGCCCTTCCGGTCGGTCTCGAGATAGTCTTTGAAGACCATGGGCGCGAGATCGACGGCGTAGTCGAGTTGGGCTACCCGGCGGACCTCGATGAGCTCGTCGGGATCGAGCTTGCCGAGTGCCCTGACGAGATCGTTGGCGATCCGGTTGTAGACATTCTGGAATGGTTGCGTCCTCCCGATGGTCTCGGGTTGGTAGGCGGTCGGATCGGCGCGCCCCTTGTACCGGTTTTCGAACCACACGTTGCCGGTGGCGTCCGTCGCCCTGACATAGAGGTTGAGATCCCTGCCGCTGGATTCGAGGATCCTGGCCGACACCATAACATCTCCCCGGGACGCATCCGGGGGCACGACCCGGACGGCGCCCCAGTGACCGGTCTCCTGCATGGTTTCCTCGAGTCGGTAGGCCATGTATCTCGCCTCGGCCTTGCGCACCTCGGGCTGGACCCCATCGGGGAGCTCCTCGTCTTCGCCGGGGAGGCCGGGGTCGAAGACGACGATGGAGACATCGAGCAGGTGGTCTTCGACGACCTCGTTGGTGGCCTGAACCAGATCCACGGGCTCAACCGGTCGAGGCGGCGCGGTGCTGCAGCCGATGGTCACTCCGACCAAGAGCAGACAACTGACGGAAATGTTTCGGCTTTTCAAGGACCTCTTCTCCTCAGTTCTCATCATTCGATGAACGCGATCGGCCGCTCAGAGAGGCCTTGTAGTCGCGGTACTCCTGCCACAGTTTCTCGCGGAGTTCGGGATCCTCTTCGGCGATGGCCGCCTCGCGGAGTTGGCCGGCGACGATGTCGTCGTCGGAACCATCTCCCACATCCTCCGGGACCGGGGCGCCGGAGTCTCCACCGCCGATGCCGCCTCCTCCCACCGCGCCGCCGCTTGATGATCCACCGGTGGTGCCGCCTGCGGATCCGCCGGGATCGGAACCGTCGCCTGAAGAGCCTGGCGCTGAAGCCCCGGATCCTGATGACCCGGATCCTGATGATCCGGAACCGCCGGCGCCGCTCGAACCCGACCCGAGACCGCCGCTGGTGCCTCCCGATGTTCCCGAGCCTTGGGAGGCAGCCTGTTCGGCGAGCCGCTGTTGCTCTTCCATCAAAAGGCCGTCGAGTTCGCGGAGCGAGGCGTCGAGCTTGCTGTCGAGTTCGCCAGTCCGTTCCTCTCGGCTCCGGGCGCCTGGGGCGGACCCTCCTGCGGCTGTTGCCCCGCCCGAGGTGGATGACCCGCCGCCCTGGGATGGGGAGGCCCCCGCGACTGTGGTTGAAGACGTTCCCGATGGTGACTGAACACCACCCGCTCGGGCTCCACCGGTGGGAGACTCGCTCGACCTTGATTCCTGGTCGGCCTGCTGTCCGCCTTCGGGGTCCTGAGCCGCCTCCGGGTCTGCCGCGGCGGACGCTCCGGCTTCGGTTTGGGATGCCTGCTCCCCGGCGTCGGATTCCGCTGATCCTTGCTCGTGCGCCTCCTCCGAGCCGGGCGTCGGGGACTGGGCGGACGAAGCGACCGGTGTTGGTGTCGCCGGGGGGATCGACGGCGGCTGGGTTTGGGCGGAGCTACAACCACTGACCAGCGATGCGGTCAGGATCACGGACACGGCGGTGAGGAGCAGTCGGATCATCTTCAGTACTTCCGGACGTCAATTGATAAGGGCGTTCATCAAAACGCCATGTCGGAGCGGATATTCCACCACCAGAATAGTACGTCACGTCACTCAAACGACAGAAAAAGGCGGATCAGGAGCCCGCCGGAACGACCGCCTCGTCGATCACGACCTCGTACTTCTGCAGCAGACCTTCGTAGAGGGCGTCCCTGGCCCGATCGCTTCGTGACCGGTTGTAGTCCATCGCCAGCCGGTCCCTGACCTCGGTCCAATCCGGGATGCGGTCTTCGACCCGCTTGCCGAGAAAAACCAGGTGGAGTCCGTATCCCGAGAGGACCGGACCCTGCCAGCCGGGCTCGAGTTCGGTGAGGGTGTCGGTGAACTCCATGCCGAATTCCCGGGCCACCTCCCGGGACGACCGATCGGCGAAATCGTGGCCGAGCATGAACCGATCGCCCCGTTCTGGGGCGCGAGCCGGTGGGGGATTCTGTGCCCTGAGATCCTCAAGCACCTTCAGAGCATCGGCTTCGGCGTCCGCGCCGCGATTGTCCAGGTTGAAATAGATGTGCGAGAAGCTGAACTCGGGGGGGATCCGGTAGTCCTCCTTGTTTTCGTCGAAGAAGGCTTGGAGCTCGCCGTCCGTGGGATCGGCGAGCAGGGCGAGATCCTGGGAGAGCATTTCCATCTTCTGGACCATCCGCCGCCGGACGATCATGTCATTGGTGTCCAAACCCACCGCCACCGCCTCGCGGTAGAGCACCTCCTCACGGACTCGAGCGTCGATGAGGTTTTCGAGCTCGAAGTCGGTGGGTTGGCGCTGCCACTGCCGCTGGAAGGTGGCGGAGAGCAGGTCTATTTCCGATCCGGTGATCCGAATCATCGTGCTCTCGTGGGATGCCTGACGATCCGCGGCGACCGAGTAAACGACAAACAGCGCCACCCCGAGGATAGCGAACTGAAACAGGGGTTCGCGGAGTAATTTCATTTGACCCTCTCAGTCTCGAGAATCTCGATGGAGCGGATTTTCCACGTTCCATCTATCGGTACCACGTCGATGAGGGCGTTGTATCGATTCTGCCGGAAGTGCCGGTGGCCGAAGTGGGTCACCATCCCGCCGACCGTCCATTCGGCCCGGACGCCGAAGCCGTGATCGCGCTTGGAGATCTCCGCCGCCTTCAGCACTTCGACCGCCTCCACCCTCGCCTGCGCCCCGCCCCTCTCCTCCATCTCGAGAGCCCGTCGCTGCTCGAGATAGACATCGGAGAGGGTCTCTCCGGTGACGCTGATGGCGAGTCGGTCGTAGATGAGCTCCTCGCTGCGGAACTCCAACGCCCGGTAGATGTTGGGCAGCAGCCCGGCGAGGATCCGCCGCGCCTGCCGCTCCGATGGTGTTCGTCCGGACGAGCCGGGGAGCGCGATGGAGGTCTCGACCAGCGGCCCGATCACCAGGGCGACGGCGAGGACCACGCGGGCCGCGGCGACATAGGACGACGTTCGATCGCCGCGGAGTCCGGCGACCACGAGGGCGGCCGCGAGCACCAGGAATGGAAGAGCCAGCCACGGGATGGGCAGCTCCACCGGCTCCACCGGGACCGCCTCGACGGTTGGGATCGGGTCTTCCGAGAGGGCGTAGCGCCACTCAACGTCGTTCTCATCCGGCGACAGCACGCTCGATGTCACGACCTCGGGATCGATCACGGTGGCAGGGATCGCCTCCATGGCGGATGGGAAGCTCAGCCACTCGAGGCTCACCAAACGCGGAATCCCCGAGGTCGGGTAGGCGATGATCACGCCCATGACGGCGTCGGCGACGGTTTCGGGAACCGGGTTCGGTCGCGGCAGCGCGCCGGTGAGATCGACGGTCATGAAGTCGGCGCGACGGAGTAGGCCATCGGTTCGTTCACCATCGATCGAGATCGAGGTGTTGTCGAAGACCATTTGGGCGAGACGTTCTGCCAACGCACCCTGGGCATCGATCTCCAGGGTCTCATCCGGGTCGAGATCGAGCTCATCCACCAGCCCTGCCAGCCGCAGCATGACCTCGTGGCGGACCTCGAAGGGCTCCACCGAGAGATAACTCTGGATGGGCGCGTTGGGCATCGAGGGCGCCACCCGGCGGGATCCGGGTGTGGCTGAGGATGATCCGGTGGGGGAATCCGTGGGCATTTGGATCGAGGACGTGGATGCGTCGGTCCTCGCGACTCCGCCCTGCATCGCTAGCCCGAGCGCCAGGGCGACCCCGGTTGCTCCGATGCCATAGGCCATCAAACGTCTCGGGCGTGCCGGTTCTCCCGACGTGGCGATCGCGGCCAGGAGGGCCGTGAGTGCGATTCCGACCACGAGATGAACGGCATCCATTCCGAGTACGGCGAAGAGGAGGGTGAGCGTACCCGTTTCGCCGTCGCCGAGAGTGTTGCCGAGCATGGCCGCGAGTCCGAGGCCGTGGGCAAAGCCGGCAGCGGCCAGCGGAGCCCACAGCCTGGTCCGACCCTCATCGGGCTCGAGCACCTGACGCGCCATGACGATGATGCCGACGGCGAAGGCGATCTGGGCGGCCACCGCACCGATCCCCGCGAACAGGCTCGCGCCGAAAACACCTGCCACCTGACCCGCCGCGAAGACTGTCACCAGAGTGATGGTTCGCCGGCTCCCTCCGAGGAGGCCGAGAACGATCAGGAAAAGGAGATGCAGCCACGAGAAGGCGGCGTGGAACGCGCCGGCCAGAACGGCCCGTTTCGTATTCTTCAGGATGTCCGGCGCCGCCGTGCCTTCGGGAAGCTGCCACGACTCCTCGCCCTGGTTGAGAACATGGGCGAAGCGATCACCCGAGAGGAGATCGACCCGGACAACCGTGGTGAGGGAGAGATCCGGATAGGGATAGTCCATTCCCACCATCTGGCCGGCGATGCTGGTTTCGCAGCGCCATTCGGCCTCGACCAGCCACGCGGCCGGTTGTTGGACCACGGTCGCTTCGGTCGTGGGCCGGCAGGACTCCGGCAGCATGGGCGTGGGCACCGCACGCGGCGGCAGCGCCTTGGGCACGCGCCACCGGACGGTGTAGAGCCCCTCCTCGGTCTCGCTGATCTGCATGTGGACCGGCGGCCCCATGTCGGCGATGGCGAGGCACGGGACCAACAGAAAAAGAGAGAGCAGCAGAGAAGCTCTCGCCGACGATTCCGACGTCCGGGGTCGCGAGGTCGTGGGGGTCGTGTTTGGCATCTCAGGAGATCCTACCCTGAACTCGACTGCCGCCGGACATGTCCCACCGGCAAAAAAACAACCGCCCGAGAAGGGCGGCTGTGAGATGAAGTGGCGGGGCCGACGAGACTCGAACTCGCGACCTCCGGCGTGACAGGCCGAACTGGGCTGTGTTGGCCCCTCTGACGGATGAGGGATATAGGAGTAACTCGTGGGCGACGATAGGCGATTAACGTGATACCTGCCAAACGATTAGCTTTACCTTGAGGGGCCGGTCACGCCAGATCGGTAACCCTTGGTGCCCGCTCGTTACCCTGTGTCGCCTGTGGCCACCGTACCCTCGATGTGGGAAATTCCGTGGGCACAAGGGAGAAACGCGACCAAGCACATTCGAGATTCGACATTGGTTCCTTGCTGGTTCTCGAATGGAATCCGGATACACCCCTGTGCCATCCCCTCAGGGACGAAAACGCAGTGGTGACCCTAGTGCTCGGGAGGGACTTTCCGGGATTCTGGGTTGCGCTTCCAGTTGTAGAGATGAACTCCGAGGAGACCATCGGCCTTCGCGGTCTGAACGTAGTCCACCCACTCCGTCTTGACGGGAACCTCGATGTCGAATGTCTCGTGATAGTCACCACAGAGATCCTCGGTAGCTGGGAGGGTGATTCGGACTGTAGCTCGACCTTCGACATAGCCCAAGATCGCCCAACTCGTCAGGAGGTTTCGGAGGATTCCGCATTCGTCACCCCTGAATCCGAACTCTCGAAAGGTCTCTGGTGCCAGGTCCCCCACATATGGCGCGACGACTTCCGATTGAACCAAGGCTTGGATGACCTCGCTGTCGTCGAATACCTTGTTGATGGGAACCCAGCCCGATCTTGGGTGCTCCGTGTCTATTGTTCTGAACTGGACGGTGATCCGCGATCCACGTTTGTCGGAGGTCCGTTGAACTTCACGGTAGGTCGCGAGCGGTCCGACAATGGCAACAAGTTCCCGGTCGGTGGTCGAAAACGTGTCGCGACTCCATCCATAGTCCGTCACTGAGTACTCGTAGCGGAAGACACTGATCCATCGGTCGCGAGTCCGGTCTTTCAATAGCTCCATTCCTCGGTTGTTCCAACGAACAGACCTTTCGACTCCGTCGTGGATCATCCTCGCTTCCTGGTATTCGGTTGACGGCGGCACCCACGGAACAGTCCATGGTTGAGGGAGGTCGCGAAGGTACAAAGAGACATCCGATGACTCAGTCTGGGTCACGATGTCACTCCGTGTCGTTCGAAGCCTTCGGGCTTCATCGAAGTAGTATCGTTTTGTTTCCGGGATCGGGAACCTGATCGAGAGAGCTTCCGAGTCAAGAGGACAGAACTCACTCACAACAGAAACGATTGCTGTGTTGTCATCAATCCCGGACACGGCCCATTGATCGACGAGGCCCCGGCGTATCACGCAAGGAAGCTCGTCGAAGGTGCCGAGAATCCGAGTGAGGCTTCCGGGCTGAAGATCCTCTTCCTTGAACTCGATCCCAAACTCGCGCCCAAGGGTCTCGATGATGTTGATCTCGTCGAACAAATCCCGAATGTCGCCAGCGTTGGGATACTGAGATCCTAGGTGCTTCACATATCGCCGGTGGCTGCCCCGCCCGGGGCTTGATTCGCTAGACAGCGAGAAGGTGACAAACGGTCCGATGATGGACTCCATCGTGTAGTTGGTTTTCGAGCCAGTGGTTGAACCGTCGGACCATGAATGAAGCGAGGTGCTGTCTTCGGCGATGACCTCAATACTCTCCGAGTGCCGGTCCCTCATGATGGCGAAGGTATTTGTCCAGATAAGTTTGCGACTCCCGAGGCTCATCTTTCGTGCGGGGCCAGTGGGGTCCAGTGGCCAATCTCCTGCTGCGATCCCGGCGCTCGCGATGATGGAGACAGCGATGACGACAATGCGATGATTCATGAGCACGGGTCCACTCCCCTCGTTGTCGCTCAACAAGGGTAGTCCAGATGAACGGGCTGCGAGATGGCCGTTATGAGGCATTCTTGGGGCTGATCGATCATCGTTGGGCGGGAGTAGACTGGATCGGTGAATCAGTCCCGACATTCAACGACTCGCGTTTTGGTCGCACTCGCGTTTCTCTTCGCCACGGGTTTCCATGTACCCGTGTTCGCTGGCGACGAAGGCGAAGATGCTGTTCAAAAACTGGGTCGGGAGATCGCAGAGCAGTTTGTGGCCGACTACTTTGGTGAGCACTCTGCGGAGTACGATCTCTTCGTATCCTCGGCGAAGAAGGACCGTAGCCACCACTTTACCGCCGACGGACAGGTGATCACGTTCTACGACGCCGAGAAGTCGGTGATGGTTTCGATCACACTCGGTCGGGTCATGTCACTGGACTTCAAAGGGCTTAACCGAAAAGGATCGTGCACGCTGGACGACAAGCGTGCGCTCGCCCCCGCCCATGAACACTTCGTGGCCGATATCCGGAGGTTCTTGGATGCAGCGGCACCAGAAGTCGATCTGGCTGCTTTGACTCCGAATCCCCACGTGAGCCTGTGTCGCGGCGGAGGACCTGTTTCATCACATACATGGCGGGAACCACCGGACGAGACGGATGTCTTCTACGGGTTCACACGGGTCGAAGTGAAGTTCGACTTGTTCACGAAGCAGATACACGGTTTCACGGTCCAATCGTCAGCCTGGAAAGACCCGATCAACGTCGATGCTGAGGACTGCCGGGAGATTGTGGCCAGCGAAATTGGTGGCCGTCCGGGCACCAAGATCTCGCGTCTGGCGCTGATTCGGGTGTTTCCGTTGGAGGGGCCTGCCTATCCCGCGTGGGTTGCCACCGTTGAAACCGATCCAGTCAACAAGATGGGTCTGATTTGGGGGAGCATGGGGTTCAGTGTCCAGGTCCATGCGTTGACGGGAGAGGTCATCGAAGACCTCAAGGAGTACAAGGCTCAACCCTCGGACCCAAATCGATAGTCGCAGGTGGAACTCACGGCCATTTTGGTGATCTGACTACATGGGGTGGGTTTTCTGATGAGAAGGATGGCACCAATGATCGCCGCGTTGTCGATGATGGTGGCGGTGAGCACTTCGGTGGATGCCACAGAATCCACCAGAGAATGCAGTTCGGACTTCAGGGATCTCCTCGTCGCCGGTGATTGGGAGCGTGTGGATGCCACGGTCGATGCGTGTATTGAATCGAGACCAACAAACGAAGTCGTCGAGTACTTCTGCATCTCGGTCGCAGACACGATCCGCTCGCCGGTGTTCATGTCGATGGAAGAGGACCATCGAGACCGGATTCTGGCGGAGTGGAAGGAAGTTCGTCGGCGTCGTCGAGGGTCATTGCCAGTTCGTTTGGTCCCCAGGTGCGGCATTGCAGTGGCGGAAGCATGGGAGACCTCCGCATTGGCTGGTGACGTTGTGCGCACCGAAGCCGTTGGTGATCTCGTTCGCAGCTTCCGCAGCGGTGGGACGTCCTCAACCGCCCTCAGGGGTGTTTTTCGCGAGTACTACTCAGATTTTTCTGCGGAGCCGCCTGGTGTCCGACAACTTGCTGAGGCGTCGGAGGGCGATGTCTCGACCTGTCGGCTTATCGCGGAGTTCTTCTTTGACGAGGTGGTCATGGGGGTTCACGAGTGCCCAAGCACTGCTTCATCTGCATCGGCCCATCTGGCCATGATTGCAATCGAACGATACGCGGTTGACTACGGTCATTACCCGAACATCGAAGGTGCGGTTCAGGCCGAAGCCCTTCTTGCCCCTGTGTGGGTCAGCCCGTTCCCAAAGCAAGATGCATGGGGGAACCCACTTGTCATTCGCTCGGACGCTACAGGCTATGAGGTTCGCTCTCTCGGGGCTGACGGCGTTGCCGACCTGGAAGCAGTGGGACCGAAGTCGAACGACCCCAGCACGGATATCGTCTGGACCCACGAAGGCCAAGTCCAGCAACACGACCTCGAAGTTCTTCCGTAATACGATGAGACCCTGGTTCGGATACACCTGTGTTGTCCCTCAGCCCAAGAGGATCAGGGACCTTCACCGGCACCTGTGAGGGGCGTTGAGGACGAGCCATGAGACGAAGTAGGGAGATATGGGATTGAGAGGTCTTCTATGCCAAGAACTTGAAGATCTGGCGGGCGAAGGCCCACGAGCTTCACTCCAGAACTCGAACTCAATCGGATGCTTTGAAACAGATTTTCTGCGTCTGTTACCCGGAATTAGTCACACCATCCAGGTCGTGTCGAATCGCCGGAAAGGAGTTCAACGCATGGTCCAGCGAGCGTCCATCTACGGTTTGACAGCGTCGCTCACATTCATCTTCACTAGCGTGTTTGGACTTGAATCGGCCCCTGTAGCCGCGCAAGGTCTTGGTGCCAAAAACGGAATCGTTATCCAATCTGCCGACTGTAATTTGGTGTATGAGTGGAGTACTAAACTTACTTTCTTCGACGAATCGCATCCGGGGTTTGCACTTGTCAGCGATGCTTTTGGCCAGTTGAGGACGGGGATGACTCGGGATGAGGTCGCCTCGAAAATGGCCTACCTGGGCTTCGACGAGTCCGCTACAAAACTGTGCTACCTGTTCGTGGATGGAATCGGGGATTATCGGCCCCACCACAGAGCGGAGCTTCGTTTTCGAGATGATCGTCTCTATTCGATCCGTACCCCTGATACCCTGACGGTTCTGCCAGAACCGGACGGACTACAAGAAACCAGTTCCCTTGTTGCTCCCCCCGACACGGTTGAAACAGCGTTGACCGTGTATCTGGACTGCAAGGGGTCCGTTTCTGACGAGTACCAACTTGCGCATATGGGAGTGTGGCAACTCTCCTGCGGTATGAACCACGAAGATGTTGCGTGGGCGCTTCATCCCATCCCAGTGTCCAACGTCGTGGATAAATGGTTGTTGGTAGTGCGCGAAAGACCGTTGGTCAATATTGAACACCACCTCATCGTTTTCGATGGACAGTCAGTCGGGTTTGTTGTCAATGACCATGACAGCAAGAAACCCTGGGAATGAACCCGGCGTGACAGGCCGAATTGGACCGAATTGGCCCGTCTGAACGCCGAGGGATACGCAGGAACCTGATGGGTGATGGTGGGCGACTAACGTAATAACTGTCAGATGAAAAAGGTGCCAGAAAAAGGTGCCAGGCACTCACTTATGATGTTACGTCTTGGTGCGGCCAGCCAATAGGCCAATAGGT
>CBESWV010000036.1:0-21708 GCA_965533305.1 uncultured bacterium | reverse complement strand
CGCCGCTCTTCGAGGTGTCGCTCTGCGTTGCGCTTTATCTCACCGTGCTCTTCATTGAGTCGACTCCGGCGGCTCTCGAGTGGTTGGGCCTCAAAAAGTTCCGCAAGCTCGTCGGCAGCTTGACCATCGCACTGACGATCTTCGGGCTGGTCCTCTCCACCATGCACCAGTCGACGCTGGGCGCCATGTTCATGGTGTCGGTCACCCGGCTGCATCCACTGTGGTACTCGTCGTACATCCCGGTTCACTTCTTTGTCTCGGCGGTGGCTGCCGGTCTGGCCATGGTCATCGTCGAGGGGATGATCTCGCACCGGGCATTCCACCACCAGGTTCAGATCACCGATGAACACTTCCACCGGATCACCTTCGGTCTGGCCAAAGCGGCGTCGGTGACCCTGGCCATATATTTCTCAATCAAGGTCGTCGCCCTCGCCATCGAAGACGAGTGGTACCTGCTCGGTACCGGCTGGGGAGCGTACTGGCTCTTCGAGGTTCTCGGTTTCGTGGTGTTGCCGTGCCTGCTCTTCGCCATGGGCTATCGCGAGAAAAAGCTCCCGATGGTTCGAGTGGCGGCCATCATCACCGTCATCGGAATCTTGCTCAACCGCTTCAACATCACCTTCATCGCCTTCAACTGGAACAACCCCACCAACGAGACCTACATCCCGAGCTGGATGGAGATCTGGGTGACGGTGGCTTTCATCACCTTTGCGGTGGTGGTTTTCAAGTGGATCGCGAACCGCATGCCGATCATGTACGAGCACCCTGACTGGAAGGGTGTCCACTGAGGAGGAAACGTGCACACACTCTTCGATTTTCTGACGCACACCAAGGGGATCGGATACATCGTCGCCGGCATTTTGCTGGTGAGCTTTATTCCCTTCTGGAGGTTCTTGACCGAGCGCGAACGCGACCGGTAGTCTGGAGGCAGGGAATGTCACAGGAACGGAGGCCGCGATGAGCTACACGATCATGGTTGTGGATGATGAGGCTGATGTCAGGGCGTTTCTCAGCGCCGTGCTCGAGAAAAACGGCTACGAGGTGGTGACCGCCTCTGACGGCGGCAAGGCCCTCGCCCTCCTTGACGAGGTGAAGCCTGATCTGATCTGCCTCGATCTGCAGATGCCCGATCACACCGGGACCGACTTCTACCGCAGGTTGATGAAGCACGACACAATGAACGACACCCCGGTCATCGTCGTCAGCGGCCTCGCCGGGCGACATCTGGCGGTCAGCCGCCCGTTTGCGGTCTTCGACAAACCCATTGTCCCGGAGGAGTTCGTTGAGACGGTTGAGCGTGCGTTGGGAGAGAGAGATGACTAGACAGGCGCTGGATCCGAAACAACCGATCGGCGATCCGCGACCGAGCGGATCGGTTCCTATCGGCGAGAGACGCCCCCACTGGAAAGGAGGGCTCCCATGAACGTGATGGAAAAGAGCAAGAGTTCGAAACGATTTCGGGACAAGAAGGACCACGAACACCCGAACCCGACCGTGCGAATCAACGCTGTGGAAAAGCTCGAGGACCCGGAGATTGTCGTCCAGGTCGCGTGCACCGACGATTCGCCGCGGGTGAGATTGACCGCGGTTTCGCGGTTGAAGGGTGACCTGCACCTGGAGAAGGTGGCCGCCGAGGCGGAGTTTCTCGATGTCCGCCTGGTCGCTGTGGAACGGATGTTCTCTCAGCGGATCCTTGCCGACCTCCTCAGGGTGCCGGAGAACCTCGAGCTGATCGGAATCTGCTTTTCGCGGATCACCGACCGTCGGATCATCGAATCCATCGCCGAGGACCCTGCATACAGCGCAGCCGTTCGTCGGATGGCCATCGAGTACTACGCCGATGAGTCCTTCCTCGAGGACGCGGTGGTCGCGGCCGAGCCCGAGCGAAAGAGTGAGGAAGCCGTTGAGGCTATTGTTGAGGTCTACGGTGGTGGTCTGCGTGGAGTCCGGGCGATCGGGCGGTTCAAGCGCAGTGAAAAAGCACTCCGAGCCCTCGGAACCATCGCTCGGGGGGGTGGAGAGACCGGCGGCCTTGCCGTCGAGTACCTGTGTTCTGCATTGGCGAGCGCCAACCCGAAGTTGGTTGAGTGCGCCGAAGCCGAGCTTGTCGTTCTGCGCGAGCCTGATCTGATCGACTGCATCATCCGATCACTCGACAATGAAAATCTGCGTCTGCCAATCCGTAAGGTGCTCGAGAAGATCGACACTCCTGAGGCGAAGGCGGCGCTTGGCGCCGGATTGACACAGAATTGACGGCACCAGAGAGGAGTAGGAGATGACGAAGAAGATTCTCATCATCGATGATGAAAAAGACATGCGCGTGTATCTTGAAGCCGTTTTCCGCAAAGCGGGCTACGAGACCGAGTCGGCTGCGGACGGCGATCAGGGTGTGTGGCTCGCCGAGGCGCACCAGCCGGATCTCATCACTCTCGATGTGCTGATGCCCAAGAAATCCGGGGTAAAAGCCTATCGCGGGCTTCGTTCTTCTGAAAAGACCTCCTCGATTCCGGTGGTTGTCCTCACCGGGCTCACTCGGTCTGACGATTTCTTCAACGACTTCGGCGATCTGCCGCGGCCGGAGGCGGTGCTCGAGAAACCAATCGAGCGTGAATCGTTCCTTGAGAAAGTGAAGGAGCTCATCGGGCCGGCGTAGAGCGGGGATCGACACCCCGACACGACGCGAAACAGGATCTCGGTGCGCGCGGCGGTGCGGCCGGGTTCCTGCATTTGACCTCGTTGTTCCTGCTGCTTCTGCCGACCCGGAGACTTCGGGCGAGGGCTGCAGGCTATTCGGGCTGTATTCGGAGCTGGGGCTGTTCTTCGGCGGCAACGTTGATTTGGGGAAGCCGGACCTTGTGCTGAGGGATCGTGATGTTGAACACCGTGCCCTCACCGGCCTTCGAGTTGAAAGTGACCGTTCCTCCGTGCTCCTCGGCCACCTTCTGGACCACCAGAAGTCCGATGCCGGTGCCTTCGGTTCCCTTGGATGAGAAAAACTCGTTGAAGACCTTCAGGGTGAGGTCCTCGGGGATTCCTTCGCCGTCATCCTCGACCTCGAAGACGGTGTCTCCAGCTTTGTTCTTCATGCACCGTACGACGACCCGATGTCCGTTCTTCTGCTCGGTGGAGTCGAATCGGCAGGCGTCAATTGAGTTGGCGACCAGGTTGCACAGCAGGTTGTGGATGGCATCCGGGTCAAAGGTGCCACGATGGTGGGGAAGGGGAGCTTCGGCGCAGATCTCGATGTCCTCATCGGCCATCCGATCGGCGTAGAGATTGCAAACTTCGAGTACGATTTCCTGTGGACAGACATTGTCGTCGAAATCGGGGTCGCGCTCCTTGGCGCAGAAGAGCAGATCCTTGACGATGGCCGTTACCCGTTGAACATTGCGTTCGACCATCTCCCAGCCGGCGTCGATCGAATCCCGGTCATCCGTTTCGAGGCCATCGTTGACGATGAAAATGCCGCCCTCGAGCCCCATGAGGATGTTCTTGATTCGATGGGCCGTACCGGCCACGGCGCGGCCGGTGAGGGCCAACTGGCGCTGCAGCCTCTTGACCTCGGTCACATCGGTGAAGACCTCCATGACCGCGTTGATGTTGAGGTCGTCGTCGAAGATCGGTTGGGTGTGGACGAGCGCGTTGATGTGCTCCCCGGTCCGGGTCACCAGGATCTCCTCCTGGGTGCGGGAAGCACCATCGGAAAAGGTGGCATCCACAACGCAATCGGGGCATATGGACGTTCTCTTCTTGCAGACTTCGTAACACAGCGACTTGTCGTTGGCGCCGAACTCACGGCGGTACGTGTCATTCGCCTCGAGGATGTTGTGTTCTCGGTCGAGGACGCAGATGAAGTCGGGCACCGCCGTGAACAGGCGCTCGTACTGCCGGCGTGAAACGTTCAGCTCCTGCCGGAGATTCTGGACGTTTCCGTTGGCGCCGCCGTTCCCTGCGGGTCGTCGCACCAGGATCCACCACCCAGCGACGAGGAGAGTGGCGAAGAGAAGCCCCCCGGTGGCGAGGGGTGGTAGGGATCGGGCTGCGATGGATACGAGAGCGGACACGATGACCGCTCCACCGACGTAGGCCACGAGGACCCCCGGGCCTACCTTCATCAGCGAATCAGACCCGTTCCCGCCGTGGCGATCTGATGGATTGATGAGGCCAGTATCAGACAGAACCCTTTTCTCACCGGGTGTTTCTCTGCGTTTTCTGAATTGCATGGGATCAAAATCAACGTGATATCTAGCCATTGCCTTTCCACAACTCAGTATGGCACAACATCGGGGGGGAAGGACGTGGCCTTGACAATGGCCGGATTGGGATTAGGGTGAAACATTGGGGGTCGAACTGTGAATGCGGACGCGCCGGGAATCGGACGAATCATCCTTGACAGCGTTGCCGAGGCGGTCTTCACAGTCAACAAGGACTGGCAGATCGCCTACTTCAACGCCGCGGCCGAGAAACTCACGGGTGTTCCTCGAGAGAAGGCCATCGGCAGGCGATGCTGCGAGGTTTTCCAGGCCAGTATCTGTAGCACGGTCTGTTCCCTTCGCCACACCCTGGAAACCGGTGAACCGGTGGCCAGTCGCGAAGCCTTCATTATCGATGCCCGAGGGCGGAAGCTGCCGGTCAGCGTGTCCACCTCGGTGCTGCGGGATGCAAATGGACTACTCGTCGGCGGTGTCGAGACGATTCGTGATCTCAGTCAGATCAAGGAGCTGAAGAAGGAACTCGAGGCTCGCTATTCTCTCGGCGATATCATCGGTCGCAGCCAGGCCATGCGTAACCTCTTCGGCATCCTCCCCGCGGTGGCCGCCAGTGACAGTACGGTTGTCATCCATGGTGCCAGCGGCACCGGCAAAGAGCTGTTCGCACGCGCGATTCACGACATGTCGCCACGCCACGACAAGCGATTTGTCGCCATCAACTGCGGCGCCATGCCGGATTCGCTGCTCGAATCGGAACTCTTTGGATATGTCGCCGGAGCCTTCACCGACGCCCGGCAGGATCGCCCGGGACGTTTTGCCCATGCGGAAGGGGGAACGCTGTTTCTCGACGAGATCGGCGATATCTCGCCCGCCATGCAGGTCCGACTCCTGCGGGTCCTGCAAGAGCAGGTCTACGAACCCCTCGGATCGGTGGAGTCGGTCGAATCAAATGTTCGGGTGATTGCCGCGACCCACCGTGATCTCGATGAGTTGGTCCGGGATGGAACCTTCCGTGAGGATCTCTTCTACCGCATCAATGTCATGCGGTTGGAGTTGCCGATCCTGCGAGAGCGCAGAGAGGACATTCCCCTCCTCATCGATCATTTCATCGAACGTTTCAATCGTCTGCAGGACAAGGATGTCGTCGGCGTGTCGGACGATGTTCTGGATGTTCTGATGCAGCACGACTATCCGGGAAACGCACGCGAGCTGGAGAACATCATCGAGCACGCCTTCGTGCTGTGTCACTCAACAGTGATCGAGCTCCGTCATCTTCCGCCGGAGCTTTCACGGGGCGCATCCAACCTGCGGTCCGCCCACACCCCACCGAAGACTACCTTGCGAGATATGGAAGTCAGCCATATTGCCGATGCTCTGCGCCGATCCAAGGGAAACCGGCAGCTGGCCGCGGAGTTCCTCGGGATCCACCCGAGCACCCTCTTCCGTAAGATCCGCGATCTCAAGATCGAGGTTCCAGATTTCGACGGTCGTAGACGGAACGGCGGGGGATCCCGGAACGACAGCTGACCGGGGGTCGTCACTCGTTACGTTCTTGTAACTGACGGGTCGTGTCGGCGACCTGAAGCTTCCCCCATTTGGGGTGGAAGTGGAATCTGGTGAATGACTTGTGATTGGGGTGATGAGGCACCTGTTTGGCACAGGGGTTGCAAGACTGCACAACGGCACTGCTGTCTCTCCAGGATGCCAGAGGACAGAAGATTGGCAAACAGTTTCAACAGACCGCGGACGACCGATGACCAGCGAGTCCCATCGCGCATTCTTGTTGTCGCTCTGCCAGTCGTCATTGTGTCCTTGATTGTCGGTCTGAGACCGAGCGGGTATTTCCTTTCGACGGTGGTGTTCTTCGGCATCACGATGTACACCGTCATCGATGATGTAAGGAGGAGTTGTTTTTTGGCGGACTCGGGTGTCGGAAACCTGTGTTTTTCCGGTGCCATGGAGTCACCGTAGATTTCACGAGATATCGATTTGAAAGGAGTGGCCATGACAGAAATGAAATACAAGACGCCGCTGCTTGATGAGCTCGAGAAGGGACCGTGGCCGAGCTTTGTCAAGGAGATGAAAAAAGAGGCCCATCGCCCGATGGTCCAGGACGCGATCGGTCAGCTGGAGCGTTCCTATGAGGAGCACATCAGCCACTGGAAGCACGGTGGTCTGGTGGGTGTCATGGGGTACGGCGGCGGCGTGATCGGGCGCTACTCGGATCTGCCCGAGGAGTTCCCGAATGTTGCCGCGTTCCACACCCACCGCATCAACCAGCCGTCGGCGTGGTTCTACACCTCGGATGCCCTTCGCACCCTGTGCGACATCTGGGACCGGCACGGCTCGGGTCTGACCAACATGCACGGCTCGACCGGTGACATCGTTCTCCTCGGTTCAACCACCGAAGCCATTGAGCCGCTGTTCAAAGACCTCACCGAAGCCGGTTGGGATCTCGGTGGTTCGGGTTCCAACATGCGGACTCCGTCCTGCTGCGTCGGCCCCGCCCGTTGCGAATGGGCCTGCTACGACACTCTGGATGCCTGCTACAACATCACCCAACAGTTCCAGGATGAACTCCACCGGCCGTTCTTCCCCTACAAATACAAGTTCAAGTTTTCCGGTTGCCCCAACGACTGCGTGGCGTCCATCGCCCGTTCGGACTGCTCGGTCATGGGTACGTGGAAGGACGACATCCAGGTCAACCAGGCGCAGGTGCTCGAGTACGCCAAGACCGTCGACATCGAATCAGAGATCTGCGACTTCTGCCCGACCCGCTGCATCGAGTGGGACGGCAAGAGTCTCGAGATCGACAACCCCAACTGCGTCAGGTGCATGCACTGCATCAACGTGATGCCGAAGGCCCTCAAGCCCGGCAAAGAGCGTGGCGCGACCATCCTCATCGGCGGCAAGGCCCCCATCATCGGTGGCGCGCTGCTCTGCTCGGTCTTTGTGCCCTTCCTCGAGATGGATCCGGCTGATGACTATGCGGATCTCAAGGAACTCACCGAAGCGATCTGGGACCTCTGGGGCGAGCACGGCAAGATGCGTGAGCGCACCGGCGAATTCATCCAACGCGTCGGGCTTTCCAACTTCCTCGAAGAGATCGGTCTCGACCCGATCCCCGAGATGGTCATGGCGCCGCGCTCGAACCCCTATATCTTCTTCGACGACGAAATCTTCGAGACGAACGAGTAGGGAAGGAGGATCCAATGGCAGAAGAACGCATTACCGATATCGGCCCGCCAAATTACGAGCAGTTCCTTCACCCGGTGATCAAGAAGAACTACGGCAAGTGGGACTATCATGAGATCCTCAAACCCGGCGTGATGGTGCATGTCGCCGAATCGGGCGACAAGATCTTCACCGTACGTGCAGCCACACCTCGCCTGATCGCCATCACCACCATTCGCAAATTTGCCGACATCGCTGACAAGTACTGCGACGGTCACTTGCGGTGGACCAGCCGCAACAACGTTGAGTTTCTCATCGCCGATGAGGCGAACATCGAGCCCTTGATCGCCGAGATCGAAGAGTACGGCTTCCCCATCGGTGGCATGGGCAACTCGATTTCCAACATCGTCCACACCCAGGGCTGGGTCCACTGCCACTCGGCGGCCTCCGATGCCTCGGGAACCGTCAAGGCGGTGATGGACGAACTCATGCCTCGCTTCCAGAAGATGGATCTGCCGGCAAAGCTTCGCGTGGCCTATGCCTGCTGCCTCAACATGTGCGGCGCGGTTCACTGCTCCGATATCGCGATCCTTGGTGTTCACACCCGGGCGCCGGTGATCGATCATAACGATCTGCCGAAAATGTGCGAGATCCCGACCCTCGTGGCCTCCTGCCCGACCGGCGCGATTCGCCCCGCGACCGTCGATGGCGTCAACTCCGTCGAGATCGTTGAAGAACAGTGCATGTACTGCGGCAACTGCTACACGGTCTGCCCCGCGGTGAAGATCAATAACGCCAAGACCGACGGCATCTCGATCTGGGTTGGTGGCAAGGTCTCGAACGCGAGGGTGGCCCCCAAGTTCTCGAAGCTCGCCATTCCGTTTATCCGCAACAACCCGCCGCGGTGGCCCGAGGTGGTCGACGCGGTGCTCAACATCGTCAACGTCTACGCCGAGAATGCCAAGAAGCACGAGCGGATGGGTGAGTGGATCGATCGCATCGGTTGGCCGAAGTTCTTCGACCTCACCGGCATCGAGTTCACCAAGTACCACATCGACGACTTCAAGCACGCTGGCGAATCCTACGCCAGGACGGCGCAACTGCGCCACTGAGGAGGACACGATGGCCGACGTGACAGTAGATCAGGTGGCCGACGCGATGTTCGATTTGGTCCTGTCCATGAAGGGCAAGAGGGATCTCAAGCCCATGGATGTGTCCAAGCAGATGATCGAGAAGTTCGGTGCCGAAAACGTTGACAAGAAAATGTGCAAGAAGGCCTTGCGCCAGGTCATCGACTCGGGCCGTCTGACGTACAAATACGCGGGTGGCAGCTACATCGCGCTGCCCGAGGCGTAGACGAACCAACAACAACGAGTGGTCCGGGAGGGGTCGAGCCTGTCTCGCCCCTCCCTCGACCGCCCCGCTTCCACAGGAGGATGCTATGGCGCGTGACAAAAAATCCGGTCCCGAGCGGACCGCCGAAGCGATCGACGTTCTCCGCCAGTGGCAGGGCATCGAGCGTGATGCCATCGAGACCACAGCGCAGATCATGGAGAAGACCGACAACCTCCTGATTCGCCAGATCATGGAGATCATCCGCAACGACTCAGTCCAGCACCACCGGGTGCAGCAGTTCCTCATCGACAGCATGACCACGACTCCCATCACCCTGCAGCCCGAAGAGCTCGCCGAGGTTTGGGGACAGATCGAGGCCCACGACGAGCTCGAGCGCCAGACCATCGAGCTGGCCACCAAACTCAAGGCAGAGTCCACCGACCCGGTTGCCAAGGTTTTGCTCGACTACCTGCTCCGTGACGAGCAGAAGCACGACACCATCCTCGGCGAGCTGGAGAAGTTCAAACAGCACATGTCGAAACTCTCCTGAGTCTCCGCCCAGGACGCAGTAACGCAGTGAGGAGAGCGGTTCTATGGGTTTACTGAAGAAAAAAGACAAGAAGAAAAAGGGCAGTTTCGAATCCCGCCTCAAGGGCGGCGGCGGTGGCAGCGGCACACAGCTTTCGGCACTGCGGCCCGTCTATGTGGAAAGCCTTCCGCCGTGCACGGGGAATTGTCCGAGCGGCAATGACATCCGTGGCTGGCTGACGGTGATCCAACTTCGTGAGAAGCTCGGTCTCAGCATCGACGAGGCCTGCGAGCAAGCCTTCGACATGGAGATGGAGACCAACCCCTTCCCGGCCGTCATGGGTCGGGTCTGCCCGCACCCGTGTGAGACCGCCTGCAACCGTGGCAAAAAGGACGGTTCGGTGGGGATCAACTCGGTCGAGCGCCACCTCGGGGACTACGCCCTCGAACACGGCCTCAAAGCCAAGATGATCGAAGGTGAAGAGGCCAAGAAGCAAAAAATCGCGGTTGTCGGCGCCGGTCCCTCTGGGATGTCCTGCGCCTATCAACTCGCTCGCCGGGGCTACAAAGTCACGGTCTTCGAGGGCCTGCCGAAACCCGGTGGTATGCTTCGCTACGGTATTCCGGTCTACCGGCTGCCGCGCGAGATCATCGACGCCGAAGTGCAGCGCATCGTCGATCTCGGGGTCGAACTCAAGCTCGACACAAAGATCGGCAAAGATGTCTCCTACGACGACATCAAGAAGGACTACGACGCAATCTACGTCGCCATCGGCGCCCATCAGGGCAAGGCCATGGGCATTCCCGGTGAGGAAGGCCCCGGCCTCTGGACCGGAACCGAGTTCCTCAACCACGCCAACTCGGGCAAAAAGGTCGACCTCGGCACCAATGTGGTGGTCATCGGTGGTGGTGACACCGCCGTCGACGCCGCACGCGTCTCCAAGCGCCTGATTGGTGATTCGGCGAAGATGGCATCGAAGATGGGCGCCCAGGTGACCATCCTCTATCGCCGCACCCGCGCCGAAATGCCGGCCATCGATCGTGAGATCGACGAGGCCATCGAGGAAGACATCAACCTCGAGTACCTCGCGGCCCCCATCGAGATCCTCCGCGACGACGAGGGCGCCGTGCGCGCCATGGTCGTGCAGCGTATGGAACTCGGTGAGCCTGACAGCTCCGGCCGTCGGCGTCCCGTTCCCATCGAGGGAGACACCTACGAACTGCCGATTCAAACCGTCATCACGGCGGTCAGCCAGAAACCGGACCTTGCGGCGATGCACTCCGAGGAACTCGGTGACGGTTGGCTCAACGGCGACGAGTGGGGATTCACCGGTGTTGAAGGCGTCTGGACCGGCGGTGACAACATCAATCTCGGGATCGCGACAACCTCGATCGGTCAGGCACGTTTGGCGGCTCTCGCCATTGATGCCAAACTCCAGGGAAAGACCCTAAAGAAGATCGAGCAAGGCGAGATGATCCGCAGCGAAAAACTCAAGCTCGACTGGTACAAACCCATCGAACGCACCCAACGACAGGTGAAATCGCCGGAAGACCGACTCGCCAATCCGTTTGACGAGGTCGATCTCGGGGTGACCGCGGAAGATGCGCTGATTGAATGCAACCGGTGCTTCAGCTGCGGCAAGTGCTTCGGCTGTGAGAACTGCTGGATGTACTGTCAGGCCAACGTCTTCGCGGCCGTCGATCCGCCGTCGCTAGGCAACTTCTTCAAAATCAAGAAGATTGAAGTCTGCGACGGGTGCAAGAAGTGCTGGGAGGAATGTCCCTGCGGCTTCATCGTGGGTCAATAGAGGGGATTGAGCGGGCGGACTGATCATGCAACTGCAAACCCCACGGTTGGTTGTCGCCGGTTTGTCCGGCGATGGCGGAAAGACCCTTGTCAGCCTCGGGCTTTGCCGGGCGCTGGCCGACCGCGGCCGTGTTGTCCAGGCCTTCAAGAAAGGCCCCGACTACATCGATGCGGCCTGGTTGACCGCAGCCACCGGCCGCCCGTGTCGCAATCTCGATCCATATCTCATGGAGGAATCGGCCATCGGTCGCGCCGTGACGGCCGCCGACGACGCCGATTTCTTCCTGGTGGAGGGCAACCGCGGTCTCTTCGACGGGGTCGATGCCGTCGGAAGTCACTCCACTGCAACCCTGGCCAAGCTTCTCGGCGCCCCGGTGGTCCTCGTCATCAACGTCACGAAGATGACACGGACCGCCGCCGCCTTGGTGCTCGGTTCGATTCACCTGGATCCGGAACTCAACCTCGCCGGCGTTATTCTCAATCGCGTCGGGACCGGTCGTCAGGAGAGGGTCATTCGTGACGCCATCGAGACCGCCACCGGCGTGCCGGTGGTGGGCGCAATTCCGCGTCTTCGCGGCGAAGATCCGCTCCCGAGCCGTCACCTCGGTCTCGTGACCGCGGTGGAGCATCCCCGGCGAGACGACGCCATTGCGCGCGCCGCTGCGGCAGTGACCGAGTACGTCGATCTGGACAAGATCGAGGATCTCGCGGCGGCGGCTCATGAAGTCCGCCTCGGCGTGGCGGATGTCATGCTCGGCCGATCTCGGGTGGCCATCGGCTATTTTTCCGATGAGTCATTCAGCTTCTACTATCCTGAGAATCTCGAGTCCCTCGAGGCCGCAGGCGCCAGGTTGGTCGCGGTCTCGCCGAGCAGCGATGCTTCTCTCCCGGAACTTGACGGCCTGTATATCGGCGGCGGGTTTCCTGAAGTGCACGCTGCGCGACTGGCCGACAATCGGAGTTTTGCCCAGTCGGTCAAGGCGCAGGTTGACAATGGCCTGCCGGTCTACGCCGAATGTGGCGGCCTCATGTACCTCGCCCGCGAGCTGCGGGTCGACGATACCGTCTACCCCATGGCCGGGGTTCTCGATCTCGTCATCGAACAGACCCAACGACCCCAGGGTCACGGATACGAAACGCTCGTGGTCGACCGCGAGAATCCCTTCCATCCCATTGGAACCGAGTTGAAGGGCCATGAGTTCCACTACTCGAAAATCTCAACCGGTGGTGATCTCGACCAGACCGTAGCGACCGTCGTGCGAGGCACGGGTGCCGGCGGCGGACGTGATGGAATCGTCGTCGGCCGGGTCTGGGCATCATACCTGCACGTTCACGCCTCCGCCTCTCCTAATTGGGCGACTGGTTTCCTCGCGAGTGCCCAAAGGCACGCCGCCGAGTTCACCCAACCGGCTGCGGCATGGGGCTGAAGGGACGAGTGATGGAGTTGCTCCAGGTCGGAGACGAGCAGGAACTGGGCGCCTTGGTGTCACAGGAACCGCAGGCCACCCGTTTCTTACTGGGCCGACTCTGGGACCCTGATGAAAAACTGCGTCGGCGCGCGGCTCGTGGTCTCGGAAGTGCCGCCGCATTCCACCCCGAAATCGGGATTGATATAGTCCGTCGCCTCATGTGGGCGTTGAATGATGAATCCGCCACCAACGGTCTTTACGGCATCCCTGCGGTGGCCGAAATTGGGTTTCACAACCCCAAACTGGTCGCTCCGTTTATCGCACCGCTCGCCTCGTTGTCTTGGGACGATGGCCTCCGTCGGGAGATCATCCGTGCCCTGACCAGAATCGCCGAGGCGGCGCCCGAAGCGGTCCGGCCGGCATGTACGCTGATTGCCGAGCACGTCGATTTCGAGGATCCGAACGAACGCCAGGAGTTCGAACGCCTCCTCGAGGAGTCTGGAGGGATCAATGAGTCGTGAAAGCCAGAAGCACCGGATCGAACGGTGTTTACGGGCGATCGAAGAAAGCCCCGAGTCCGCTGCGGCGTACTATAATCTGGGGCTCACCCACACCATCTCCGGGCGAGTGAAGAGCGCCGAGGAGGCCTACCTCAAGGCGGTTGAACTCGATCCGAAGATGATCCAAGCCTGGGTCAATTTGGGTGGTGTCCGGTTGATGAGGTGGGAGTTCGAGGGCTGTCGGGACGCCAATCTGGAAGCCGTTCGACTCGATGACACACTGATCATCGGCCACTACAACCTCGGCCAGGCGTATCTCTATCTCAACGATCCGGAAAACCTCGTCAAGTGTAACGAGAGGGTTCTCGAACTCGAGCGGGATCATCCTGCCGCCCACTACCACCTGGCCATAGGAAATCTGGCCTTGGACAACCACGGCGTCGCCGAACGTTATCTGGCGAGAGCCATCGAACTAGGGCACGCCCCAACACAAGAATTCGTCAAGGCCTTGGAAAAGGCCCAGATCAAAAAGGCTCGCAATCAAAACACGACACTCGTGGAAATTACCGGGGCCGAAGGCCCGGACAAGAAAAGGGAGGAATGAGCAATGGCAACTTTTGAACAAGGCGACGTTTCCATCACGGTCGACGAAGATGGCTTCATGATGGAGCCCGAGGCTTGGAGCGAGGACGTTGCGCACGCGCTGGCAACCACCGAGGGCGTGGATGACCTCACCGAAGAGCACTGGAAAGTCGTGAACTACCTTCGTGACTATTACCTCCAGTTCGGTGTGGCCCCCATGATCCGCAAGCTCTGCAAACAGACCGGATTCCAGCTCAAAGAGATCTATGAGTTGTTCCCGTCGGGTCCCGCGAAGGGCGCCTGCAAAGTGGCCGGCCTGCCGAAACCGACCGGCTGCGTCTGATCTGCGACTTTTGTTGTTTTCCCCGTCGTCTCTCCTCCTGATAGGGGTTGAGGCGGCGGGGCTTTTCTGTACGGAATCGCTGCCCCTCGCCAGCCCTCGTTTTTGACGATCGATGTGCGGTGAAACGTCGTCAACATCGTCACGAATTCAGGTGGGGAAAGCGGGTATGAGCGGTCGGTCGTTACGTGACCGAAACGCGTGAGGTGATTCGTGCACATCGCCGGGCGGCCGCGACCGACCAAGGTCGCGCAGGATGAGTGTTTTGCATCGACCGATCAAAGTCAGGTCACTGGCACAACGGTTGCAGTAGCACCCTCGATTTGGGAGGGGATCGATGTCTCTGAATCTCAGCCAAAAAGAGCGAGCGAAGATGGTCGCGCGGTGGTTCGACCTCATCGTCGACGCCTACCCGGCCGAGACGGCGGGATTCCTTCGCGAGCAAGCCGATCCCTTCGCCAACCCGGTGGGTGCCGGTCTCCGAGAGGAGCTTGCGCCGATTCTCGACGGGGTCGTCGACGGCCAGGACACGGTAGAAATCGAGCCGGCTCTCGATCGCATCGTGAGGATTCGGGCCCTGCAGGACATGTCACCGGCTGAAGCGGTGTCTTTTGTCCTGATCCTCAAAGACGTCTTTCAAGGAATGGCGGAGGACACGAATCTCGATGCCGGGGCCGAGTTCAACTCTCGGGTTGACGGGGTGCTCCTGACCACATTCAACGTTTTCAGTCGTTGCCGTGAACAGGTGTACGACATACGGGTTAAAGAAATCCGAAATCGATCTCTCAAGGTGATGGAACGCCTCAACTCGTGGCGCGAAGAACGAGCCGGCGGACCGCCATCCAACGCGTGAGCTGCATGAACTACCAAAGACTCTTCGAGATTCGACGGTGGCCGGGCAACACGTGTGGAGATCATCCGGAGGGTCGGTCCCAATTCGGGATTGACCTATGCTCTCCGGTTTATTAGGAAGGAGGATTCGAGTCGATGGGTGCTGCCTTGGTTTCCCTCGTCGCGGTTGCCGTCCTGGCACTGCTCGCCGTCACGGCGGTCGCTTCTGACGATCTGCGTTTGGTGTTCGGGGCGGTGATCCCGGGCGTCGCGTTTGCGGTCTTCCTGGTCGGTATCGTGGCCAGGGTGATTCGTTGGGCGCGCGCGCCGGTGCCGTTCCGGATCCCGACCACTGCAGGCCAACAGAAGTCACTGCCGTGGATCAAGAACTCCGAGTTCGATAATCCCAGCGGTTTTCTGGGTGTCATGGGACGGATGTTCCTCGAGGTTCTGTTCTTCAGGTCATTGTTCCGCAACACCAGAGTCGAGCTCATTTCCGATCGCGAGAAGGTCAACTACATCGGCACCAAGTATCTCTGGGCCGCTGCCATGGCGTTCCACTGGTCGATGCTGATTGTGGTCTTCCGGCACTTCAGGTTCTTTGTCGAGCCTGTTCCGCGGGTTGTCGAGATCGCCCAGGCGCTGGACGGTTTTTTCCAGGTCGGTGTGCCGGTGATCTACGCGACATCGGTCCTGCTCATCGCGTCGTTGGCCTATCTGCTGCTTCGGCGGCTGGCCGACGCCAAGGTGAAGTACATCTCGCTGCCGACGGACTACTTCGCCCTCTACCTGCTGCTTGCGATCGCCATTTCGGGCGTTTGGATGCGGCATCTCGAGAAGGTCGATATCGTCAACGTCAAGGCAGCCATCGCAGGTTGGGCTTCGTTCCAACTCGTCACGCCCGAGGGCGTTGGTGCGCTGTATTTCATCCACGTTTTTCTGGTCAGTGTGCTGCTCATCTACTTCCCGTTCTCGAAGCTGCTGCACGCACCTGGGGTCTTTCTCTCGCCGACCCGCAATCTGGCCAACAACAACCGCTCCAAGCGCCACATCAACCCTTGGAACCCGCCCATCGTCGGCCATACCTATGCCGAGTGGGAGGAGGAGTTCCACGATAAGTTGGTGGCCTCCGGTTTCGTCCTGGACAAGGAGTAGGCCATGGCGGAGAAGTCACCTCAAGAACTGATTCAGATCGATCTCGACCCGCCGAAGAAAAATTGGATGGACCCGTCGGTGGATTTCGAATCCCGGCGCGGTACCTGGTCCTACCCGGGGGGCGTGAAGAGCATCGAGTACATGAACTTCGACAATCCTCGCGAGTGGTCGCCCACCGATGAGGATTGGAAGTTGCCGGACAACTGGCAGCAGATCATCCACGAAGGCTTCAAAGAGCGGCTCGGAAAATACCGCTCGTTGCGGGTCTTCATGGAAACCTGTGTTCGTTGCGGCGCCTGCGCCGACAAATGCCACTTTTTCATCGGCTCCGGCGATCCCAAGAACATGCCCGTTTTGCGGACGGAGCTCCTGCGCTCCATCTACCGCAACGACTTCACCCTGGCCGGTAAACTCCTCGGCGCCTTCGGCGGAGGGCGGAAACTGACCCAGGAGGTGCTCAAGGAGTGGTTCTACTACTTCTTCCAGTGCACCGAGTGTCGCCGTTGCAGCGTCTACTGCCCCTTCGGCATCGACACCGCCGAGGTCACCATGATGGCCCGCGAGCTCATGATGTTGGTGGGTCTGAACATCAACTGGATCTGCGAACCGGTGGCCAACTGCCAGCGCACCGGCAACCACCTCGGGATCCAGCCGCACACCTTCAAGGACAACATCGAGTTCCTGTGCGAGGAGCTCGAGGACGATCTCGGAATCTCCGTCGATCCCGTCATCAACAAGAAGGGTGCGGATGTCCTCTTCATCATCCCGTCGGCTGACTATTTTGCTGATCCCGGGACCTACACCTTTATCGCTTATCTGATGCTCTTCAAGCAGATCGGGCTCGACTACACCATGTCGGCCTATGCGTCGGAGGGCGGGAACTTCGGTCTGTTCACCTCGCATGACACGATCAAGAAGCTCAACTACAAGATCTTTCACGAGGCCAAACGACTCGGCGTCAAGTGGATCCTCGGCGGTGAGTGCGGTCACATGTGGCGGGTGATGCATCAGTACATGGACACCATGAACGGGCCGGCCGACTTCCTCGAAGTGCCGCGTTCACCGATCACTGGAACGGTCTTCGAGAACGCGAAAGCGACCAAGATGGTCCACATCTGCGAGTTCACAGCGGATCTCATCCGGAACAAGAAGATCAAGCTCGACCCGAGCCGCAACGACCGATACCGCGTGACCTTCCACGACTCGTGCAACCCGGCGAGGGCCCTGGGGCTCTTCGACGAGCCGCGGTATATCCTCAACAGCGTCTGCAACAACTTCTTCGAGATGCCGGAAAACACCATCCGCGAACAGACCTTCTGCTGTGCGGGCGGCGCCGGTCTCGGCAACGACGAGAACATGGAGATGCGCTTGCGCGGCGGGCTGCCGCGCGGCAACGCCCTCAAGCACGTCCGCGACAAGCATGATGTCAACCTCATGAGCTGCATCTGCGCCATCGATCGTGCAACTCTGCCGCCCCTCGCCGACTACTGGGCGCCCGGGGTCGAGATCAGCGGTGTCCACGAACTGGTGGCCAACGCCCTCGTGATGGATGGAGAGCCGGAGCGCAAGCTGAACCTGCGGGGCGAACCGCTGAAGGAAGAAACGGAGGACACCACCGATGTATGACGCCGGCAAGATCATCGTCGGACTCGTGGTCTTCGTCATTCTTGCCACGTCGCCTCTGTGGCTCAACGCACTCATGGGAGGCTCGCCCGAGGCTCCCGAACTCACGTTGCCCACAAACGGGTCGACGGAGTGCGTCGAGGCCACCGAGTACATGCGCGAAGAGCACATGGATCTGCTCAACCAGTGGCGCGACGAGGTGGTGAGAACGGGGCAACGGGACTATGTGAGCAGTTCAAACGGAAAGATCTTCGATATGAGTCTTTCCCGGACCTGCATGGATTGTCACTCGAACAAGGCTGAGTTCTGCGACGCCTGCCACACCTACCTGGCGGTCTCACCCTATTGTTGGGACTGCCATGTGGAACCGAAAGGGGCCAACTGATGGATGGGAACAGACGTGATTTCCTGAAGCTGGCCGGTCTCACCGCCGTGGGGGCGGCCGGAGTCTCGTCGATCAAGGCTACCGACGCGAAGGCGTCCACGACGGACAGCCATGCCGAGCCCTCGGCGGAGGGTGTCCGGTTGGCCATGGTCATCGATCTTCGAAAGTTCTCCAAGGACGACGCGCTCATCGAGCGCTGCGTGGAGGCGTGCCATCGCGAACACAACGTCCCCAACTGGGCGGACGATCCCAAAAACGAGGTCAAATGGATCTGGTCGGATGACTTCGAGACGGCATTCCACTCGCAGGAATTCCACTTCATCCGCGAGGATCTCAAGGGCAAGCCGACCTTGCTTCTGTGCAACCACTGTGACAACCCGCCGTGCACCCGGGTCTGCCCCACCGGGGCGACCTGGAAACGTGATTCGGACGGCATCGTCATGATGGATTGGCACCGCTGCATCGGTTGTCGTTACTGCATCGTGGCCTGCCCCTACGGGTCCCGTTCGTTTAACTGGAAGGACCCGCGTCCGGCCATTGAAGACATCACAATCGACTATCCCACGCGGATGCGGGGGGTGGTCGAGAAGTGCACCTTCTGCGAAGAGCGCCTGGCACGCGGTCTGGAACCGGCGTGCGTCGAGGTCTGCTCGAACGACGAGATCGTCTTCGGCGACCTCAACGATCCGCAATCAAAGGTGAGGCAGGTGCTCACCGAGCGGATGGCGATCAGACGCAAGGCAGGTCTCGGGACTCAGCCCGAGGTCTACTACATCATCGACGACCCTCGGACTCTGCAGGAGACCGCACCGGCGGTCGTGGTCGAGGTTGCGGAAGGGGGCGACCATGCTTGAGAAGGCGCTCACTGGAAACCGCACGTACTGGACGTGGATCTTCTTCCTCCTCGCGATCATCGGGGCGGGCGCCGCGTGCTGGTTCTGGCAGTTCACCACCGGTCTGACCATCACGGGTTTGAGTCGTGATGTGGTCTGGGGCCTCTACATCGCCCAGTTCACCTTCCTGGTGGGCGTCGCCGCTTCGGCGGTGATGGTGGTGTTGCCGTACTACCTCCACGATTTCAAGGCATTCGGCAAGATGACCATCCTCGGCGAGTTCCTCGCCATCGCGGCGGTCATCATGTGCATGCTCTTCATCTTCGTCGACATGGGGAGGCCCGACCGGATCATCAATGTCTTCCTCCATCCGACATTTCACTCGATGATGTTTTGGGACACCGTGGCCCTCAGTGGCTATCTTTGTCTCAACATCCTCATCAGCCGGGTGTCGCTGAGCAGCGAACGACGGGGCGAAGCGCCGCCGAAGTGGATCAGGCCCATCATCATTCTCTCGATTCCCTGGGCTGTCAGCATCCACACCGTCACTGCGTTTCTCTATTCCGGTTTGGCCGCGCGTCCGTTCTGGATGACGGCGATTCTGGCGCCGCGTTTCCTCGCGTCAGCCTTTGCGGCCGGCCCAGCGCTGCTCATTCTGCTTGCGCTCTTGGTTCGCCGGTTGACGAAGTTCGATCCCGGGAAGGAAGCGATCCAAAAGCTCGCCGAGATCGTCACCTACGCCATGATTCTCAACGTGTTCTTTGTCGCCATGGAGCTCTTTACGGCCCTCTACAGCGACATCCCCGAGCACGTTCACCACTTCCAGTTCCTCTTTGTGGGACTTGAAGGCAACAACTTCCTGGCGCCATGGATGTGGCTGTCGGTGGTGTTGGCCGTGGTGGCTTTGGTGATCCTCGTCAATCCTGCGACCCGCCGCACCGAAACCACCCTCGTGGTGGGCTGTATGGCGGTCTTCGGTTCGCTGTGGATCGACAAGGGCCTCGGTATGGTCATTGCCGGTTTCATTCCTTCGCCGCTGGGCAAGGTGACCCACTACTCGCCGACCGTGCCCGAACTCACCATCTCGCTGGCGATCTATGCCATCGGGATTCTGATCGTGACCGGTCTTTTCAAGATTGCGCTTGAGGTCCGGGGACAGATGAAGACCGAGCCCTAGCTCGGGCCGGGTCTCCGCGATCGTGAATTCGCTCGCCCCCGACCTATTGCGGTCGGGGGCGATTATTTTGGAGCTGCCATGAATGAAACAACAAGGAAGATCGTGATCGTCGGTGCATCGGCCGCAGGGCTGCGTTGTGCTTGCCGTGTCAAACGGCTGCAGCCGGGTTGGTCGGTGACGGTGGTTGAAGCCAACGAGGTCTTCTCGTACGGCGCGTGCGGGATGCCCTATGTCCTGTCCGGAGATATCGAGGAACTCGGCGTTTTAAGACGCACTCCCTATGGCACCGATCGTGATGCCGACTATTTCTCCTCAGCCAAGGGAGTCGAGGTACTTGCCCCGTGGCGGGCCACGGCCATCGATCCCCAGGCGCACACCCTCACAATCTCATCGGGAACCGAGGAACGCGTCCTCGAGTGGGACGAACTGGTTCTCGCCACCGGCGCCTCGCATCGGGTGCTTCCGGGTCAGCCGGAACACGAGAGGATTCGCGCCTTCCATGTCTGGGATGACGTCAAACCGCTCAAGATCGGTCTCATGCGCGGCGAAATCGGCAAAGTGGCCGTTGTCGGCGCAGGTCTCGTGGGTTGCGAGGTGGCCGAAGCATTCGCGTCGCTTTGGGGCGCCGATGTGACCCTCATCGAGGCGGCGCCCACGCCATTGCCCGAGATCCTCGATTCCGAGCTCGGTTTGGTTGTGGCGAAGCACCTCGAGAGCCAGGACGTCAAGGTGATGACCTCGTGCCCCGTGGAGCGTTTCGAACCCGATGACGATGGCGTCACCATCCACGCCGGGGGAACCGAGATCCGGGCCGATGTGGCGGTGGTGGCCGTTGGCGTCCGGCCGCGGGTCGATCTCGCCGAGGCGGCCGGAATCAATCTCGGGCCAACCGGCGCCATCAGAGTTGATGAGCAGCTGGCCACCTCGGTGTCTCATATCTGGGCGGCGGGTGACTGCGCGGAGGTCCAACATGTGGTCACCGGCGGTCCGGCATACACGCCCCTCGGGTCGTTGGCCAACCGTCAAGGGCGTGTGCTCGGGACGGTGCTCGCCGGTGGAGAGGCGTCGTTTGGACCCATCGCCGGCGCGGCGGCGGTCAAGGTCTTCGATCTCAACGTGGCTTCGGTGGGATGCACGGCCTACCGTCTCGGAGCCGATGGCCAGGGGGTGCGTTCGGTGTGGATCACCGCCGAGGACAGGGCCCACTACTGGCCGGAGGCCAAGATCATCCTGCTCGGGATGGTCTATGACCCGGCAAGCCGCCGGGTGCTCGGGGTTCAGGGCATCGGCGAGGAGGGCGAGGTCGCCAAACGAATCGATGTCGCGGCCCAGCTTATTCTGCGGGAGAGCACCATCGAGGAATTCATCGATCTCGAGCACGCCTACGCGCCACCGTATGCGCCCGCGTTGGACCCGCTCACCGTTCTCGCCTGTGCGGCGCAGAACGAACTCGATGGGATCGAAGGTGAATCGCCGCTGCTGGATCTGTCATCGGCGACAGTGCTCGATGTGAGGATTGACGAAGAGCGTGAAGAGCGACCGGTCGAAGCCGGCACGGTGGTGGAAATCGAGGTTGGCGAGCTCAGAAATCGGCTCGATGAAATCCCCGAAGGGCCACTCGTCGTCGTCTGCGCCCACGGCACCCGTTCTGCAGAAGCGGTTCGCTATCTCGCCGGCAGGGGAGTTCCGGCGCGGTACCTCGGTGGAGGGATGAGCTGGCGCGTGCGCGCCATATAAGGAGAGGGGCAGGGACCGCGACCGCGTCCCGCTCGATCCCGATCCCGATCCCGATCCCGATGCCGCAACCGCAACCGTACC
>CBESWV010000035.1:0-21740 GCA_965533305.1 uncultured bacterium | reverse complement strand
GGTTCTTCAATCTCCATTTCACGGGGATCCAGGTCCCGACAATTTGGATCGTGATCGTGATCGTGGGGGGAGCGATCGCGGCAGCACGATCTGCAGTTCGGCAGCGATCCAACCGTCGCGCCGCGACGGTCTACCTGGCTCTCTTTCTTACCATCGTTCTGTTCATTCTCTTTTCAAACTTCGTCTACCACTTCAGGTGGAAGGAGGTTCATCCCATCATGCCGGCGGTCTGTCTCCTGGTCAGCGTCGCCCTTCTCGGGTTGCACCGTTGGGTCACCGGCCTCGACGAATACTCGTCCCGGACGCCCGCCGGGCCGGCCTGAGAGAAGCGCCGGCTAGAGATAACCGAGCGCCCGCAACTGGGCCTCGACCTCAGCCTCTCGTTCCGCATCGATCTCCACCCCTTCAAGTGAACCACCGGCTGCAGTCAATTCCTCCCGATAACGGGCGATGAGCGCCTTGACGATCTCCGATTGCCGTTCTGCGAGGTCGATGTGCTCCGAGGGGTCCTCGACGCGGTCGTACAACGAGGTTTGAATCTCGCCATTGCCCAATCTGCGGGTCAGCATCTTGAACCGTGGATCGACCCACGCCTCGCCGAACCGCTCTTTGATCTGCAGGTGCGACAACCCGCGGTCGACCCACTCCGCCTCCGGATTTCCATCCCACAGCTGACGCGCGGACGTGCCGAAAACACCGGGTTGAGCCTCCACTCCGGCCAGATCGAGAAGCGTCGAGAAGACATCGACATGCTGGACGATCTCGGAAATCGACATCGGAGCCACACCGGGGATTCGGATGATGAGCGGGACATCGAGCATCTCGGCGTGGAGGGTGTTTCCGTGGGTCCAACCACGGTGATCGAAAAACTCCTCGCCGTGGTCGGAAAGGACCACGATCACCGTGTCTTCGACAAGTCCCCTCTGATGGAGTCCGGCCATGAGCTCGCCGAAGGTTGCGTCATTGGCGGCCACTTCACCGTCGTAGAGGCTGCTGAGCTCTTCGATGATCCTCGGAGTGACCCCGTCACGATTGGCCGCGATCTTGTTGACAGACTTGACCGAACCGATGGATGGGTCAGCCACACCGGGCGCAAAACGCTGTCTGATCGAATCCGGCGGTGCGTACGGCAGATGGGGATCGACGGTGTGGATGTAGAGGAAGAACGGATCGTCGCCCCGGACGTCGTCGAGCCAGGAGAACACGGCGTTGTTGACCTCATCGGACCGGACAACATGCTCGCCGATCTCGATTTCCTGCAAATACTTGTAGTAGGAAAAGCCCTGAGCAAACCCGTATACCTGGGAGACGTTCCCGTTGGACACCACAGCCGCACTCTCGTACCCGGCGCCGCTCAGTACTTCGGCGATGGTCGTCGCCGACTCCGGCAGGACATCCTTCTTGTCGATGGCCCCATGTTGCTGCGGCAGCAGTCCCGTGAAGATCGACGCCACCGCCGGCCGGGTCCACGAGGTCTGCGCCTGGGCGCCGGTGAAGACGAGGGCCGATGACGCGAACTCGTCGATCTGGGGCGTGGCCCCCCGGTCGGAGCCGTAACAGCCCACCCGGTCGGCCCGAAGCGCATCGATGAGATAGACCACGATGTTTGGCCGGCGATCATCATCCCGGGGCCGCTCGACGACCGGGTGGGGTTCGCAACCGACTCCACCAATCACCTTCGGGTTGAAGATCCTCGATCCGGCCCGCGGGTCATCGTCCTCGGCGCCTCCTCGCGCCCGGATCACCAACCGGCCTTTCGCCAATCTGGTGTTGCCGAAACAGGCGGATCGCCGCGGAGCGGCGCTGAGGTCTCTCGTCATCAGGCCTTCAGCGCCTCTGGCTGGCAACCACGACACCTCAAGCCTTCCAGTGGCGGAGCCGAGGTTTCTCGCGTCGTTGGATTGGAGCACACTTCCCGGCGGCACTTCGAGTTCGTACTCGACGGCGGTGCCAAGCGGCACGAACAACACTCCGCGTTCGGGGTTGACATACGGCAGCGGCGACCTGGCGTCTTCCCGATGATCGGTCTCGATCCGCGACACCTCGGCGTCATCGAACGCCGCCACGAGATCGAGGACCTCGAACGGTTCGGTAGGTTCGACGGGTGGTTCGCCCATCGCACAGCCGAACCCGGCGACAACGGCGACAACGGCGACAACGGCGAAGACCATCATCGTCGGCGCCGCGAGCGCGATCCACCGCCACCCGCGCCGTCCAACACGATCTGCCGCTCCGCGTTCGATCATCCGTTCCAACCTCCCACAGCCACGCCTCGTTTCGGTTCCCGGCGGGACGAGACAGATTATACAGACTCATCGGCCCCGCACCCGGGCTGCATGCTAGACTCTCACGACTTGAGAGTACACCGGCAAGATGAGCCGTTCAGGAGAGTTAGATCGTGACTGAGCGAGCCTCGACAACACGCGCGAACCCAATGAGCATCGTCGGCGCCATCGTCCTCGTTGCCTCTGGTCTCGCTTGCTCTCAGGCCGATCCCGACTCGACCCGAATCGTGACCCGGCTGATTTCGAGTGGGGACCACCAATCGTCATCGGCCGCCGTGTTCTTTGACACCGTCGAGGTCCAACGATGGGAGTTCAACAGCGCCCAGGATCTCGCCGAATGGACCCCCGAGAGAATCGACACGACCTTCGAGATCAACGAAGACGGATTGCTGCTTGAGAGCACCTCCGCGGACCCTTCCATCGTTCGTGCGACCGACCTTCAGGCCGACCGCGTCAAGGCAATCCGGATCACCCAGAGCGGTCTCACCAGCGACGCCTACATGCAGCTTTATTGGGCGCCGAGAGGTGAGCCGTTCAGCGAATCGAGAACGGTAGGGTGTTCGGCTCAGGATGTCACCGGGGCTTTGATCCCGAGCTATACACTTCGGGTGGAGGGCCACCACGAGTGGACCGGTGAGATCGCCATGATCCGCCTCGATCCCACTTCGGTGGCCAATCGACAGCAGCAGATTCACTCGATCAGCGCGGTGGATTTCATCCCATCGGAATCGCGACTCCGTGAAGTCGCCGCGAAACCATGGCGGGTCGACATCCACGGCGATGTTCGGACCGCGGTTCTGACTCCGCCCGGTCACCCCTTTCGCAGCGATTTCACCGTCCCGCGCAACGCGACCCTGCGTCTGGCTCGAGCCACCGAGACCGGAGTTTCCGTACCCGTGACATTCCGAGTCATCCTCGAGAGCGACGATGCGGCAGAAAGAACCCTCCACGAGCAGACGATCCCGCCCTGCCGGTCGCGTGAGGGATGCGGTTGGAGCGATCTCGAGATCGACCTCGCCGAGTTGGAGGGCCGGAAGATCCGGCTCCGTTTCGAGACCGAGAACCAAGCGCCCCTCAACCTGTTCCGCGGATTTCCCGCATGGGCGGGGCTAGAGATCGTCGGAGCCCGCAGGCAGGATCCTCCGCCGAACGTGATCCTCATCGTGCTCGACACCCTCCGCTCAGACCGGCTGTCGCTCAATGGGTACGCTCGCCCAACCAGCCCCAACATTGATGCTTGGGCTCGCCGGCGAGGGGTGAACTTCAGCCAGGTGGTCGCGCCCGCTCCCTGGACGCTTCCATCACACGTTTCGATCTTCACCGGGCTCGACACCCTGTCTCACGGAGTCAACACGGGCGATCCGATGCCCTCGAGCCTTCTCAGCATGGCCGAATTGCTCAGGGACAACGGCTACACCACCCATGCCGCGACCGGGGGCGCCTACCTCACCGATGCCTACGGGGTGATGCAGGGGTTCGACAGCTACCGCTACTTCTACCGTCCGGTCATCGATCCCGCGGAGGCTGGGAACGATCTCCTCGAAGGTATCGACCATTCCATCGAGTGGCTCAACAAGAACACCGACCGGCCCTTCTTCTTGCTGGTTCACACCTACGAGGTCCACACTCCCTACCGCGCCCGCGAGCCGTTCTTCAGTCGTTTTCACGAGCCTCGTCCGGGCGAACCCCTCCCACCAATCGACACCCTTGCATTCGCACCAGCCCGTGAGAAGGGCTACGAAATGACGGCGGGTCTTCAAGCTCGGTACGAAAATCCGGATTCCCCTCTCCGCCAAGTCTCAAACGACGACTTCCCCATGGTCAACGCGCTCTACGACAGCGCCGTCGCCTTTGCCGACCTCCACGTCAAGAGGCTCTTGGACGAACTCGAGACCCTCGGTCTCGATGACAGAACCGTGATCGTCGTGACCTCAGATCACGGCGAGTCCCTCGGAGAGCGGGGCAAGGCGGATCACAAGAGTCTTGAAGAATGGGAACTCCTCGTGCCGCTCATCATCGCCGCTCCAGACAAGCTCCGGGCTGCGGGAACTCAGGTCTCGGCCCAGGTTCGCCTCATCGACATCTTCCCCACCGTCCTCGAATTGATCGGCCTAGAGCCGCCCGACGATCTCGACGGCCGCTCGCTGCTACCGCTTTTTGATGACCCCGAGGCGGCGCACCCCGAGGATGCATGGAGCTACGCATCGTCGAGCAACTTCGGGATTTCTCTGCGGCGCGCCGGTCGATTGAAGTACACCTTCAACAACTCGGCGTGGCATCCCATCCACGGCCGCGAATCGCTCTATCGGCTCGACATCGATCCCACCACCAGCACCGATGTGGCGGCCACCGATCCCGATACCGCCCAGTTACGGAGAGAGACAACCGAGACCTTTGACCGCCGCACCAGCGGCGTGAGGGTGCTCTTCAGCAATCGACTCGACGTTCCCCTCGAGGGTCACCTCAAGGGCCACATTGTCCAACCCCTTCGAATCAAGACCTTCGGATTGTCCGCCGGTGACATCGAGTGGCGGTATCAGATGGTCAATTTCAGCATCCCCGGCGGAGAAACCATGGAATTCTTTGTCGAGGGTATCCCGTTTGGCGAACTCTTTGTCACCGGGCGATTCGACATCGAGAGCGACGTCGCCACCGGCTTCAAAAAGGTCCTCCGGCTCGAGGGCATGTCCGAACCCTGGCGGACAGATTTCGACGGCCGACGCTGGGCACCGCACGGAGAATCGGACAGCGGTGTTCACTCCAGCGTTCGGGTTTGGATTCACGGTGAGAGAGCTGGGATGGGCGCACCGGCGGAGATCGATTCCCAGAGCCGAGCGCTCTTGAAAAAGCTCGGGTACATCCACTGAGAACCGGATGATCATGCTCAGGACCCTCGCTGAACAAATCCGTGCCATCGCAGTTCTCGTTCTGGCGGTGTTACCGGTTTCCCTCTGTGAGGTACCGACCGCCACGGCCCAAAGGCAGATACCGCTTCCCATCGACGCCCCACTGACTACGCCACGGCTCGAGCTGAATCTCACCAACGCCAGAGTCCGGGTGCTGATAGTTCCAGAGCAGGCATCACGCTTTGCGGCGCGTCTGGAGAATCCGGAAACAGCCGAGAAGGTCTCCCTCGAAGTCAGTATTGTCCCGGGGGGCCTCACCGACATCCGCGGGCCCGAATCGGCGGACGCACCCACCATGGTGGTCGACATCAGCTTGGCCGATGATCAGTTCATCACCCTCATCGGCCGCAATCTCGACCTCGAGATCCTCGGTCCCGATGATGAAGTCCGGACCGACGAAGCGGCGCCGGCCGAGGAAGACCTTCAGGCGCCGGAGAGTCCTCAGTCGGAGGACGCTATCCAACCGGTGATCACCGCCATCCTGACCGACTCCCTGCTGGTCACCCAAAATTTGGACGGTCTGTCGCTGACGGCGACTCGCGGCACCAACGAGATCGTGGCTCAAACCGGTTTCCTCGAACTCGACCTTCGAGAGTCGGCGGCTCGGATCCAAGGCCACCAGGGACAGATAACACTTCGGTCTCTCAATTCAGATTCACGTTTCCGAAACCTCGAAGGGTCGATCTCGGCCGATCTCGAAGACGGGTTTTGGGAGGTCTCCCAGACTCGTGCCTCGATCACCGGTGAACTGTCCAATGCAGAGGTGGTTCTGGATTCGATCTCCGGAAAAACCCGACTCTCCGGGCAAGAGTCGATGATCCGGATCAGCAGCACCCTCGAATCTCAAATCCAGATCTCGGGTGAAGACCTCCAGATCGGCGTGAGCGATCTCGGCGGTTCACTGAACGCGACCCTCACTCGAGGTTCCCTCGATGCCGATTTGGTGACCGGCCGCGTCGATCTCAGTCTCGACTCGGATGTCACCGCAGATCTTCGGGACGTTGGTGGAGACCTCGCGGCGAGCATTTCCGGTCAATCCGAGGTTGCCATCCGGGGTATCCAGGGGCACACCCGAATCCGGCTCACCGACAGCGACCTCGAGCTCGGCGATCTCAAGAGTCTCGAGCTCGATGCTCAGCAGAGCACCGTCACCGGCAGCGGAATCCGGGCTCTCACCAAGGTTGCAGCGACCGATTCGATTCTGGAGTTTTTCCTTGCTGACGTCATGGGCAAACCCAAGATCGATCTCCACGGCGCTACGCAAGCGACCATCCAGCTTCCAACACCGTGTCGGGTCATCGCGAAACTCGCCAAAGAGTCGCTCAGCGATCAGATTCGAGTCAACAATTGTCTTCTCGATTTTGACGGCCTCGCCAAGAGAAATCTCCGCCCCGGGCCGGATGGCCGTCAACCCGTGGTCATGACTGCTACCCTTGATGAAAGTGCGAACCTCCGGGTGGACGGCCGGCCATGACCGAGACGAGGCGTCGTTCCCCCGGCTGTCCGCCAAACGAGACCTAAAACTGTAAAACGATGTCCTGTCAGCAAACCGTAGTGAATGGGAGTCGATGCGATGTCCGTGATTGTCACCGGCTCAGCCGGATTGATCGGGTCGGAAGCAGTGCGCTTCTTCTGCGAGCGCGGTCACGCTGTCATCGGCGTGGACAACGACATGCGCAAAGTATTCTTCGGTGCTGAGGCCAGCACCGACTGGAATAGGGTCCGGCTCGAGGCCGATTTTGAAAACTACCGTCACCTCAGCATCGACATCCGAGATGGTGAGTCCGTCGATTCCCTTTTTTCCGAGACCGAGGTCGAGCTGGTGATCCACGCGGCGGCTCAGCCATCCCATGATTGGGCCGCCAAGGACCCGGTTACGGATTTCACCGTCAACGCCAATGGCACCCTCGTGCTTCTGGAAGCTACGCGCAAGCACTGCCCGGACACTCCCTTCATCTTCACCTCGACAAACAAGGTATACGGCGACGCGCCCAATTTCCTCCCCCTCATCGAAAAGGACACGCGGTGGGAAATCGACCCCGGTCACCCGTATGCCGACGGCATCGATGAATCCATGAGTGTGGATCAGTGCAAACACAGCCTTTTCGGGGTCTCAAAACTGGCTGCCGATGTCATGGTGCAGGAGTACGGACGCTACTTCGGCATGAAGACCATGGTGTTCCGAGGCGGCTGTTTGACCGGGCCGCTCCACTCTGGAACCGAGCTTCACGGATTTCTCGCCTACCTCATCACCTGCATTCTCACCGGTCGCGAGTACTCCATTTTCGGCTACAAAGGCAAGCAGGTCCGTGACAATATCCACTCCCACGATCTCGTCAACGCCTTCTATCACGCGTTTAAGAGCCCCCGGGTCGGCGAGGTCTACAACATGGGAGGTTCGCGTTTCTCGAACATCTCCATGATCGAGGCGATTGCCGAGATCGAAAGACTGACCGGAAAAGAGGCCGTGACCACCTACGTCGACAACAACCGCGTTGGCGACCACATATGGTATGTATCGAACGTGGACAAGTTCAAAGAGCACTATCCTGAGTGGGAATTAAAATACGACATGGACCGGATTCTCCGCGATATGGTAGAGGGAATCGGGGAGCGCAGCTGAATGGGAATGGACCCGAAATCGGTATTGATCGCGGGCGGCGCTGGATTCGTTGGATCGAATCTGGCCGCCAAATACAAGGCGGACCACCCGGACGTCCGAGTAGTCGCTCTCGACAGTCTCAAAAGGCGGGGTTCTGAGTTGGCCCTGACTCGGTTGGCAGCTGCCGGCGTCGAGTTCGTCCACGCCGACATCCGCTGCCGCGAAGACTTCGACGAGTTGGCCGGTTTCGACCTTCTCATCGACTGCTCCGCGGAGCCGTCGGTGCAGGTGGGTCTTTCGGGCGCACCGGACTACATGATCCAGACCAATCTCGTCGGCACCATCAACCTTCTCGAACTCGCCCGCCGTAACGACGCAGCGTTCCTCTTTCTCAGCACCAGTCGGGTCTATCCCCTCGACCGGCTGAATCGCCTCGCGTTGACCCAAATGGACACGCGGCTGGAATGGGCAGACACTACAGCCGAGAAGGGCCTCTCCGCAGCCGGGCTGACCGAGTCCTTTCCCCTTGACGGGCCGAGGTCGCTCTACGGGGCCAGCAAACTCTCCGGTGAGTTGTTACTCCAGGAATACGCCTACAGCTATAAGATGCCGGCGATGATCAACCGGTGCGGCGTACTCACGGGGCCCTGGCAGATGGGCAGGGTGGATCAGGGGTTCGTCACTCTGTGGGTCTCCCGGCATCTATTCGCCGATCGGCCGCTGTCCTATATCGGCTACGGCGGCACCGGCAAACAGGTGCGGGACATCCTGCATATCAACGACCTCTACGACCTTATCGACGCGCAGCTACGGGACGAGGCTGCGTGGGACGCCTCCCCATTCAACATCGGCGGCGGCAAGGATGTCTCGGTCTCACTGGTCGAGCTGACGGCGCTCTGCAATGAGATCACCGGAGTGGAGCGGGAGATCGGCTCTCAGTCCGAGACCTCGACGGTGGACATCCCCATCTATCTGTCTGACTGCGAGCGCGCCCGGAAGGTCTTCGGATGGAGACCCGAACGAACGCCGGAAGATATTGTGACAGACATCCACAAATGGATCCGCGCCAACGAATCGGAACTCAGGAGAATACTGTAGACATGGCGAATCACGAACTCAACCTGAGTGTGGTGATTCCCGCCTACAACGAAGAATCCAATATCGTACCCACCATCCTGGAAATCCTCGACGCCCTCCGTGAGGAGGAGATTCCATTCGAAGTCATCGTCGTCAACGACAACTCCACCGACGGCACTGAGGCCGTCATCACAGCCCTCATGGCGAATCACGGAGAGATCCGGCTCGTCAACCACACCCCACCCGGCGGTTTCGGCCGGGCGATCCGATCCGGTCTCGAGTTCGTCAATGGCGAGGTAGTGGCCGTCTACATGGCCGACCAATCCGACGATCCCGCCGATCTGATCCGCTGCTATCAGCGCATCGAAGAGGGCTACGACTGCGTCTTCGGCTCGAGATTCATCAAAGGCGCCAAGGTCACCAACTATCCGTGGTTCAAGCTCTTCGTGAACCGACTCGTCAATCGGATGATCCAGATCATGTTCTGGACGCGCCACAACGACCTCACCAACGCGTTCAAGCTCTACCGCACCCACGTCATCCGCGAGTGCGGACCCTACAAATCGAGCCACTTCAACTTGACGATCGAGATGTCCTTGAGCGCACTGGTCCGTCGCTACTCCATCGCCTCAGAGCCAGTCAATTGGTCTGGACGCACCTCGGGCGTGTCGAATCTCCGGCTGTCGCAGATGGGCCGCCGCTACCTGGTGGTGCTGTTACGAATGTTCTTCGAACGGATTCTCATCGCCGACGACCTCGTTGCCGAGCGCCTTTCCAATCGTCTGAAAGATAATCAGCAGCGCGCGAGCTTCGAACATCGACTCACGGCCCTTGAGAAGAAAGTAACCGAAGTCGAGAAAACGCCGGGGGAAAACGTCTCAGATGGCTGAAGGACGCGATCTCTACGATGTGCGGTTCTCGGGCGGTGAACGTAGTCGAAAGGCCGGCGTTTGGCACGTCTTGGTGTCACGCGCGTTCCAACCGTGGATTCCGGACGGTGCAGTGGTCCTGGATCTCGGCTGTGGGTTCGGGGAATTCTCCAACAACGTGGCCGCCGCCCGCCGGATCGCGGTCGATGTCAGCGAGGAATCCGCGGCGTATCTCGACCCGGAGATCGAGTTCCGCGCGGGAGACATCGGCGCTATCCCCTGGGTCGCCGACAACAGCGTCGATGCGGTCTTCACGAGCAACGTGCTCGAGCACCTGTCCGATCGAGACCACGTCGTCCGGACGGTGAGCGAGGCGCGGAGAGTCTTGAAACCGGGCGGAGTATTCATCGCCATGGGCCCGAATATCAGGTATCTCGCTGGCCCCTATTGGGATTTCTGGGACCACGTCGTACCCATCTCAGACCGGTCGATCTGCGAACTGCTCGAGATGATGCACTTCGAAATCCTCGATGCCATCCCAAGGTTCCTGCCCTACACGACCAAAGGACGCCTGCCTGCATCCGGGTCCCTGCTCGCGCTCTATCTCAGAATGCGGATCTTCTGGCCTCTCTTCGGCCGTCAGTTCCTCGTCCGCGCTCGAAAACCGCAGGCAGGCAAACCGATGGCGAGAAGTGCAGGCCAACCTGAACCGAAGGGATAGGGATGGCTCAAACTATTCGTTTGAGGCCAACCGTGCCATCCCCCTTCCCGTCCCTAAACATATGGTGTGCCCCCGCCGTGTGATGAACGAACTCGTGATCCGCCGAGTCATCACTCAGACAGAGTTGCCCTCCGGTACACGCGCCCATTGCTTCTTACGCCGTGGGGCTGATCACTAGCCTGCATTTTTCGTGAGTTGGTTCACGGCCCGCTTGATGATCATCCCGAATCCGCCATCCTGATGCGACTTTCGAACCACACGCGAAAGCCACTGCAATCGGTTTTCCCCGGCGGGCGGCCGCGCATCCCCGATGCTGTTCGGCACCATCGACACCGCCTCGTCCGACTCTTCGCAGACATCCTCCCCGGAGGATTCGATTTCGCTGACCATCGCCTGAAGACAGGTCGGTGGGAGCCCATGATCAGGGGCGAAAACCGGTGATCTGGCCCAGTTCCTCAGCGCCGAGGTGGATTCTCCGAAGCCGTAGCGGCGGCGCATGGCGAGACGGAATCGATTTCCAATTTCTTTCAGCTCGTCTCGCCTTTCGACCGCCCTGAGGACCGCTCGCCCCAACGCCTCGGGATCACCCGCCTCGCAGATGAAACCTACATTGTCCTCTTCAACCGCCTCGCTGAGCTCGGTGACCCGCGTCGACACCACCGGCAATCCCGCCCGCGACCAGTCGAGGATCCGGTGTTTGCTGCCGAGCCGGACCTCGTAGATGTCCTTTTCGCAGTTGATGCCGACATCCGCCTCAAAGTAGTAGTTGGGAATCAGGTCACGCTGCAGCCATCCTTTGAGGATGAACTTGTCGCGATGTGGTGAGGCCTCGATTAAATCGACGAATTTCGGATAGGTAATCTCGTCGTGGCCGTCGATCTGACCGCCTGTAGCGACAAAACGAATCGACGGATCGCGATCCATGGCGTAGCTGAGCCCCTCGAACATGGTGTCGATATCGGTCCAGGTGTTGAATCCTCCGCTCCACAGCACGACGAAGTCATCGTCCTCGACATCGATCCCACGAAGCACATTCTTCTCATGCGAGTAGTCTTCCTCCTCCACGCCACACGGGATCGTGTGAACCAGCCGAACGCCGTCGGTACGCGAGTTGAGGCGTCCGGCCATGCCGAGCTCGCCGATGAGTGCCCAGCCCTGAGCATCCGAGACCGTGGAAAAGACATCACCCTTGAAGAGAGATCCGAGCATCTTGCGAAAGAAATAGTCCAGGTACGAGTCGTCGCGATAGACGGCGGCTTTGGCCTGGGCCTCGGCCATCACGTGCCCGCAGAGGTCAATCCAGATGGGAACCGACACATCGAGCAAGGAGTCCGCAAACGAGGCCGATCCGTGCGCGAAGATGACCGCGTCGGGTTGGAAGTCGTTGTACACATTCTGCACGTAGGGCGTCTGGAAATAGAGTTCACCGGTGATGGACGCATAGTTCAACCTGCCACGCCGCTCGACCAGCTCGATCGGCGCGTCGTCGGGATAGGTCATGGGGATCCTCATCCCCACCAGGAGAACCTCGTGCCCGTCATTGAGCAGCGGCTCGGTCAGCTGCCAGGTTCGCGTTCCGGGACCGAAGGACCGTTCGGTGGACTCAAAGGGCAGTGGGCTAACGCCGAGAATCAACAGGCGCGACATAAACCTACGTCCACCACTCTCGTCATTCTCGATCCTCCTCGTTATGGGTCCCCTGGATTATACTCGACCTGAACGAAACAACCCGGTGAATCTCAGGTAGGACATCCAAATTTTCCACATCCGGGACTGGTGGATCGACCCGAGTTCCGATCGAACCTGATGGAAAGAGGCGCGCTCGTTGGCCAGCTCCGCCTGGGCCTCGGTCAGCTGTTGGTTCGAACCGAGCATGGAGACCACCGACAGGGGGTTCTCCTTCTCGGCGTCCGGCGATCTGCCGCCAGTCTTGACCCACCGCCTGAGGGGGGTGGTCGTCGCAGACACACTCCAATTGTCGAGAGCGTAACGATGGCCTCGAGTTGCCCTCTCGCGGGCCGCTCCAGGGACCGATATGACCTCGAGGATGGCTCGTGAGAGGTCCTCCGCGTCCCCAACCCGATATATCGATGCAAGATCATGATCCTCAAGTTCCGAGCCGAGCTCGGAAATGGCGGTGCAGATCACTGGCAGGCCGACATCGAGCCAATTGAGGATCCGCCCACTTGAACCGAGGGTCCGTTCGAGGAGTCGCCTCTCCGTCACGATCCCGACATCGGCACGCTCGACATATGCGGCAAGCTGATTCGCCTCGATCTGGCCTTTGATGATGAACCGTTCGCGATACTCCGAATTCTCGACCCGGTCGAGGAAGCGGGGGTAGCTCCGATCGTCGTGCCCGTGAATGGCGCCACCGGTGACTAAGAAACGGATGGAACCGTTCTTCGACATCGCCCGCTCAACACCGTCGAGCAACGTGTCCATATCACACCAGGTATTGAAACCCCCACTCCACAACACGACGAAATCGTCCGCATCGAATTCATCGCCCACGACAGGTTGCGATTCAAGGGGCACTGCTCCACCATGGCCCCTGACGCAACACGGAATCGTGTGTACCAGCTCCGTTTCGATGGTCTCCCGGTTGAGTCGACCGACCAGACCAAGCTGTCCAATGGCATTGAACCGCTGTCGCTCTGAGACAACCGAAAAACAATCTCCCCTTCCGAGAAGCTCAACCAGGACATCCCGATACCCGCGCAAATCCCCGTCGGGATACACCTCGAGGCGAGCTTGGGCCTCGGCCATAAGGTCGCCGAATAGATCAACCCAGACAGGCCGGTCGCCGGCGATTTCCACCGCCCGCAGGGCCGGCACCGTCGAGGAAGCACCGATCACCACATCCGGTCGAAAAGCGTCGACGGCATCCTCGATGATTCCGGGCATACGAAACGCCTCGTAGTCGACGGTGTAAACCAGGACCCCGGAGTTTTCGCATCGATCCACAGTCCCGTTGATGGCGTCGTAGGCACCGGGGATCCTCATGGCGATGACGCACACCGTGTGGCCGTCATCGGAGAGAGCTCTCGCGAATTGCCATGTGCGCGCTCCCGGCGCGTAGTTCATCTTCTGGTTCTCGAATGGGAGCGGAGCGCAACCGAGGATCAGGACCCGCCGTCCGTCGTCGGATCTGACCTCGAGATCGCATGCGGCCGTCCAGTCCAGCCCCAAAGCTGGAGGTTCCTGCTCCGCCCGTGCGGTTTCCTTCGGTTTCTCCGGCAGGGCGATCACAGGCACCGATCCCCGCGGCACGAGAAGGCTGACCCAGTTCTTCTTGCCGCCAAACCGCCATCGAGCCGAGATCGCCTTCGGGAGCTTGCGCAGAGCCCCGGCCATCGCCCGTCTTTGAAGAGCGCTCTCGGCCCCCGGCCGGCGAAGGATCTCGTCGACGACCGCGATCTTGAGCAGCCGCGCGAGAAGGCCCAGCGGCCAGTGCACCATGGCGAGCAGGAGACGATTCCGCCAGAACAGGAAAAGCTTGTGGTCGGACTCGAGGGTCATGGTTGCCGAAACGTGGTGGCCCACGACGGCGGCGGGTTCGTGAATCACATCAAAACCGGCGCCGCGAATCTTGAGACACAAATCGATGTCTTCGAAGTAGTAGTCGTAGAGCTCGGTCCAGCCTCCAACCCGGCGGTGCACCTCGGCATCCACCAGCATGGCGGATCCGGTCACTGCCGCCACCCGTCGACGTCCGGGCAGGGGGCCATAATCGGCGAGGCTGATCCCGATCCCTTCGTCCCAGCCCCACGCGTCATCGGTGACGTTGAGACAGAGGCTGTTGAGATAGTCGGGCGCCCAATTGATGAGAAGGGTCGGCCCCGCCACCGCGGCCTTGGAATCGGACTCGAGTGCGGCGACCTGCAACGCCAGGCTGTCGACCTCCGAGCGGGTGTCGTTGTTGATGAAATAGTAGTAGTCCGGCTTCCCGAGGTTGACGGCGGCCCAGTCGGTCCCGAGATTGTTCGCGGCCGAAAAACCGACCGGTTGGTCGGCGGAAATGACATGAACCCGATTCGACTCGTGAGCCACGGAGGGGAGTTCCTCGTCGCACCCGTTGAGTACGACGATCACTTCAAGATCAACAGACTCCGACGACAACAGCGTCCTGAGACACACATCGAGCATCTCCCGCCCTCGATGGTGGATCGTAACCGCGTGAACTTGGACCGGATCTCCGAGGTTCTGATGATCATCGATTGACTTCAATGAATGCTCCAAACTCGTCAGCCATTCTCGATGAAACCGTCGAAACGGTCAACGCAGGTATAATCCCGACCGAGGGCCGACGCGGTCGACCCCATCCCTTTCGGAGATTGAATGACAAAGAAACCCGCCGCCACTATCCGTCTTCTGGGAGCCAATCGAAGCTATGCCGATGGCGCCGAGGAAGATGTGCTCTCAGCTTTGGAACTGGTCACCGATCACAGCGATGGTTCCGACGAACTCTACAGTCACGCGGTCGACTGGCCGACGACCTACCATTTCAGCCCACGGCGCAGCAACCTCCTGCGTCCATTTGAAATCAAAAAACACCATCGAGTCCTTGAGATCGGCGCCGGCACCGGAGCGGTCACCCGGTATCTGGGTGAAACCGGCGCCAAAGTGACCGCCCTCGAGGGGGAATCGATCCGGGCGCAAGCCATCGCGGCCCGATGTTCGGATCTCGCGAACGTGGAGATCGTCAGCGGTTCGCTCTTCGACTTCGACGACCCGTCGGGATTTGACCTCGTCGTGATCATCGGGGTTCTCGAATACGCCGGGCCCGCCACAACCGACCACCGCCATCAGCTCGATTTCCTCCGCCATGCCTCGGGTCTGTTGCGTCCCGATGGGACCCTTGTGCTGGCCATCGAAAACCAGATCGGCCTCAAGTATCTCCTGGGCTATTCCGAGGACCACCTGGATCAACCGTGGGCCGGTGTCGAGGGCTATCCGGGTAGCCCTCCGATCTGCACGGTTCCCAAAGTCACCCTCGGTTCTTTACTCGATGCCGCCGGGTTGACGACGCAGCGTTGGTACTACCCGTACCCCGACTACAAACTCCCGCGGACGATCCTCTCAGAGGGGGCGTTCGACCTGCCCACCTCGAAGGAACTCGTTGACCAACTCGTCGGTCGCCCGATCCAGGATCTTGCCAACCCGCCGAGCCGTTTTTGTGACGATCGAGCCTGTCACCGCGTCTTTCTCGAAGCCGGCCTCGGCCCCGAGGTGGCGAATTCGTTCCTCGTGGCGGCCGCACGGCAGGACAGCGCCCTTGACGGCATCACCGACGATACCGCGATTGCATGGCACTTCAGCTCCGACCGGCTCAAGCGCTGGCGGCGATCCCAGACGGTCCGGCGGGCCGACGGTGATCTTCGGCTCACGGCGAGTTCGACCCATCCCGAGACCACCGCCGCTGCAACGACGTGGCTCGACCACGATCCAACCAAGGATGATGAATTCGTTCTCGGTCAGACGTTGGAACAACAGGCGCTGGAGTCGAGCAGAAACCTCGATCCGGATGGCCTCGCCAAGGTGATTCAACGGTGGCACGCCATCCTTGAGGAGCACGAGACCACAGCACCCGACGCCAGGGATGAGGACATCCCGTTCGCACCACGTCCCGGTCGCGCCGAGCTCCCACCGGAGTATCTCGATGCGAGCCTGTCAAACTTTGTCGACAGCGGCGACGCCGTTGTCTTTATCGACCGCGAATGGCGCCTCGATTCACCGGTAGATGCGACGCTCACCCGGATCCGTTCATTGTGGTACCTCGCTCTCGATCTCGTGGTGTCCGGTGTTTCCCACCCTTTCGGCGCCCATACCTCGGTCAACGATCTCACCATCCGACTGGGCGAACTTGCCGACCTTCACTTCGATCAAGAGCTGATTCAATCATTCATCACCGACGAGGCCCGGATCCAGGAGGTTGTCACCGGCAAACCCGCGGAGCGCCTCGAAACCGACCTTTCAGACCTCGGATCGACCACGAGAACCGAGAAGGAAGCTACCAACAACCTCCCCGTCGCCCAGGTCCGGCGTGATCTCATCCAACTGGGTGAGATGCTCCAAGGCATGGAGTCCCAGGCCGAGGGCTCCCGTCGCTATCAGGCCAGTCTCGAGGAGCAGATTTCGTCCTGTGGGTCCCGAATGCTGGAGTTGGAAGAAGAGTACCGGCAGCTGGAACACCGTTTCAAGATCCACCAGACCGCCAACCAGGAGGCGGCAACCTGGGCGAAGAATCTCGAGACCAAGAACCGCGAGATGGCCACCTGGGCCAAGGGCCTCGATGCCCAGAACCAGGAGGCCGCGGCTTGGGCGAAGGAACTCGAGGTTCAGAACCAAGAGGCCGTGGCTTGGGCGAAGGAACTCGAGGTTCAGAACCAAGAGGCCGTGGCTTGGGCGAAGGAAATCGAGGCCCAGAACCAGGAGGCGACAACCTGGGCGAAGGAAATCGAGGCCCAGAACCAGGAGGCGACAACCTGGGCGAAGAACCTCGAGGCTCAGAACCAGAAGGCCGCAGCCTGGGTGAAGGAACTCGAGGCCCAGAACCAGCAGACCGTGACATGGGCCAAGAGCCTCGAGGCCCAAAACAAGGATGCGACAACCTGGGCGAAGAACCTCGAAAACCACAACCAGGAGTTGACGGCCAGGGCGAGGAACCTCGAGGCCCAAAACAAGGAGACTGCAAGCTGGGCGAAGAACCTCGAAAACCACAACCAGGAGTTGGCGAACTGGGCCAAAGATCTCGAGGCCCAAAACAAGGATGCGACAACCTGGGCGAAGAACCTCGAGGCCCAGAACCAGGAGACCGTGAAATGGGCCAAGAGCCTCGAGGCCCAAAACAAGGATGCGACAACCTGGGCGAAGAAACTCGAAAACCACAACCAGGAATTGGCGACCTGGGCCAAAGATCTCGAGACCCAGATCCAAGAGGCTCAGACGCGGGAACGTGATCTCATTCGCACGGCCGCCGAAGCGGAGGAGGAGACCGTGAAGACCCGTGCCGATCGAACCGCGCTCGAGCTTCGTGTTCTAGGACTCGCGAGAGAGGTCGAGGATCTACGAACCTGGAAGGGAAAAGTGTCAAGCCGTCCTCTGGTGAGACTCGCGCTGGCGTTGCATCAATTCATCAGCCCCGTCGACACCGACGACTGACCCGGACTTCACCGCTTCCTCGGCGATCACCACTCCCTGTCGCGACCACCCTCGAATCCGTCGGTGGAGATCGGCGGCGAGGCGCATCTGGCGCCCCGGCTCGGATCGCGACCGACCACGTAGATCGAGAGCTCTCGATGTTTGCGCTCGGTGTAGTGGCGCAGGCTCGGCAGGATGATCTCGTCACCCGGTAACACAACTCCACCGAATGAGATCTGGTCTTCGCTTTCGACAAGGACCTCAGCTTCGGTCCACGAGCGACCGTCATCCACTGATCGACGCATCAGAATCGACGCTCGATCGTACGATCCACCTCCGGCGCCTTCGTCCGACGACGCGATGAACCAGAGTTCGCCGTCGGCGAAGAGAACATAACCACCGGGCTCGATATCGGCGCCGCCCCAGATCACCCCGTCCTCGCACCAGGTGCGGCCTCGGTCGGTCGAGCGGAGCTGACGCACCTCGGACGGTGCGGCCTCGGCCGTTTCCAACTCATAAGCCAGCAGCACCGACCCATCACCGAGTTGGACGCTTCGAGTGTCTTCGAGATGACGACCGCGGCGACCACCGACCACCTTTTCCCCATCCGACCAGCTCGCACCCCCATCACCGGATCGGTAGAATCGAACCGTGTAGACCGCGTCATCGAGGTCCTTGGGGCGATCGATGTGAGTTGCAAAGAGGATCACTTCGCCGTCCGGCATGACCTGGAGGTGGGTATCAATGATGAGATCGGCACCGGCGTCCACCTCGATCGGCGCCGACCATCCCCCAGAGGGATTCTCGGCCATGACCAGCAGACGACCCGGTGCCTTGAGCTTGGAACACGAGATCAGCAGACGACCATTCAACTCGGCCACATCGGGCCAGCCACACCGCGGTTCCAGCTCCTCGCGCCGCCAACTGACCCCGAGATCCGTCGAGTGCAGAAGCTCGACTCCGCCGCCGACCATGACCAGCTCACCCGATCCCCTAAGCAGCGCCGCCATGTCTCCAGTTGCCGCCATCACGCGGCAGTCCAGGACGGCGGATGGTTCGGCAGCCGTCTCGTTCGCCGATCCCTCCACCGTCACGCAGCCCGAGGCCGCGAGCGCCAGCAATCCGGCAACCAGCTTGATCCATTCCAACTCGGGTGCATGATAGCGCGGTGTTCCGCTGTAATGTCCCGCCGCAAATGCCGCGTCCGCACGCGCGCCGAGCGCGGGCTTCGGCTAAACTAACCCCGCCCCAATGAACCTCTCTGACTTTCCACGCCGTCTTGCCGCCCCGGTCAAGAGGATCCTCGCAGCCCGGAACTACCGAATGGCCCTCGGCCGCGGCGAGCCCGCCGGCACTCTCGCCCATTGCTTCGTCGATTGGCATCACCCCGATCCACCGCTGGTGGAGGTGTGTCTTCGGGCCGACGGACCGGATGCGGTTGATGAGGCCGAAGCACGCCACTGGTGTTGCCGGCAAACCCTTTCGGAACTTCGGGCGGTGGGTTGGCGGGCCGACGGAACCGCGGCATGGCGGATCGATCCTCCGAATCAACCATCCACCGGGGCCGCAGCCTCGTGGTTTGCCGCACCCGGTTTTCTGCCCGAGGTCGTATCCGCCCACCTCGAGTCGTGCATGCTCATCGCCGCAGCGGAAGAGGTCGATGCCGTCGTACTCCGGGAACGAGTCGGATCACCGATCGGCGACTCCATCACCGGGATCGACGCTTTCCACCGAGCTGCGCTCCGGCCATGGGCCCTGTATCGGCGCGACGCCTACACCTGGGACCCAGCCAGCGACACCATCGCGCCGAACCATGACGATCGTCTGGCCAAGCTTGTTGATTCCAGCGGCGTCGCCGACATCCCAACCACCCGAGGCTTCTTCAACCGCCACCGGCGGGGCCCCTACCTTGGCTCAGGCGAATTCGGTCCCGTGGCCCGGGTAGCCCTCCGCGACGCCTCCCTGCTTCACCGCAGAGCGGCCGGAGATGATCGTCCGGCCGTCCTCGTGATGGTTCCCTTCCTTGCCCGTGGCGGTGCCGAGCAAACCCTGCACGCCACAATGGAGGCCCTCAGGCATCGTTTCCGTTTCTCCGTCGCCACCCTGGCGCCCCACCGTCCCGCCCTCGGCGACCGGCGAAGGGACTTCCTCGAAATCACTCCGCGAATCTTCTGTCTCGGCGATCTCGTCCACCCCGACGCCATGGTCGGAATCATCGAGGCCATCCTCGACGCAACCGGCGCCGAGATCATCTACAACGCCAACGGCACGACGCTGTTCTACGACTTCGCGCCACGGCTCAAGGCGAACCGGCCGAATCTGCGGATCATCGACCATCTCTACGACCACCACATCGGCTACATCGACAGCTATGTACCGGGAGTCGAGGACGCGGTTGATGTCTGTATCGCCGAAAACGGCCCCATCGCCGATGTCCTGGTCCGGGAACGCGGCTGGCCGGAGAACCGCGTTCCGGTGATCTGGCCGTGCGGCCGCCCAGATGAGGTCCTCCCCCCGGAAGCCGACAGAGACCGGCTCAGGGACTCGATCCGGCACGAACTCGGATTCACCGATGACGATATCGTCTTTCTGACCGCCGCCCGGATGCACCCGCAGAAACGCCCTCTCGATCTCGTGGCGCTGGCAGATCGAGTCCGCGACCTGCCGATGATCCACTTCCTTGTCGTCGGTGGTGGCGATCTCGCCGATGAGGTCGACCGCGCCATCGATGACCTCGATGGCGCCGGAATCCGTCGTCTCGCCTTTCGCGACGATATCCCCGATCTGATCCTGGCGTCGGATATCGGCTGTCTCGTCTCGGAGCACGAGGGCCTGCCGGTCTTCATGCTCGAGTGCCTCCAACTCGGCCGACCCTTCCTCGGCACCCGCGTCGGCGATCTCGGGACCGTGCTTGACGACACCGGCGCCGGACTCGTGGTCGATCGGCCGGGCGATCTCGGCGCCCTCGAGGCGGCCGTCCGCTCACTCGCGGATCCCGCCACTCGCGCCGAGCTCGCCGAACAGGCGAGGATCGCCGCGCCGCGCTTCTCGGTCGCCATCTGCGCCGATGCCTATGCCGGCGTGTTCCTCGGGGAATCCTGAGATGGCTCGTCCGGCCCTGAATCGCCGACTCCAGGGACTCTTCTGGGAGCTCAGCCCTGGGATCCGCCGACGCCTCCGAAGCCTCCGAACTTCGCTCTCGCTCAGGCTCCACCGGGTCCGCCGCCTGGTTGGCCCCGATGTCGGCCCACGGGTCGCGTCGGTGCCCGCAGCGGCGTCGATACCCGAAATCTCCGACCCCGCCGTCACCATCATCGACGAGACCGATGCCGCCGGAGCCGCCTTCATCGGACACGGGCGTGGTCTCGACAAACTGCCTCCAAACCACATCGAGGCCATGCTCATGGCCGCCGCCGCCGAGAACCTGAGCTGGGTCGCCGCGGGCTGGGCGCCCCCCGCCCCCGGGCGCTACGGACCATCGGGATTGGCATTCCGCGACCCGGAGGTCCCGGAATCAACCCATCTGCTGCTCCGCCGACCGAGTTCGGCCCGCACCCGTCGCGCGCCGGTTGCCGGACGGGTCCTGCCCCACATCACATCGGTGGAGCGTTGCGACGGTCTCACCCCCATCGCCGAGCACATCCCAGCTTCTGGACCCTACCGGATTCACCCGGAGAACGCCGGCGAAGCCGTCGTCGAGAGCCCGTGGTTCCCGGTCGACGAGGTTCTGGCCGGGCTGCCGGCGGTCGACGGACCGCCGACGGCGCTCTTCCTACTCCCCTTCCTCGCGGTGGGCGGCGCCGAACGATTGCTCTATGAGCTCATGGAGGGTCTCGGGGACCGCTATCGAGTCCTCATCGCCACCACCGATCCCCATCTCGAGTCCTTCGGCCAGACCGTCGACCGAGCGCGGCAGCTCACTCCCCACGTTTACACCCTCGGTGACTGGCTGCCGCGCGAGGCGGTGCCATCGGCCATCCGCCACCTCATCCGGCGGTGGGCCGTCGAGACCCTGGTGTGCTGGAACGGTTCGGTCCTTTTCTACGACGAGGTGGGGAATCTTAGAAGAACCTTTCCCGAGCTGCGCATCGTCGACCAGCTCTTCAATCACAAAGGCGGCTGGATCGAGCACACCAC
>CBESWV010000034.1:0-22172 GCA_965533305.1 uncultured bacterium | reverse complement strand
ACTTCGTAGGAAGGGCCAGGCTACCGGAGGGGCTCTGAAGGGCAGGCTGGAATCGTCGCAAGCAAGCCGGGGATCCAGGCTCTGATCGGGATCATTCCACCGGTGTGGCGACAAACCTCGACCACAAAGCGATAACGACAAAACCGACACCGAGCAGGATCCATGGCGAGATGCCGACAAAGGCCTCCGGCAGATAGCCGATAAAAATCGACAACCCGGCTCCCAGGAGTGCATAGGGCAGTTGGGTTCGTACGTGATCGACGTGATCGCAGCTCGAGGCCATGGACGACAGGATCGTGGTGTCCGAGATCGGCGAGCAGTGATCGCCAAAGACCGCCCCCCCCAGGATCGCCGCCACCGTGGCCGCGAGGATCGCGTGATCGGCGGCGGCGGCATCAAGCACCAGCGGCACCGCCAACGGCGTGAGAATGGCCATGGTGCCCCAGGAGGTCCCGGTGGAGAATGACACCGCGGCAGCAACCAGGAAGATGGCCACAGGGAGTAACCCTGGCGGGACGTGGGGGCCCACCGCACCCTTGATATAGGCCGCGGTCCCCAGATCGGTGCAGACCTGACCGAGTGACCAGGCCAGCGTCAGCACGACAAAGGCCATGAGCATGCTCTTGAAACCGTTGACCATGGCTTCGAGCGATTGCCTCAGATCCAACACCCGCTGACCGACGGCGAGGACAATGGCCGACGTCAGACCGACGAGACTCGCCCAGAGCAGGACGGTGAAAGGGTCGGATGCACCGATGATGCGACTCAGGGACATGCCTGTGGCGCCATCCGCGAGGAGGCTCTCGCGACCGGTGATATAGAGCCCGACCAGGGTGGATCCGACGACCAGTACTACGGGAACGGCGGCGTTCCACCACCGTTTCGGGGTGTCATCGTCCGGCGCCAACCCGGTACTCTCATAATCCGCCAGCGGCTGCGAGGTCGCGGCGACCAACTCACCAGCCCGAGCCCGACGCTCGGCGGCGAGCATGGGGCCCCAATCGCGGCCCGACACCGCCACCACGAAAGTGATGACCAACCCAAAGATCGGATAGAACGCAAATGGAATCGAAGCCAGGAAGACACCGAACGGATTGAGATCTGAACCGGCCTTCTCGAGGGCGTCACCGACCAGGGAAACCTGGTAGCCGATCCAGGTCGAGACCAGGGCAACGCACGCCACCGGAGCCGCGGTGGAGTCGACCAGATACGCGAGCTTTTCGCGGCTGATGTGGTGGCGATCGGTCACCGGCCGCATGGTGTTGCCGACGATGAGGGTGTTGGAGTAGTCGTCGAAAAAGATCGCCACCCCCATCAACCACGTCACAACCTGGGCGCGTCTCGGGGTCGTAGCGAAGGGCTCGAGGGCCTTGACGACCCCGTGGGTCCCACCGCTTCGGCTCATGACTCCGACCATCCCGCCGAGAAGAATCGAAAAGAGGATGATGCTCATCTTGTCCGAGTCGGTGAGCGCGTCGCGAGCATAGGTGTCGATGACCCGGAAGAAACCGGCTACAACATTGCCGCCGGCGACCAGGGTCGCCCCGAGCCAGACACCGACAAAGAGCGACACGACGACATCGCGAAAGACCAACGCAAGCGAAATCGCCACGATGGGTGGCAATAGCGACCACCAGCTCTGGGTCGCATTCTCGCCGGTCGGCATGACCCACAACAGAACACCCACCCCGACGATGACCAGCAGCATCTTGAGCCAAGACGACATTTCGAGAGGTTAGCATGGGGGTTTGAGGGCGACTTACGACTCACGACTCACGGCCTACAGTCGACAGCAACCGTTGATCTAGAGGGGGACGGATCGAAACTTCGATACCATAAAGCCATGCCAACCCACGACGACGACGCGCTGATCCTCGATCACCACCCCTTCAAGGATCGGCATTTGATCGTTGTGGCACTCACCCGCTCCCATGGCGTCATCCGCGGTGTGCTTCGGTCGGCCCGAGGCGGCAAGTCTCCCCTTGCGGGATCGATCCAGATCCTCTCAGAGGTGAGGATGTCATTCTTTCGCAAAGTCCAGGCAGAACTCGCCACCTTCCAACGGGTGGATCTCAAGACATCGTCCTACCCGCTGGCAAAGGACTTTCGTCTTTCAACCGCAGGAGCCGTGGCCGCCGAGCTTCTCCTGACCTTCTGCCCGGATGACGAACCGGCGCCTCGCCGATACCGCCTCGGCGTCGCGGCGCTCATGGCCCTGCTCGAGGCCGTCGATCCTGATCGAGTCATCGCCTATGTCCAATACTGGGTGCTTCAACTCGGTGGTCTGATGCCGCCCCCGGAAGCCCTCGAGGGCGACCCCGCGACCGATGAGTTCGCCTTCATCATTGCCTGTCGGCGGGTGCCCCTCGCCGAACTCGACCTCGAAGTGCCCTCCTCAGCCGTCCGCCGCCTCGATGCCATGGTTCGCCGTCACGCCGAACGACCGCTGCGCGCCCTCGATTTCTATCGTCAGCATGCGGGCTGACCGGCCCGTGTCGTCCTCCCTCTCCATCATCCGCGGTGAAGAAACCACAACGTTGGTCCTCGAATCGCCGATCCTGGCGCGCCGGATTCTCGGTGAGATCGCCGCCGTTCTCGATGAGCTCAAACTCGAAGCCTCACCGTGTCCCATCGTCCTGGCGTCGGCTCACCCAACGATCTTCCTCGCGGGCGCTCACCTCGGGGAAATCGCCGCCCTGGACCATCGCAGTTGCATCGCCTATGCCGAACTCGGGCGCTCGATCGCGGATCGTCTCGCCTCCCACCCGGCAGCGGTGGTCGCCGCGGTCCACGGGAGCTGTTCGGGAGGTGGGTTCGATCTGACCATGGCGTGCGACGCCGTCGTCGCCTCGCCTGAAGCCACCTTCAGCCACCCCGGAGTGCGTCGAGGTCTCGTCACCGGTTGGGGAGGTTCCACCGGCCTCGACAGCGTTCTCGGGTCACCGGCTTTGCGCCGCGCCCTGCTCGAGGGTTCCGAGCTCGACGCGGCCACCATGGCCGATCTCGGGGCGATCCAGGCCATCGCGAGCGATCCGCGAGCCCAAGCACGCGCCACAGCCCGTCGGCTGAGCCTCCTCCATCCCTCTCGACTCGCATCGTGGCGGCTCCTACGGGGCTCGACATTCGTTGACAGATTCCGCGCCTTCGTGGTAGAAAAGTCGTGATATTTGGTAACTTGTCTGTAATTCGGGCAGGAAACGATCAACCCTGGTGACACCACGATTCGAGCTGATCTTCACGGTGCCGTGCGGGCCGATCTGAACAGCCGGAAGCGCGATCAGGAGAGCACATGAGCGGTACGATCCTTCTCGCAGACGACAGCCTGACCATCCAAAAGGTCGTTGAGCTCACATTTGCCGAAACCAACTATCGTGTTGTCGCGGTGTCGAGCGGGGACGAACTCCTCGACCGACTTGCCGACAACCGGCCGGATCTGATCATCTGCGACGTGATCATGCCGGGGAAAGACGGCTACGAAGTCTGCCAGCAGATCAAGTCGAGTTCCGCGTGGCTCCATCTGCCGGTGATTCTCCTGACCGGCACCTTCGAGCCCTTCGATCGAGACCGGGCCATCGCAGCAGGGTGTTCCGAGATCATCACCAAGCCCTTCGAAGCACGGAAGCTCGTCGACACGGTCGAGCGACTTATCGGAGGCCCCAACATCCAGCCTGCACCGACCACCTCCCCCGCGGCAGCTGACGAAGGTGAGGACTGGCCCGAAGACGCGACCCCCACCGATTTCCCCACGACTGCCGAACCCGAGGAGTTTGGAACCCAGCTGTCGGCACCCAAGGCCGAGGATGACAGCATCGAGTTCACCACCAGCGGCTTCGCCGAGATGGAAGCAGCCGGCCACCCACCCAAAGACGCCTCGGACGCTGCGGTTGGGGACGACGGCATCGACTACGAGTTCACCGGTTCCGAAGACAACGCCCTCGAAGGGGTTTCCTCATCGCCGGCCGCCGATCCTTCGGCGCAGACGGTCAGGATCGACATCTCGTCCCTGGGTGAGGAACCCGAGGCCGAGGATGACAAACCGTCATTCGAGACACCCGCCGACGATCGGGTGCCGACCTCGGTTGCCGTCGATCCCTCGCAATTCTCACCCGAGGCGACCGATGCCTCCACCTCTGAGCCTTTTCAGGCTGCGGATGACGAGCCGTTCGAGCCTCCGCCCGAAGCGACGACCGACGAAGTCGTCAAAGGCGAATTCAAAGATGAGCCCTCCATGGCCGACACGTCACCGGTGGAGCCGCCGTCCGAGGACGAGGATTCGAGTGATGAAAACTCGGGCGATGGCGCCTTCAAACTGACCGATGACGATATCGATCGGGTCGCGCGACGCGTGATCGAGCTTGCATCGGATCGTCTCGAGCAGATCGCCTGGGAGATCGTCCCCGATATGGCGGAGGTTGTTGTTCGCCAACGGATCCGCGAGCTCGAAGCCGAATCCGAAGCCACCTCACCCGACAAGGTTCAGTGACCCCGTGCCCACGGCGGTCACTCCTGAAGACGACAAAGGAACGCATCGCTGGTTTCTGAGTCGGAGTCTCGATTGAGTTCCCGAGACAAAGCCCTGCGACTTGCCGACGCTGCTCGGCCGGCGGTCAGCAACGTGGTCGTGCATCAGAGAATCGATTCCACCCACGCGTGGGCCCTGCGCCTCATCGAGCAGGCCGAGACCGAGGAGATCATTCTCCCGACCACGATGGTGATCGCTTTCGAGCAGGATCACGGAAACGGTCGAGCCGGACGGTTGTGGGAATCGCCCCCGGGGGGGTTGTACATGAGTTGGATCGCCGCCGGTCTGGAAGCACCGACCATCGCGTTGCTGCCGATGATCGCCGCGGCCGCCGCTCACACCGCCATCAGCGCAATCGGGATCGACACTGTGGAGATCAAATGGCCCAACGATCTCCTCGTGAGGGGGCGCAAGTTGGCGGGTCTTCTCGTTCACTCTCGGCATGGCACCACGAATTGGGCGACCGTCGGCATCGGCATCAATATCGACCGGGCACCGGCGATCCGCGACGGGAGCACCACTGAGGCTGTCGCGATAGCTGAGCTGACCTCGAACGGGGACTTTCAGACCTGGTCCGAGATCATCATTCGGATCATCGCCGAAGAACTGCAGGCCGGCATCACCAGTCCAATGGAGCACATCGGCCGATGGCGGGAACACCTCCACCATCGATCCGGGGATGAAATGACCGTGCGCGGCGCCGACGGTTCAAAGACCAGGGGATGCTTCGCCGGTCTCACCGACGAGGGTCACCTCCGACTCGTCATCGACGGTGTCGAGCGGGTCTTCTCTTCCGGCGATGTGATCGAGTAGCCTGGGCTCTACTCCAACCGTTTGAGGAACTGGTCGGCCGATTCGAACCCGGTGAGTCGGAAGACCTCTTCACCTCCTCGATAGACCATCACCGTCGGCACCCCGAGGACCTTGAACTCCTTGGTGAGAGCCACGGCCTCTTTGCTGGCCCGGGTCTGGTCGACCTTGAAGCGGACAAAGCCATCGAGGATCTCCCTGACCCGCGGGTCCGAGAAGGTCTTTTCGTCGAGCTCGCGACACGGCGCACACCAATCAGCGTAAAAGTCGACGATGACCGGCTCTCCGGAATCGACGGCGTCGCGGAAAGCATCGGCGTCATATGCCGCCCAGGCGAGGTGGTCGCCTTCGGAGACTGCGCCGCCGCCATGCCCCAGCGGGAGCATGGACAGCCCGAGGACGAGCAGTCCGGCGCTGACCAGCCTCATCACCCGATCGATGCCGGGCTGATCGTGTCCCGTTCGATCGATGACCAGGAGGTAGAGAGCGCCGATGGCCAGGGTCAGACCCATGAGCCAGTCGCCGCCATTGCCCGGAAGCATCGGGGCCGCGAAGTAGGCAGCCATGGCGATGAGGATCACGCCGAAGACCCGGCGAACACCAATCATCCACATGCCCGACGCCGGCAGACGATTGACCAGGCCGGTGAAGGTGCCGAGCAGGAGATACGGCAGCCCGAGACCGGCAGCCAGGGCAAAGAACACAAAGAAACCAAAGACCGGATCTCCCTTTTGGCCGACGAGGGTCAGCAGCCCGATCACGAATGGACCGATGCATGGGGCGGCGATGATGCCCATGAGGAGACCCATGATGAGGGCGCCGAGCATTCCGCTTCGTCCGCCGGAGGCATTCATGGCCCAGGCCGGAGGACGGATCTCCCAGGCGCCGAACATGGACGCCGAGAGAGCGAGAAGAACGAGAACAATCACAACCACAACGATGGGGTTCTGGAGCGCACTGCCGAAGATCGCGCCACCCAGCGCAGCAAGGACCCCGAGGACCGAGTAGGTCAGGACAATCCCGATGAAATAGGCGAACGCAAGACCGAATGAGTTGCCGGTGCCGCCCTTCGTCTGCTGCGAGAAGAAGCCGATCGTGATGGGAATCAGTGGGAACACGCACGGTGTCAGGTTGAGGGCCAACCCACCGAAGAACACGGTCACCAGAAGCAGCGGCAACGACATCCCCGCCAATTTGGACACGTCATCATCGGGTGCGGCTGATGCCGATTCGACCGGAACCGGGATCTCGAAGAGCTTCTGGTTGACCAGCTCCGATGAACCGCCCGGCGGAACGACCTCGAGATCGACACCCTTCTTGACCGTGACCGGCGGCAGGCACTGGGTGTTGTTGCAGGCCTGGGCGGTGACCTCGACACGAGGTCGAACCGCTCCCTCGGCCGCTTCCGGGACGGTCAGCCGACCAACAAAAACGACCTTTCCCTCCCAAACCTCGATCGGAACATCGGAGAAGTCGAACTCGAGTTGCTCGCCATCGGGGAAGACCGTGAGTGGTTCGGGCCAGCCCTCCGGCACATTCCACCCCACCGTGGTGGGCATGGAAAACTCGTCGCCGGGATCATCCGAGTTGATGTGCCAACCCGATTCGACCGTAACGACGGCGGCAAGTTGCAGCACCTCGCCCGCTATAACCGGGCTTCGGTCGGGGACGACCTCGACGGTGAAAACAGGATCGGCATTGAATCCCTGGGCGGAGGTTCCGAGCACCACCAGCCACACCAGCGCCGCCGTCAGGAGGGTCATTCTCTTCATGGTCACTTTCCTCGTTTCGATCAGGATGCGCCGCTCACGAGCGCTCCGGGTCCAATTGAGGGGCATAGCGCCGGATCAGGCGCCGCACCTCGGCAGGATAACGATCCCAGTTCTCTATTATCAATTCCGGCCGTCTGGTTACCGTCAATTCAACGGCCCGCTCGAGACGCCATCGAGAAATCTTTCCATGGTTACCCGATCGCAGGACATCCGGGACCTCAACGCCCTCGACCTCGAGCGGCCGAGTGTAGGACGGATGGTCGAGCAATCCCGCCGAAAAAGAATCTTCGGCAACCGAACCCGGGTCACCGACGACACCGGGCACAAGACGAGCAACCGCCTCCATCACCACCATGGCGGCGACCTCGCCGCCACCCAGAATGTAGTCACCGATCGAGACCTCATCGGGCTCGAGGACCTCGGACACCCGCTCGTCAAAACCCTCGTACCGGCCGCAGAGAATGACGAGCCGGGGCTCACGGGAGAGTTCCTCGACCAGTTCTTGATCGAGCACCCGGCCACGGGGTGAAAGCAGAACCGTTCGCACCGGGCTGCTCAGAGCCTCGAGCTCGCGAACCGCCGCGATCACCGGCGGCGCCTGGATGACCATCCCCGGCCCACCACCGTATGGCTCGTCGTCGAGCTGTCGCCACTTGTTGTCGGCCCAGTCGCGCATGTCATGGACATTGATCCCGACCAGCGATCTCTCGACAGCCTTGCCAAGCACACCTGTGGTGCGGAAGGTGTCGAAAAACTCGGGGAAAATGGTCAAAACATCGAAATGCACGTTGTTGTCCTATCCAGCCGCGTATTGAAACACATGAAACCGCTCACGCCAACCGCGGGCCCGTCGTTCCATCACAATTCAACGCAGAGCCGCAGAGGCGCAGAGCCGCAGAGACATCGCAAATGGGACACGGATGAACACGGATTGACACGAATTTTTCTCTAGGTTGAGTTCAAGAACCGGGAGGACAAACGACTTCGTGATGACGTGATGGGAGTTTGGAAGGTTGTCGTCTTTGATCTCAGACGGATTTCACGGAACCAGGTCTCGAATCAGCAGAAACTGAACGGGGACCTTCCGTGTAAATCCGTTTCCGAATCAAAAACCAGACCATTCAAGCACCCCACTCCGCCAACACGAAGTCGGACAGCGACCGAGCGACCACGACCCATTCCGAAAAAAATCCGTGCTATCCGCGCAAATCCGTGTCAATCCGTGTCAATCCGTGTCCCGTTGCGATGTGTGATGGGACCGGCTACGACCTACGCGGTGATGGCGTCGTCGTCGAGAAGACCCGGTGGAGCGTCGATGGTGACGGTCTTGGCCTCGAGATCGACGTTGACGACGATCTCTGGGACATAGGGCACGAGGAACTCGCGGCGTCCGCGACGAACGATGAGGCGCCGCTGTCCCGGCCCCTTATCGATCCCGGTCACCTCGCCGAGGTCTTCGCCCTGCGGTGACCGGCAGGCGAGCCCGACGATATGGTGTTCGTAGTAGAAGCCCTCGGGCAGTTCATCGAGACTCTGCTCCGGAAGGAAGAGATACCGACCGCGCCAGGAATCAGCGGCATCACGATCGCGAAAATCAGCAACCGAGAGCAACCACCTGCGCTTGTGGTATCGAATCCGGAAGATTTCGTGGAATGACTCCGGCGCCGATTCGTCACCGAGACCGAAGGTCTTTCCGTCGGTCAACCGCTCGGGGAAATCGGTGATGATCTCCACAATGAGGTCGCCGTGGATTCCATGGGGCTTGATCACCCGACCCACAACGAGCCAGTCGCTGGCGTCTTTGGAGCTCACTACTCCAGAATTTCCAACACAAACCGTTTGTGGATCTTCATGCCGGCGGCGGAAAGGAGGGTGCGGATCGCCCGCGCGGTCCGACCTTGCCGACCGATGACCTTGCCCAGGTCCTCGTTTTGGACCCGCAGCTCGAGAACGGTTGTCTGCTCGCCTTCGACCTCAGTCACCTGAACGTCTTCGGGATTGTCCACCAGCGCTTTCGCGATCTCTACGAGTAGGTCTTTCATCGCACTCACGGGGAACTCCTTTCGCGGCGAGGCATCAGGGGGTGGTTACGCCTCCGGCACTTCCTGCTTCTGCTTCGTTGCCTTTTGAATCAGGGACTTGACGGTATCCGAAACACCGGCGCCCTTCTTCTGCCACGCATCGACCTTTTCGAGGTCAATGTTGATCTCAGGCGGCTCTTGATTGGGATCGTAGAAACCAACCTGGTCGAGGTAGTCCGCCGTCGGCGTCTTTCTCGAATCCGAAACAACAACCCGATAGATAGGATTTTTCTTGGCGCCTCCACGGCGCAGACGAATCATCAACATTGGAACGGTCCTCCCTGCTCGCGATCACTCTGCATTATTCGGTTCAATATTCTAAAGGCCAAGCTGTCGTTTCAACGCCTTCGGATCGGCTTTTCCCAGCCGTTTCATCAGCTTACGCATTTGGCCGTATTGACGCAAGAGGCGATTGATCTCTTCGACGCTGGTGCCGGATCCCTTGGCGATCCTGCGTTTGCGGGATCCGTTGAGGAGTTGCGGATGCCGTCGCTCTTTCGGCGTCATCGAGTCGATGCACGATTCGAAACGTTTCAGTTGTCGTTCCTGTCCCTCGGTGACTCCACCCGTGGGCATCAAATTGTTCATGCCCGGCATCATGTCCATGACGGACTGCAACGGCCCCATCTTCTTGAGGCTCTTCAACTGATCCCTCAAGTCATCGAGATCAAATTTGTTCCTGCGGAGTTTTTCCTCGAGCTTTGCCGCCTTCTTCTCGTCAACGACCTCTTGGGCCTTTTCGACCAGGCTGGCGACGTCACCCATCCCGAGAATTCTGCCGGCCATACGATCGGGGTGGAATTGCTCGAGGTCCTCGAGCCGTTCCCCGACGCCGGCAAAGACGATGGGACGACCGACAACCTCGCGGACCGACAACGCGGCTCCACCGCGGGCATCGCCGTCGAGCTTGGTCAACACGACGCCGGTGATGCCGAGCCGCTCGTGATAGGCGCGGGCGGAGCGGACGGCGTCCTGGCCGGTCATGGAATCGGCCACAAAGAGGATTTGCTTGGGTTTGAGGATCTCTTTGAGGCGTTCAAGCTGATCCATGAGCTCGTCGTCGATATGAAGCCGACCCGCCGTATCGAAGATGAGAACCTGGTGACCCTTGATGGAAGCTTCTCGCAACGCGTGCTTTGCGATGACTTCAGGGTCGTCCATCTCCCTGGTGTCGACGGTCGGGATGTTGGCTTGTTCGCCAAGTACGAGGAGCTGTTCCCGCGCGGCCGGTCTCGACGTGTCGGCAGGGACCAGCAAGGGGAAGAGGTTTTTCTTCTCCTTGATCCACTTGGCCATCTTGGCCGCGGTGGTGGTCTTGCCCGAACCCTGCAGACCGACGAGCATGATCACCGCCGGTCGGCCTTTGAACTCAAGTTCTGTGGTGGTGCCGCCAAGCAACTCGATGAGCTCGTCGTGGACGATCTTGGTCACCATCTGTGCCGGAGTGACCGAAGTCAATACCTCATCGCCCAGGGCGCGTTCACGCACCCTGGCGACGAACTTCGTGACCACCTCCACCGCCACATCCGCTTCGAGCAACGCGAGTCGAATCTCGCGCAACGCGGTGTCCACGTGGTACTCAGTGAGGTGTCCCTCACCGCGTAGAGTCTTGGTGACCCGACCGAGACGTTCCTGCAGCGCCTCCAACATGGGACCGGAAGTCTAAGGCGAGGAGTCGCCTACGGTCAAGGGCATAGCGAAAAAAAGAACGGCGGCGGATCTCGGCTTCGAGGCCGGAGCGGATTGATGTGACCGACACCCATCGACCCGAAACAGGCACATCAGGTACAATTGTCAGTTGACATGGAGGACGCCCGCACCATTATCCTGCCGCCCGGAGCAGCGATGGGCGATGATCTCGGACTGCGCCAGCTTCTCGAGTTCTTCGCCGAATGCGCAGACTCCCGGTGGGCCGAACTCGCGATCCGATCCCGGGATCAGGAGCGTGTGATCACCGTGGGAAAGCCGACCGGCGCCTCGGTAACGGCAAAGATGGCCATCGACGAGCATATCGAGGCGGTGGTGACTCTTGCCGGGGACAACCCTCCAAACGAGCGCGTTCTCGGTCTTTTCGAATCCAACCTCGGCCGAGAGCTCCAGCGTGTTCGACTGCTGGCGGAGAAAAATCTCCTCCAGAGCGCGGCCAACTCCGCGGATTCCGCGATCCTGATCTTCGGCGCATCCGGGAATATTCTGTTTGCCAATCATCGCGCCGATGCGCTGATCTCGAAGCAAACCGAGAACGAGCTGACGGTCGACTGGAAGACGCAGCACCCTCAACCTCTCTTTCGCCTGCTCTGCGCCAAGGTGGGCGAGATCATCGACACCGGCCTGGACGAACCGTGGCGAGACTGGGTCGAGGTGTCGGATGGCAGTGAACTGACCATCGAAATGGTTGTGCTGGATACCGAGAACGAAGAATTCGGGATGTCCGTGATGGCGATTCTCCGCGAGGTGGCGGGACCATCAGACCAGCGTGTGGACGAGTTTTCCGCCCTCCACCAACTGAGTCCTCGTGAGCAGGATGTACTTCGACTTCTGGTCCAAGGCCAAGACACCGCCGGACTCGCCGATCGACTCGGGATCAGCCCACACACGGTTCGAGATCACCTCAAGAACGTTTTTCGAAAGACCTCAACGCGATCGAGGAGCGAGCTTCTGAGCGCGTTGGCCTGCGCCGGAAACCACGTTCGCTGAGTTCTTTTGGGCCTGATGTTCTACAATGGTGATGATCAGGAATGACATTGGAGGTCATCCAATGAGGCGCATTTTCGCCCTTTCAGCTGTCATATTCGTACTCATCATCGCCCAGATCGCGAGCGCGGGCGGTTATGTGGTCATCCTCAAGAACGGCTACAAGATCCGCTGCAAAGCACCCATGGAAGTCCAGGGCGATGTCGCCCACATCACTCTCTCCACGGGCACCGTGGCCAGCTATCCTTTGGCGCAGATCGATATCATCGAAACCGAGAGATACAACCAGCAGGGCCTCGGAGATGCGGTTGAGATCGAAGAGCTCTCCGTCGTCCATGAAATCCTTCCGACGCCGACGCCGAGGGGACCTCTCGGCAATTTCGTCACCCTCGACTCCATGGAGCGCAATCCGGAACTCAAGACAGATATGCCGCCGACTCCCACTCCAACCCCGGGGATCCGGCTTCAGACCTATCCCTACCACGATGAGCGGGTGACTCGCGCCTTCGAAAAGGTCTTCGCCGACCAGAAGCTCTATCTCTATCACACCAGCGGTGGGACAAAACAGGGGTACTTCTATGTCCAGGCCGTGACCGATTCCGAAGCACAGGTCTTCCACGCTTTGGAAACGGTCTGTCAGGCGTACTATCTGATTCGGGCCGCGGATCCGGCCATCGCCCCGGAAGCGGTCGAGTTGCAGATGGTGCAGACCTCACGCAAGGCCGCCGGCACCTTCAGAATCACCCCCGAGGACGCCGAGTCATTGCTCAACGGCACCACCTCGGTGCAGAACTTCTATATCAGGAACGTGATTTTCTAGGCCGAGGGCGAGGAAGTTAGGAGTCAGGAGTTAGGAGTTAGGAGTTAGGAAGAGAGTGTGTCGCACTCTTCAGTTTTTACTTTTCACTCCTCACCTCCGTCGACCCGCGACGCCACGACAAACCACGCCACCGCAACGGCCGCGGAAAAACCGGCTGCGACCAGAAACGAGCCCGAACCTCCCACCGCCGCGTAGAGCGGCCCCGCAGCGGCGGTGCCGATCACGATTCCCAGGCCGAAGCACAGGCCCGAGTACAACGCCTGGGCGTTTCGCCTTGCATCGGCGGGCACCAGCTGCTGGACGAGTTGGACACCGGCCAGGTGCACCAGGGCAAAGGTCACGGAGTGGCCGAGCTGCGCAACCACGAGGATCGGCAAGGATGGAGGCAGGGCCAGAAGAAGCCAGCGGATGGGGGACATTGCGAGGGCGAAGCCGAGCAGCCCACGCAGACCGAAACGCCGCTGAAGACTGGCGCCCTTGACGAACGCAACCATCTCGGCGAGGACCGCCAACGACCACAGCCCGGCAATGAGGCCCGTCCCCATCCCGAACTCGCGAAGGTGAATGGAGAAAAAGCCGTAATAGGGCCCGTGCGCCACCTGGTGCAGGGTCAGAATCGCGAGAAGCACCCACACCACCCCATTGAGCCTAGCGCCATTCCCGGCGCTCTGCCGAGGTCGCGCTTCACCCTCGAGGGAGAGTGCGATCAGACCCAGAACGACCAGCGAAACGAGCAGCGCGAGCGGGAACCGATCGAGGCGGCCATCACGCAGGGCAATGGCGGTCAGCGTCGAGCAGACGATAAAGCCCGCTGAACCCCACCATCGAACAAAGCCGTACCCGCGAGCCGGAGGACGTTCCAAGACGGCCGCCTCGACGAGCGGAAGCACGGTCCCGTACCCAAGCCCCATGACCAGAAAGGCAAAGCCCAACGCCCATGGATCCGTCGCACGAATCACCACCACCGCGGCGGCGACCGAAAGCAGCATGTGCAGGCTGAGCATGCCTGGGAACCACCCGCCCCCATCAACCCAGCGACCGAGAACGGGGGCGTAGCCGAGCTTGGCGAGAGAAAATGCGGCGGTCACGAGGCCAACTGCAACCGCACCGAGCCCGCGCTGGGTCAGGAAAGGTCCGAGGAACGGGAGCACCACCCCGAGCACAGCAAAGTAACCGGCGTAGAAGGCTCCAACCTGTTTTGACGGAACTGCGGTGCTCGGATAGCGTGGAGTCATGAATGAAATCGCAATCGTCGGGGCCGGCCTCGCCGGGCTCACAGCCGCCCTCAGGCTCACCCAAGCAGGATATCGGGTCCGGGTCTTCGAGCGCTATCCGCGTCCGGGCGGTCTCGCTCGAGCTCTCGATATCGGAGGTGAGCCCCTCGAGGCCTTTTATCACCACATCTTCACCACCGACACCGACTACATCGCCTTTGCACGTGAACTCGGCCTCGCCGACGAAATCGAGTGGTTGCCATCCAAGATGGGGATCTGGGCTGAAGATCGGCTGTGGGAGTTCGGTACTCCGGCGTCGTTGCTGCGTTTCGGCCCCATGGGTTTGATCGACAAGATCCGGTTCGGCCTCTCCACCTTGTGGCTTCAACGACAGACCGATCCTCGACCTTTTGAATCCGTGACCGCTGCGGATTGGATCCGCCGCCACCAGGGCGAGCGCACCTGGCGATCGGTCTGGGGCCCCCTGCTCTACCAGAAATTCGCCGACGACGCCGAACGGGTCGCCATGGTCTGGTTGTGGCGGAAGATCTCGCTCAGGGGCGGATCGCGCTCGAAATCCGGGATGGGCGAGCGCCTCGGCTATATGCGAGGCTCGTTTATCCGGCTCGTCGAGGCGTTGGTGGAGAAGATCGAGGCCGCCGGTGGATCGTTCCACCTGACCGAGGAGGTTCGTCGCATCGAGGCCGTCGATGGCGGATTCACGGTCGTGACTCGTAACGGCTCGCACCAAGCGGACCGGGTCCTTGTCGCCGCCCCGGTCCCCGATCACCTGGCAGTGGCGGGTCATCTCCTGGCCGGCGCAGAACGAGATTCGCTCTCCCGACTCAGAGCCACCGGCGCGATCTGCACCATTTTGGAACTCGAAAAATCGCTGACATCATTTTACTGGCTCAACATCGCAGATTCCGGAATGCCGTTCGGAGGGCTCATCGAGCACACCAACTACATCCCATCCGAACGCTACGGCGGTCGAATTCTGCTCTACATTTCCAACTACCTCTTCACCGACAACCCGCTCTACAACGCCCGGAAGTCTCAGGTCTTGGAGGAATATCTTCCCCATCTGCAGAGGATCAACCCTGCCTTCGAAGAATCGTGGATTCTCCGCAGCCATCACTTCAAAGCCGACTACGCGCAGCCCGTTGTCACAACCGGTTATCGCGAACAGATCCCTGCGATGCGAACCTCGGTTCCGGGGCTCTACCTCTGCACGATGGCCCAGGTCTTTCCCGAAGATCGCGGTCAGAACTACGCCATCGCGTACGGCGAGAAGGTGTCCGAGATGATGCTCGAGGATCTTGATCGGGGTGAGGAGTGAGACGGTAGGAAGTCAGGAAGTTAGGAGGTTAGAGGGTCAGGAAGTTAGAGGGTTAGAAATTTTGCTCAACTCCTCACAGCGAGCGAAGGGAGCGCTGACCTCCTTACAGCGAGCAAAGCGAGCACTGACCTCCTCACGCCTCACCTCCTCACATCTCACCTCCTCACCCTCCGATCGTGTAGTACTATGTGGCCGTCTCGGCGGCCACCCGCCGACAGGCACCTTGGAGGCAGAACTCGATGGCAGGAAAAGCAGTAGAAATCACCGATGCGAATTTTCAGGAAACGGTATTGAATTCTGAGAAGCCGGTCCTCATTGACTTCTGGGCGGTGTGGTGCGGTCCGTGCCGGGCTGTGGCCCCTATCGTTGAAGAGATCGCTGAAGAGTACGATGGTCGAGCCGTCATCGGCAAGATCGATGTTGACAGCAATCGCGAAACCGCCATGAAGTACGGGATCCAGGCCATTCCGACCCTCTTCCTGGTCAAGGGTGGCGAGGTCGTGGACAAGATCGTCGGAAACGTCGCGGACAAGAACAACATCAAGGCCAAACTCGACGAACTCCTCGAGGATTGAGGCATCGAGTACGCTGCTCCATCCCAATTGCCGCGCGGTGGACTCGCAGTCGTGATCGCCGCGGGTCGTCCGGTTGGCGTGATTTCGCCTGAGGCGTGAGACCGGGTCGCAGCGACCCCGTAGGACCGCGGTGGAGATCGGAAGAGGGAGAGATATGAAAATCCGAACCATCGGCATCGTCGGGGCCGGTCAGATGGGCTGTGGTATCGCCCACGTGGCGGTCCTCGCGGGGTTCGAAGTCGTGCTCACCGATATCGATGCCGAGATTCTCGACCAGGGCATGGCATCCGTTGCCGGTAACCTCGATCGTCAGATTCGCCGCGGCACAGTGGAAGGTTCCGATCGGGATCAGATCCTCGGCCGCATTCGGACCAGCACGCACCTCAAAGACCACGCCAAGTCCGAGCTCGTCATTGAATCGGCGGTGGAACGGCTGGAGATCAAGTCGGAGATCTTCCGCCAACTCGACGACATCTGTCCGAAGCCGACCATCCTCGCGTCCAATACCTCATCGATCTCCATCACCAAACTCGGGACGGCCACCCGCCGGCCCGACCGCGTCGCCGGGATGCATTTCATGAACCCGGTGCCCATGATGCGCCTCGTCGAAGTGATTCGCGGACTCGACACCTCGCCCGAGACCATCGAGCTTGTCAACGATGTCGCGCGCACCATGGACAAGACCCCCGTCGAATGCGCCGATCTCCCGGGCTTTGTCTCCAATCGTCTTCTCATGCCCATGATCAACGAGGCCATCGTGGCGGTGGCCGAAAACGTCGCCACACCTCAAGCCATCGACGAAATCATGACTCTCGGGATGAACCATCCCATGGGGCCGCTCGCCCTGGCTGATCTCATCGGTCTCGACAGCTGTCTCTCGGTCATGCGCACACTCCACCTCGAGCTCGGTGATCCCAAATATCGCCCCAGCCCGCTGCTCATTCGGATGGTCGATGCCGGCCGCCTCGGCCGCAAATCCGGTCGCGGTTTCTACACCTACCCGGAGGCCTGAACCGGTGCTGTGTCAGCTTTGCGGCGTCGCCAATCCTGATGGTCCCGAGCACTGTCGGAACTGCGGTCAGAAACTCCTGGTCGTATCCGGGGTTTCACAGATTCCCGTCGAAGCCGATGACGAGATTCTCTTCGAAGCGCAGGAGCAACTCGACGAACACCTCCTGGAGAGAATCACTTCGCTTGAGAAGGCGGTCCGCAAGATCGGCGGGGCGGTCTCCTCCGTTGGTGATCGAATGGGTCAGATGGAGCACTCGCTGACGGTCGCGCACGCCGGGGTCGAGAACATCGCCAATCTCCTCGACGAGGAAGGCGTTGTGACCCGCACCGAAATCGCGGATGGGTGGGAACGAACCGCGAGTCGCGAACTCACCGCGCGCGATCTGGTGCGGCGGCTCCGTCTACGGAAGAGCCGGATTCTGTCGCAAGCACGCCACGATGGTCAGCCGACCGAGGAATTCTCGCGAATGCTCCGAGCTCTCGAGACCGCACTCCTCGAACGCGATCTCGACGCGGTCCACCGCCTCCTCACCGATCTTGCCGCGTCCGCGCCGGGCAACGATGAACTCTGGAGCTTTATCGGCGAAGCGGCGTTCTCCATCGGCGAGCCCGAAACCGCCGAAACGGCGTTTCGTCGGGTCCTCGATCTCAGAGGCCCCCACTTCGAGACCCTGGTCTATCTCGGCAACTCCGCCGCGGATCTCGGTCACTGGGAGCGGGCGCTCGCCGCTCTCGAACGAGCACGCGCGATGGCGCCCGAGTCGTTCCTGCCTGATTTCGCTCTCGGCGGAATCGAACTCCGCCGGGGCAACCACCGGCGCGCCATCCGCCATCTCGAGGCGAGCATCGCCCGGGAGGAACTTCCCCAGTCGCTTTATCTTCTCGGCAGCTCCCGTCTCCACCTCGGGGAGAGCGGCCGGGCCATCGCCGCGCTGAAGAGAGCCGTCGAACTCGATCCCACCTTCGAGGAGGCCATCGACCACCTCGGTGTCGCCTACCTGCGACGGGGATGGACACGACTCGCACTCGAAACCTTTCAAGGACTCGAAAGGTTGGATCCTCAGCGACTGCGATACCGCGAAACCGTTCGACTGCTCGCGGCCCAACCGCCGAAGGACCTGTCGCGCGGGACGATTCGTCTCATCGAACGCGCCGACCGGGCTCTGGCCGGTGGGCAGAACGAGGACGCCCTCGATCTCTACGAGGCCGCCGGCCGAGAAGCGCCGGGAGAACCCGCCCTCCACGCCACCGCCGCCCTTCTGGCGTCAACCATGGGCCGGACCCGGCGCGCGGTGGCCCTCGCTCGCCGGGTACTCGACGACAACCCCGCCGGCTCCCCATTCGCCGCCGCCGCCACCACGGCGCTGCTCGAGTCGCTACGGGCGGCCGGGAGGCATCGGGCAACCCGGCGTGTCGCCGACGCCATCTACCGCGAAGGCGCCGATGATTTCAGCCGCGGCATCGCGGCATACGAACTCGCGCTGGTCGAATCCGAACTCGACGGCGATCTCCGTCGGGCACGGGCGTTGGCGCGTGAAGCGCTGGAGAGCACACCACGGGAGCTCCGGAGCTATCCCCTGGCCGCTCTCGCGGCCATCGCCCTGAGGCGCGGCCGTCTCAACGAGGCCCACAGCTATCTCGAAAGGGCCACCGAGGTTCGCGAGAACACCGATATTCGCCCGATCGAAAAACCCCCAAGCGCAGGTGCCGACCTCAGCGGGCAATCATCGACCGTTCCCGGAGGAGACCGCGAGATCGGCATCGACCACGAACTGTTGACCCATGTCCGCCGCCTGTCAAACCTCGCGCGCGACCTCGCGCGCCGCTGACCAGAAAAGACCAACGAGGAGCCAAGCATGCGCTGGAGCCAGACCTTTATTCACACTCTCCGTCAAGACCCATCTGATGCCGAGGTCGTTTCTCACCGCCTGCTGGTACGTGCGGGTTTCATCTCCAAGGTAGCGGCAGGAATCTACAACTACCTCCCGCTGGCGACACGCTCGCTCGCCAAGCTCTCGACCATCGTGCGCGAGGAGATGGCCGGCGCGGGTTCGGCGGAACTCGTCATGCCCGCGGTGCAGCCTGCGGAGTTGTGGCAGGATTCCGGACGCTGGGCCCAGTACGGTCCCGAACTCCTGCGGATCAAGGACCGGCACGATCGCGACTTCTGCTTCGGTCCGACCCACGAAGAGGTCATCACCGACATCGTCCGCGGAACCGTGGCGTCGTACAAACAGCTGCCGGTCAACATGTTCCAGATTCAGACCAAGTTCCGCGATGAGATCCGACCCCGGTTCGGTCTCATGCGGGGCCGCGAATTTTTGATGAAGGATGCCTACACCTTCCACGCCGACGACGACGACCTCGACCTCGCCTACCGGGCCATGGAGCGGGCCTACCGCCGTGTCTTCTCGCGCTGCGGGCTGCGCTACACCCAGGTAGAGGCCGACACCGGTAATATCGGCGGATCCGAGTCCCACGAATTCATGGTGCTCGCCGAAACCGGAGAGGACGCCATCCTCTCGTGCCCCGAGTGCCACTACGGGGCCAACGTGGAGAAGGCCGAAGCCGGAGCCCTCGGAGCGGCCCCAGCGTGGCCCCTCGACACTCCCGACACGCCTCGAGAGGTCGACACGCCGGATCAACGGACCATCGAAGAGGTCTCCGAGTTTCTCGGGATTGCGCCGGCACACCTCGTCAAGACCCTCATCTTCGAAACCGACGAAGAGTTCGTGGCGGTGCTCATCCGGGGTGATCTCGACGTCAACGAAATCAAGCTCAAGAACGCCCTCGACTGCCGCCAGCTCCAGCTCGCCAGCGAGCAGAAGATCCTCGAGATCACCGGCGGACCCCAAGGGTTCTCCGGGCCGGTCGGGCTCGAGGGCATCCGTCTTCTCGCCGATCCTTCGGTGATGGCACTCGATGTCGCCGCCACCGGCGGCAACAAAGACCACACCCATATCGTGGGGGTCGTCCCCAATCGGGATTTCACCCCCGATCAGGTGGTCGAGCTCCGACTCGCGCAGGCCGGCGACCCCTGCCCACGCTGCGAGGGAACCCTCATCGAAAAGCGCGGCATCGAGGTCGGCCACGTCTTCAAACTCGGCACCAAGTACTCCGAAGCCATGCGCTGCACCTTCCTCGACGCCGATGGTGAAGAGCAGCTCATGACAATGGGCTGCTACGGACTGGGAGTGAGCCGGACGATGGCCGCCGCCATCGAGCAGAACCACGACGACAAGGGCATCATCTGGCCGTTGACCATCGCACCTTATGAAGTGGTTCTCGTCCTGCTCAACTCGGACAAGGAGGAGGTCGTCGAGGCCGCCACCGGTCTTTATGAGCAGATCGCCGCCGCGGGCATCGATGTTCTCTTCGACGATCGTCCGGAGCGTCCGGGGGTCAAGTTCAACGACATGGATCTCATCGGCTTTCCGGTGCGAATCGTCCTCGGCAAACGCGGCCTCGAGTCGGGTGAGGTCGAGCTCAGCCTACGCCGTGACGGCGAACGGAGACCGACCCCCATCGGAGAGCTCGTTCCGACGGTGAAGGCGCTGCTCGACGAACTCAAGGGAGAAATCGGGTCATAGCTGCCATCGGTCGCCTCCTCCCTGCCGTCGCCATCGGCGGTGCGATCATCGCCGCGGTGATGACGTTGGGGTGCGCCGCGCCGGCGGCGCAGCACGATCCGCCCAACGTGATCCTCATTCTGGTCGACGCCCTTCGGCGCGATCACGTGGGCGCCTATGGCTACCCGAAACCGACGACGCCGTTCATGGATGAGCTCGGTGCCGGTGGAATCGTCTTCGACGACGCCCTGTCCCAGGCGCCGCAGACCCTCAACTCCACCGCGAGCCTCTTCACCTCGCGGCATTTCCCCTTTCTATTGTGGGGCGTAGAGCACGACCCGGTGCCCGGGGTCGCAGTCGAACGCAGGGAACAGTGGGCCAGGACCCCGCGATTGGCCGCGGCCAACCTCACGCTTGCCGAGGTCCTCGCCGCCGCCGGCTACCAGACCCTCGCCCTTTTCAACAACCCTCACCAGCACCCCACCTCCGGCTTCTCACAGGGTTTCGGTTCTGCCCGGCTCCTCGATCGAGATGCCGGCCAGGCTTATGCCCGAGTGGATTCGATGGCGACCGCCTTCCTCGACTGGTACTCCGCCCGCGACCCGGCCCGACCGTACTTCGCCTATCTCCACCTCATGGAACCGCACAACCCGTATCGTCCGCCGGTCGAGTATCAAGCTCTCTTCCCCACCGGCACGGGACGCCACCTCTACGCCAATGGCCGTCCCTCGCCCGAGTTCACCGCCAACGACCTCGAAACCTTGACTGCTCTCTACGACGCGGAGATCCGTTTTCTCGACGATACCCTTCGAGACCTTGTCGCTGAACTTGAACTCCGAAACGACCTGGATCAAACGCTCATCATCATCACCGCCGACCACGGCGACGAGCTTCTCGACCACGGCGGCCTCGGCCACGGCAAGACCGTGGAACTCGAACTGCTGCGGATTCCCCTCATCATGGCCGGTGGCCCTGCCCGAACGCGTGCCGGGACCCGCGTCGAAGCATTGGTGAGGAATCTCGATCTGGCACCGACCATCGCCGATCTCGCCGGGCTCGAGATTCCCGAGGAGTTCCAGGGAGTCAGCCTGCTGCCGGTGATCGACGCTGCGGGATCGACAACCCCGACACCGCAGATCTCCTACGCCTGGATCGCCGAACTTCGGAGCCTGACCTCTTCCGAGTGGCACTGCATGCGCGATCTCGCCAGCGGCCGCTTGACGCTCTACCACCGACCGACGGATCCCCGCGGGATCCTCGACGTGGCCGGGGAAGATCCCGAGATCACCGATCTCTGTCTCGGCGAATTGGATCGATATGAAGCCCTCGGCAAAGAGGCGCGGGAAAGGGCGGAGACCCTCAAGGCCATCGAGACCGGGGGCGAGATCTCACCGGAGAGCGAAGCGGTGCTCGAGCAGTTGAAGGCGCTCGGCTACGTGGAGGAGTAACACGTTCCGGGCCCTCCATGGGAAGGGGAGCCGGAAACGCGCCGCTGAACATGATGCTCTGAGCGCCCTTCCCGTGCGGTGCCAGGCACCTTTTTGTCGGACAAAAAGAGAGCCAGGCACGCGCCGCTGGGCACGATCCTCCCGCCGCCAGGGGCGATAAATGGCCGTAGCGATTGAGTCTTGAAACACAAAGGGCACGAAGGACCACGAAGGCCCCACGAAGCGTCACATTGATGACCCGGACCGGACCCGTTCTTAAAAGGCCCATCGGACACTGCGATGGGTCAAAAACCGACTCTGTGGTTTCTTTGTGGGTC
>CBESWV010000033.1:0-22242 GCA_965533305.1 uncultured bacterium | reverse complement strand
ATCGCAAAGCACCCGGAGAAGGGATGCGGTGGTGCGATGGAATTCATAATTCATAACTCATAATTCATAATTCACGCTTGAGTGCTACCAGTCCGGCCAAGGTCTGCGCATCCACGTGTGGATGATGGCGTCGCGCTGCTGCTCGAGTTCCGGATCGGCGGTGGGAATGGACTTAGCCCGTTTTTCGTGGCCTCGATACATGGCCGCCACGATCAGGATGACAGCCGAGGGGCCGATGATGTAGAGAAGATCCGAGGGGTTCAGAACGCCGCGGAATATGCCGAAGAAGAAGACGATCGGCGGGGTGGCCAGGAGCACGATCTGGATGAGGGCGGCATACATCTGGTGCGCCACGACTGTCTTGAACCGCTCGAGGTCGTGGCTCGATTCCAATCTCGGAGTCGAGGACAGGAAGTTCTTGAGCTCGGTTCCGAACCAGAACGCGTTAACCACCGCCAACGCCGGCAGTCCGAGCATGGCCATGAGACAAAGCGATCGTGAATCCATGGGAGGAGTATATCGGAGCAATGTGCAACAGCGACACTGATGGACTGAAGGCGAAATTTTGAAACACAAAGGACACGAAGGCCATCCATCGCAAAGAGCCACAAAGCATCGCATCGTTGAATGGGCGATACAGACGACGGAGCGGTCCGACTCTGATGAGCAGGCAAGATGCCTGCTCCACAAAAGACCCGGCGGAGTTGTGGATCAAATCTTCCAGCCTGCTCCACAACGAGGAGTTCGTTCTCCGACAGCTGGCAGATGGATGATCCTGGATTTGTGGGGCGGGCATCCTGCCTGCCCTTCAGAATCGATCAGGCCCCGTATCCGTTTCTACGGAGTCAGACACCACCGAAGTTCAGCGTTACCAACTCAAGGGGATGTCTTTGTGGAGCCTTCGTGGCCTTTGTGGAGCCTTCGTGGCCTTTGTGCCCTTTGTGTTTCAATAATGGGTCATTGAAGCGACCAGAATCGTTGCGCCGAAGGCCTCTCAGGTTTCGTCGTCTGGAGGACGCCCTCCGCGTCGCTGTCGTTCAAACCGCCGATTTCGGCGCGAGATCTAGTAGAAGAAATCCTTCACGGCCTCTTCCGGGTCGGGGTGGAGCAGCGAAGTTGGATCCTCATCGACCCACTCTTCGGGCAGGAGCCGCGCGTACCGTGAGTCGAGGAACCGCTTGCCGACAAAGGTGATGACGCCGCGGTCGGTCTCGGATCGGATCAACCTCCCCGCAGCCTGAACCACCCGGGTCATCCCGGGGATGAGATAGGCATATCCGAAGCCGTGTTCGTAGGTCTCCTGATAGTAGGCCTTGAGCAGTTCCCGTTCCATGTTGAACTGGGGCAGCCCCGGTGACACGACGACAACCTGGGAGAGCATCCGTCCCGGATAGTCGACACCCTCGGCGAAGATCCCTCCGAGGACCGCGAGCAGAAGGTGAGACCGCTCGCCTTTGAGCGCCTCGAGGATCTTCCGTTGCTCGGCATCGGTGCTCCCGGAATTCTGAACGAGGATCTTGTGGTGCGGCATGTGGATCCGGTCGTGGATGGAGTTGAGGAAGGCATAGCTCGGAAAAAGTGCCAGAACATTGCCCTGTGAATGTGAGAGGCGGCGGATCCAGGACGCGATGCGATCATAGTTGGCCGTCCGCCGGCGCCAGGTGGTATCGACATCGTCGATGGCCATCACCAACCGGTTCTCGGCGGGAAAGGGTGACGGGACATAGAGCGACGAGGTGCGGTGGGGATCGAATCCGAGCAGATCGCGATAGAAATCGAAGGGTTCCAGGGTTGCCGACATGGCGATGACCCCGGCGGATTCGTCGAGGATCTCACCGACAAATCGAGCCGCGTCGAGACAGCAGATTCGAAGGCTGATCGCTCCGTCCGACGTCCGGCGGGCGAGGTGGACGAACTCGGAGCCGCCGAGGGCAAGGACCCGGTGGAAGTGGGTCAGGGTGAAAAAGAGATCGAGGATCGGGTCGTCGGCGATCCACAATTGCTGTTCTCGCTTGTAGAGAAAGTACGACAGCATCGCGCCATCGAAGGCGATCCGGAGATTCGAGATCGTCGGGGGATCGAACGAGGCCAGGGCCTCGTCCCCTCGCTGCTCTTCAAAGGCGAGATCGACCGTCGCCCTGATGTATTCGGAGAGCTCGCGAACCAGCGCTGCGAGGTTTTCGAAGACCGCGTTGGAGCGGGTGGCGAGGTACTCGAGCGTCCGATCGATCTGGCTCGAGGAGATGGTGGGCGAGTAGTATTCACGACTGCGATCGACGAGATTGTGAGCCTCGTCGATGATGAGAACGGCGTTTCGAAGAGCACCCTCGTTGAGCACCGCTCCTAGGCCGATCACCGGATCGAAGACATAGTTGTAATCGCAGACCACCAGATCGATGTGGGGCAGAAGATCGAGGCTGACTTCGAAGGGGCAGACCTCGTGGTTGCGTGCGGATTCGAAGACCTCATCGGGGTCCTGGTGATCGCTGTCTTCGAGAAGATTCTCGATGAGTTGGCTTCTGACGAGTTTGACGCCGTACTCCTTGGCGTAGGGGCAGAACTCCTCGTGGCAGATCAACTCGGTGTTGGCGCACATCTTTCCCTTGGCTCTCAACTGGAGACTGCGGAAGAGGCCGTCCTGCATGGACCGCGCGGTTTCGACCGCGATCTTCTGTTGCAGAGTTTTTGCGGTGAGAAAAAAGAGCCGGTTCCCTTTCGACAACGCCGCTCGAAGAGCTGGGTGGAGAACCGCCGCGGTCTTGCCGCAACCGGTTGGCGCCCGGATCAGGAGATGTCGGCTGTCCCCGAGCGAGTCGGTGACCTTGTCTCCGATGGGTTCTTGGCCCGGGCGCATCTCGTCGTGCGGGAAGGGAATGAGCTCCGCGGCCGCGCGGAGTTCAGCGAGGCGGTCGAGCCGCCGGGTCTCTTGAGCGATGAGACGGTGGAGGCGCTGGCGAAGCCAGGTCCGGACCTCCTCGGGGGACCAGACAACGTCCTCGTCCTTCTCCTCGGTGGAGACGATGTCGACGAGGATCAGCCGAACCGCCGGTGGGGGATCATCCCCGGTCATCATGAAGGCGTAAAGGGTCGCCTGCCGACGATAACGGTCGAGGCGCTCCTCGATATAGAGGTTGTGGAGATCAACGGCAAAGTGGAGGGTCTTGATCTCATCGACTCGAACGGGTCGTTTGTCCTCGTAGACAACCCCGTCGGCTCGGCCGATGAGTTCAACGGTCCATCCATCGACCTCGAGCTCGAGTTCGACGGGGACCTCCGAGCGATAGCCCGGTTCGGCGGTCTCGAATTCCGACTGAAGGCGTCGATGGAGCTCTGAGCCGATCCAGAGCCGGGAGAGGCCGCTGCCGCTCAGACCGATGGCCCTCGTGCCGGGTTCACCCGCCAGGTCCGAGACGTTGGCGGTGAGATGACGACGGTCGAGATCGATGGAAATCGTCACGGTTGTAAACGTCGGCGGTGGAGGAGAAACGCAATGAGCGCCAAAGCGACGATGGCGGCGGCGACAAAGAACGGCAGCCCGGGCAGATGATCGGTCTTTCGGGGCTGGTAGGCGATCTCTGGCGACAGCCGGACACTCTCGACGATCCGGTCGAAGAGGATCCGTCCGCTTTCGATGCGTCGCTCTCGATCGACGAAGTGGAGACTCACCAGACCTCGCTCGGTCAGAAACGCCGCGGTCAAGACCGTGACCCGTCCAACAAATCGAAGATCGAGGGTGTGCTCGAGGCGGAGGCAGAAGGTCGTCGAATCAAAGGTTACATCGTCAACGGCGACACCCATCACCAGCGGTGGGATTCCATTGGGAAACGATCGGTGCGCCTCGTCCTGGAGTTCGTCCAACGGTTGAAGGTGGAGGAACCTGCCATACCTCAAACGACCGCTCTCGCGAATCTGAACCAGAAAATTGGGCAGCGATGGATCGGGGCCGGGGTCCCGTGGTCGGAATCCGTGCTGGTAGACCTCCACCGATCTCCCGGCGGTGGCCTCGGCGGACCACATCGTCAGATCCTCGAGATGCATGGGGTCAATCTCCAGCCAATCCTTGGGGACCTCCATGGCGACCAAGTCGTCATAGATGCTCACCGGTCGAACGACGGGATCGGCGAACCCCGGCAGTGCGGCGATCAGCAGTACAGCCATGACGGCCGTGAGGGTATTCGTCCTCATTCGCCAACCCTAGCACCGACTCGACCGACCTCGCACCGGGGGTGTTCAATCTATGATCAGCTACCGTGTCGACTCGAGTCCGTGGACAAATCTGCTAACCTTAAGAGAAGGGTTGGATTAAGTAATCATGACGGACGTTCACAACGGTCTCGGCGGTCAAACCACGGGTGGAGATGATCTGGTTGAAATCGACCTCAACTTCGAGAGCATGCGGAGATTCCAGGCAGAGTTCTCGCCGAATCTCTCCAAGGGCGGACTCTTCATCGACACCGGCGAACCGCTGAGCCCCGGTTCGGTCGTCCGCTTCCGAGTCATTCTGCCCGAGGAGTTTGTCTTTCTCGAGGGCACGTCGGTTGTGGAGTGGATCCGGAGCGCGGATGCCATATGCGACGGCGCACCCGGAATGGCGCTCAGGTTTGTCACCCTTTCCTCGCAGAACCAGGAGTTGGTCGAGCAGCTGGTTCAGGATTATGTTGATACCGGAGGGACTCCTTTTGATCTGGATGTTCGGCCGGTCCCTGCGGATTTCCCGACGGACTCGCTGGAAGGTGCGCCGCCGCCGCCGAGCGACGCCGTCGATGAGGGTTACAAATTGACCCTTCGTCACACCGGACCGGGCCTCCAGGAAAATGCGCTGCAGGCCCTCGCGGAAGCGATGCCGAACGACGATGAGAAGGACCCCTTGAGGGGGACCGAAGATCAGGTGACCGAGGATCGGGAGACGCTGGAGACCGCCGAGTCCGAGGATGGTGTCTCGGCAGAACCCGACGAGGTGGACGCCATCGAGATCGATGACCCAGCCCCGGTCGAAGAGGAAGCGGTCTCCGTCGAGGACGCGCATGGTTTCGAGATCATCTCGAGCGCTGCCGCTGAGGTGGTCCCCGATGTCGAGGAGACAGTCATCGAGGTCGAAGCGGTTTCCGCCGTTGAGGAAACAGTCGGCGAAGTCGAGGCGATCGACGATCCGCCGGAGTTCGATTGGTCGGCCGAACTGGACACATCATCGGAACCGGTGGAGTCCACCCCGGTCGAGGAGACGGTGGTGGCGAGTCAATCCGAGGTAGAGCTTCAGGACGAGCCCGAGGAGATCCTGGTCGCCGAACAGGATGAGCTTTCGTTTCCCGTCGAGGATGACTTCGAACCGGCCGAGACCGACGAGGTTTCCATCGCCGAGGAGACTGCCGTGATACCGGATGTGCTGCTGCCGCCGCCCGCCTTTGATGATGGTCCCGAGGTCATGGACGATGTGGGCGATAGCGATCTCGGCAGCCCAGCCTTTGATGTCAGTATTCCCGAGCACGACGACGAGCCTGATACCACCCCGTTGCTTCCGGACGAGGGTCGCGACGACGTTACGGTGACACCTGAAGATGACTTCCAGCAACCGCCGCCGCGGCGGCGACGGTGGCCACTGGCATTGGCTGCTCTCTTTGTTCTCGCTGTGGGTGGGGGGTTCTTGTGGCCGCACGCGAAGGACTGGTTGGCGTCTCGGGAGGACACACCCACTCAGGAATCGGCTACGGCCGAGGGTGCCCTGGTCGCAGAAGAGTCCCAAAGGCCGGTGGGAGAACAGGCGCCGGCCGATCCGGCGGAGGTCCCGCAATCAGCAGATGATGTGGTGGAGGAGGCTCGATCGGGCGACGACGGGGAAGCTGTTGTCGTCGAGCCCGACGAGTCCGAAAGCGCAATCGATGCTGTTGTCGAGAGAGTCGAGCCCGAACCCGCCCAGGCAGTGGTTCAACTCGGCAGCGCGGATTCGGTAACGAACATCGATGTCGAGCGGGGGCAGTCAGGGACAGTGATCAGGATCCGAGCCAACGGAAGCCTCGAGGATGGCGTTCTCTCTATGGAGACCCTCTCGTCGCCACCGAGAGTCCTGGTCCGCGTGCGAGGCATCACGAATAAGTACCGCCCCTACACCATCGAGGCGATGACCCCGGAAGTGTCGCAGGTCCGAAGTGGGCTACACGAGGAGCGAAGACCATCCGAGCTGTGGATCGTCATTGATCTCGTCGAGGCGGATGTGGCGGTCGGGGGCGTCTCCATTGGGAGAGACCTGGCCGAGCTTGTGCTCTCACGACCCTGAACCCGTTTCGGGGAGTTGGAACACACCGATAGAGCTCGAGCTCGAATGGCTCGGGACTTGATCAACGCGTGAGTCGGGTACTTACGGCTCCTAGGCGTTGAGGATCGACTCCACCTCCTGCTGGTCGAGGTCAAGGGTGTACTTGATGCCGCTCACCGTGCTGGCTTCCTGGGTCAGGCTGGCGATATCGTCCCGCGAGATGTAGCTGGTGGCGAACTTCCTCGAGCCGCACATGAGCTGGCGCAGGCCCTGGGCCAGCCGCTCATAGTAGGTGTAGAGTCCGATGGCGCCGGTGGGCAATTTCTCGAACTCGTCATTCCCGACGAGCTGACGCAGATCGGCCGCGGTGACGAAGATCTCGTCGCGGGTCCTGCCGAACCGCTCGACGTAGACCGGCAACTGAGATTCGTCGATGGTCTTGCCGATTGTCTTGCCGACCATGGCCGCCGCGATTGGCGAACGCGCCATCCCGATCATTTTGACAAAGGGGGCTCCGAGGGCCAGGCCCTTGAAGATCTGGTCTTCGAAGACGAAACCGCCGGCCAGCACCAGAGCTGGTACCGGCCGCCCGGCATCGGCGAGCTGCTTGGCATATTTGTAGAGGAGAGAATGGAGCTCGACGGGGGGCATGCCCCACTCGTTCATCATTTTCCAGGGGCTCATCCCGGTCCCGCCGCCGGCGCCATCGACGGTCAGCATGTCGATCCCGTACTTCGAAGACCACGCGATGGCTCGAGCGAGATCTGCCGGACGATAGGCGCCGGTCTTGAGGAAGACGTATTTCGCCCCGGCTGCACGGAGTTCCTCGACCCGTAGGGCGAAGCCCTCCTCTTCGACCATTCCGACCCGGGAGTGGCGCTCGAACTCACGGAAGGTCCCGCGTTCGAAGGCCTTGATGACCGATTCTTCCGTTGGATCGGGCATCACCACATAACCTCGTCGGTGGAGCTCCTGAGCCTTTTTAAGATCCTTGATCTTGACCTCGCCGCCGATGTTCTTGGCGCCCTGACCCCACTTGAGTTCCACCACCTCGGCCCCGAGTTCCTTGAGCGCGTACTCCTGGGCGCCGAGACGGGTGTCTTCCACGTTCGCCTGGACGACGATGGCGCCGTAACCGTCGATCTGGTGGTCCTTGTAGAGCTTGACCCTACGTTTGAGATCCACCGTATCGACCACGTGGCCGTTTTTGATGGTCGCTTCCATATCCATTCCGACCACGTTCTCGCCGATGGTCAGACCGGTGCCCGAGAGGGCTGAGCCGATGGCGAGGCCTTCCCAGTTGTTCTTGGCGACATCGGTGGAACCGATGCCGGGGATGATCCACGGATAGCGGAACTTGAGACCGTCGTCGTGGCCGACGCGAACCTCCAGGTCGACCGCCGGGAAGATCGCCTTGTCGCTGTCGGCCTCGATGCCGTGCGCGCCCACCGCGGTTCCCATGATGTTGAAGTGCGAGTAGTCAACCGGATAGACCTTCTCGGCGGCGGTGGTGATCACCCCGAAAGGTTGGGGATAGATCACCTCGTGGCCGCGGTAGGCGGATTTGCCGATCTCACACATCCCGATGCAGCCGTCGACGCAGGTGACGCACATGCCCGATGCGGGAACGATCGAGTCCTCGGTGCGGTTCTTGGTCAGGGTGGCGGCGGTGGCGTTGGTTTTGGACAGGGACATCATTCTCCTCCGTCAGTCTTCTTTGATCTCGCAGGCCACACAGGGCTGCAGGTAACACATCATGTCGTCGAACTGCGGTTTGTCGACACAGGGCGGGGTCAGGTTCGCGCAGCCTCCACAGATCGCCTTGTCAGGTTCGGTGTAGGTGCAGCGCAGCTCGCACGTGGGGCAGACGTACATACACGCCCCGCAGAGGCGACAGACCTCGGAGTTGCTGTCGAACGGCGTTCCGATCGCCCGGCTCTCACCGCGTCCGGTGAAACCGATGGCGCCGGCCATCATCTGTTCGGAGCACATCCGGACACACCGGCCGCACAGGATGCAATCCTCCTGCTCCTGTCTGAATCTCTGTTGACGCACCCCGAGGGCCGCCGCGATGTCCTGGATTGTTTTTGACTGGGGGCACGAGGCGAGGAGCAGTTCGACGATCATCTTCCGCGCGCGGATCACCCTCTTCGACGAGGTTCTCACCTTGAGCCCGTTTTCGGCCGGGTAGGTGCACGAGGTTACGAGTCTGGAGTTCGGCTCATCACCCACCTCGACGACGCAGAGGCGGCACGCTCCGTAAGGGGTCAGTCCTTCCATGTGGCAAAGGGTTGGAATGGGGAGACCGAGGAACTGGGCCGCCTCGAGGAGGGTCGAACCCCTGTCCACCGAGACGTCAATACCGTTGATCTTGAGATTGATCATTCTGTGCTCCCTCCAGCCCCCCGGGTCTCCGGACTTGCCCGTTCGGCAAACTCGAGATCGCAACGAAGGCAGCGACCGGCCTCGCAATGAGCCTCGGCTATCGACAATCCGACCTCGACTTCAGCGAAGTTCCGTTTGCGCCAATCGACCGACGCGCGGGGAGTTTCGACACGCTTGTCCCGCGACACACTCTCGTCGATCTCCTCCGGCGGATCGATGTAGGGCAGGGATTTGATCGATCTCGCCGGTCTGACCAGTTCCTCGCCTTTGACATGGAGGTCGATCATCGCCGCTGCTTTCTTTCCATCGGCGACGGCATCGATGATGGTATTGGGCCCGGTGATCACGTCGCCGGCGGCAAAGACCCCCGCCCTGCTAGTGAGAAGAGTCTTGGAATCGGTCTTCACCGTATTCCAATCGGTCACCTCGATCCCCCCGGCGCGGGCGGGGCCGACGCAGTCGACCCCGGAGTCCTCGCTGATCGCCACGATCAAGGTGTCGAGCTCCATGAGGTGTTCGCTGTTCGGAATGACCACCGGTCGACGGCGACCGCTGGAATCGGGCGCACCGAGACTGTTTCGGGCACAGACCAGGTGCGAGAAAATGCCACTGGTCGTCCTGATCTCGGTGGGGCTGACCAGAGTTTCGATGGTGATGCCCTCCTGGATGGCGGCTTCGATTTCCTCGTCGAAGGCAGGCATCTCGGCCCTCGTCCGACGGTAGAGGATCGCGACACTCTCAACGTCCCGTTGGCGGAGAGCGGTTCTGGCCGCATCGATGGCGGAGTTACCGCCGCCTATGACACCGACGCGGCCCTTGGCGAGCTGCTCGCCGCGCTGGTTGAACGCCTTGAGAAATTCGATGGAGGGGTAAACCCCCGGGGCATCCTCTTTGTCGAGACCGAGAGGCCGGCTCTTGTGGGCGCCAAGCGCCAGTAGAACGGCGCTGAATCCCTCATCGAGAAGGCTGTCGATCGTGAAATCGGCGCCGAGGCGGGTATTGCAGATGACCTCGATGTTCTCGTCGAGGAGGGATTCGATCTCTTTCCTGATCACCTCGCGAGGCAGGCGGTACTCGGGGATCGCACAGTAGAGCATGCCCCCTGGTTCGGGCTCGGCCTCGAAGATCGTGACGCGATAACCCTTGAGTGAGAGGCAGTGAGCCGCAGTCAACCCCGCGGGTCCGGCCCCGATCACCGCGATCCGTGGTGGTTCGCCGTCGGTCCATTCCTCCCGGACCGGTTGATAGCTCGATGGATCAATCCGATCGGTCACAAACCTCTTGAGAGCTCTGATGGCGATGGGGTCGCCTCCGCTGGTGCCTGCGCGGCAACGTTCCTCGCATTTATGGTCGCAGGCTCGAGCACAGACCGATGGGAAGGGGTTGGCCTCACGGATCACCCGATACGCCTCCTCGAACTCGCCGCGCCCGATGTACGCGACATAACGCCATGCCTCGGTCCCCACCGGACAGGCCGACTGGCACGGAGGCCCGACCAGGTCCTTGCAGACAAAGGCGTCGCATCTCTTGTCGACGATGTGTCGTTCGTACTCGTGGCGGAAGTAACGCAGGGTGCTGAGGACCGGGTTGGCGGCGGACTGACCCAGGCCGCACATGGATGTGTCCTTCACGACGACGGCCAGTTCTTCGAGCAATTGCAGGTGATCGAGGGTGCCGCGGCCTTCGGTGATGTCCTCGAGGATCTCGTACATCCGTTGGGTTCCCTTGCGGCAGGTGTAGCACTTGCCGCATGACTCATCCTTGAGGAAGGCCATGAAGTATTTTGCGACATCGACCATGCAGGTGTCTTCGTCCATGACGATCATCCCGCCGGAACCCATGATCGACCCCGCCTCCTTCAGGCTGTCGTAGTCGACAGGAAGGTCAAATCGCGCAGCCGGAATGCACCCTCCCGATGGACCTCCGGTCTGGACGGCCTTGATCTTCGCCTTGCCCGGCGGACCGCCACCGATATCGTGGACCACCTCTCCGATGGTCATCCCAAGGGGAACCTCGACGAGACCGGTATTGCGGATCTTACCGACCAGGGAGAAGATCTTGGTGCCGGTGTTTCCGGGGGTGCCGACCTTGGCGTACTCGGCTCCACCGCCATTGATGATGATCCGGATGTTCGCGAGGGTCTCGACGTTGTTGATGCACGTGGGGAATCCGTCAATACCCCTGGTGATGGGGAAGGGGGGGCGCTGTCGCGGCTCGCCCATGAACCCCTCAACCGAGCGGATGAGGGCGGTTTCTTCGCCGCACACGAATGCGCCCGCGCCTCGGACGATCTCGATATCGAAATCGATCCCGGTGCCGAGGATATCGTCGCCGAGGAGACCGAGTTCGCGGGCCTGGCGCAGTGCGATCATCGTGTGTTTGATCGCCAGCGGGTACTCACCGCGGACATAGATGATCCCCTGGGTCGCACCGATGGCGATGCCGGCAATGATCATTCCTTCGAGGATCGAGTGGGGGTTGCCCTCGAGCAGACTCCGGTCCATGTAGGCGCCGGGATCGCCTTCGTCGCAGTTGCAGACGACGTATTTCGGTTGCCCTGGTTGGCCGGACGCGCGGGCGAACTCCCATTTTTTTCCGGTCGGGAACCCTGCGCCGCCACGACCTCGAATTCCAGAAGTCTTGATCTCTTCGATGATCCAGTTCGGGTCGTTCTTCGTCAGGACCTTCTCGAGCGCCGAGTAGCCATCGCGTTCGACATAGTTGTATATCCGGATCGGATCGAGCTTCTGGTTGGTGCCGAGGATCGTGCGGGTCTGTTTCTTGAAAAAGGGGATTTCGTCTTGGCGATCGAACTTCGCGCCGATAAAGGGCTCCGTGTAGATGAGTTCCGGTTCGACGACGCCGCCAAGGGCGGCGTCAATGACCCGGGGGACGTCCTCCATCTTCAACCTCGGATACAGGTGCTGCCCGGGCTCGACGAGGATGAAGGGCTCCACTTGGCAGAAGCCGTGGCAGCCGGTGATTCTCAAGCTGATCCGATCGCCGAGATCCTGCTCGAGGATGCAGCGTTTGACGATCCGCATGATGTCGTTGGCGCCGCTTGCCTGTCCGCAGGTGCCGCCGCTGACCACCAGGGTTGGAGTCTCGGCCTTGATCTTCTTCGCGCTGGCGACACGAGAGCGGAAACCAACGAACTCGTCGAGTGATGTGAGTTGTCTCATCGGCTGACCTCCTACGACCCGAGCCCGCTCACGTCGAGCAGGTGGCTGGTACAGCCGCGACGGGAGCAGATCTGAACCATCCCTCCGCCGCGAACGATGAGGGGAACCATGGGTGCGGCGCAGTCTGAGCAATCGGTCGCGCCGGCGAGCTCGGCATGACAGGTCGGGCAGAAGAAATGGGCGATGGTGTCCGCCGGTATCTCGTGTTCGGACTCGATGGTGTAGGAACCGTAGAGGGACGAGAGTCTGAGCCAGCCGTGTTTCCGGCCGTGCGAGATCGTCACCCGGACCGAAGGATGGCCCTCGATGAGGTGGTCAGGATCCATCAGACTCCGATTGCACCGCGCGCAGAAGACCTCAACCGGAAAGACCCGCTTGTCGGTCGTGACCTCGACGAAATCGAGGCCGGTCTGGGTCTTTTCGATGATCTCGCCAACCTGCCTCGCGTTCACCTCCGGAAAATAGTGACCATCCACTACGACGATGGGTCCGAGGGCGCAGGCGCCAAGGCAATTGACGGTCTCCAACGAATACTCTCGGTCCTCGGTGGTGCCACCCGCGTCGATACCCAGGGTGTTCTTGAACTCTTCCACGACCGTGGGAGCGTTGCGAACATGGCACGCGGTGCCGACGCAGACCGAACAAAGGTGGCGCCCCTTCGGTTCCAGGCTGAATGCCTTGTAAAACGTCGCCACACCATAGATATCGACGAGCGAACGACCGGTTCGTTCCGCTACGAGGCGAAGCGCAGATTCCGGGAGGTATCCGTAGTTCGCCTGAACACCTTCGAGGATCGAGATCAGACCGCCGCGCTGATCTCGATGCTTGTCGATGAGACCGATGACGATATCCGCACCCCACTCACCCTCCTCGAAGAGTTCGCAAGAGAGGATGGGATGATCTCGCTTTGTCCGAGTTTCGCAGCCCGGCAGGTGCATGCATGTCAGGCAGATCTCCGCAGCTGCCTCGTCGTCTCGGGTTGCAGTCGCTGATCCCTGTGGTTGGTCCATCGTGCCTCCCTGGGTTCATTGCAGAAGCAGTCGCGCACGGGATCGAGGCGATCTATCCCACTCGCGAGTCTTCGGGGTTTTATGGCTGGGGTAGGTCGATATGGATGGTCGGAGCCATCGTCGGTTCGCAAAGGGAGGATCAGAAAGTGGATTCGATCGACCGTGAACCTCCCCTATGGGACTGGGGGCGGCGATTCCCGGTCGGCCAATGGTCGGCATCACCTGCGGCACGGACCTGTGCGACAGGAAAGAAAAAATCGCAACCAAGGGTTCAACACAACTCCCGGCAGCTACGACGTTCGGGTGATCAAATCCAGACTCTTTCTCAACACACTCTTCTCATCTTTCGTTGGCCCTCTGACGTTAGCAGGATCACGGTCCGAACTCAAAGATCTTTCAGGATTGTCGACCGTGAGCTGCAGACTCTCTCGATCAGTCCCTCCACTTGGTCAAAAAGACGTTGGTCTCGCCGGGTTCGGTGTTGTTCCGGTTGGAGCAGAAGACAAAGGTCTCGCCATCGGGTGCAAACATCGGGAAACCGTCGAAACCACCGGCAAAGGTGATCTGCTCGAGGTCGCCGCCATCGACACCGATCATGAAGAGGTTGAACTCACGACCGCTCGGATCGCCATGGTTCGACGAGAAGATGATCTTCTCGCTCGTCGGGGTGAAGAACGGCGCAAACGCGGCGACGCCGAGGTCGGTGATCTGATGCTTGTTGCCGCCATCGGCATCCATGACCCAGATTTCGAGTTTTGACGGCCGAATCAGACCCTCGCCGAGAAGGGACTGATAGTCGGCGATTTCGTCGGGGTCTTCAGGATGACGGGCGCGATAGACGATCTTGGTGCCGTCGGGAGAGTAGAACGGTCCGCCGTCATAGCCGATTCCATCGGTCAGACGTTGGACATCGGTTCCGTCGAGATTCATCGAGTAGATATCCAAGTCGCCGTCACGCATCGAGGTGAAGACCAGGCGGTCCCCGGCGGGTGAAACCGTCGCTTCGGCGTCATAACCGGCGGTCTCGGTCAGCTTGGAGATCTCGCTCCCATCGGGGCGTGCGAGATAGAGATCATAGTCGGGGTGGATGGGCCACACGTAGCCGCGGCTGTGATCGGGGCTGGGTGGACAGGCTTCGCCACCCTCGTGGGTCGAGGCGTAGACGATCCAGTCGTCCTCCGGGTAGTAATAGGCGCATGTCGTGCGGCCCGTTCCGGTGGAGACCAGCTGTTGATCGCTGCCGTCGAGATTCATGGTGAAGATCTGATCGCAGGCATACGGCGAACGGGTTGATTGGAAGATGAGCTTGTCGCCACCGAAGGCGAAATAGGCTTCCGCGTTCTCGCCGCCGTCGGTCAGCATGGTGAGTTCGCCAAAGTGGGTCTCCTGCGGTTCGGGCTGGATGATCGATCCGACCTTCGTCGCCTTTGCGACTTCAGGATCCGGGGAGGGGACGGCGTCGGGCTTGGCACAACCGAAAGAGAGCACCGAGAGAATGATGACGAAAGTGGCGGCGACAGTATTTGTTTTCACGCAGACCTCCAAAGCCGCGACATCGTCTCATGTATTTCCTCATCCGCCAAGCTCGTGGCGGTGGGCCGATCCGGATTGGGTCGCATTCGTGGTTTGGACTGATAAAGATGCCGCAGCCTCAAACCGATCATCTGTTCCTGTGCTGATTCGCGCTCACCGCGATGAAGAGATCCTCGACCTTCTTCCGTGCCCAGGGGGTCTTGCGCAGGAATTTCAGGCTCGACTTGACCGATGGGTCGCTGATGAAGCACCTGATCTTGATGCGGGCTCCCATCTCGTCCCAGCCGTAGTGATCGACCAGAGCGTTCACGATCATCTCCAGTGTCTGACCGTGCAGCGGATCGTTGTCGTGGTGATCACTCATGATTCGGCCTCGCTCTGGGATCGCGGATCTGACTCCACCGGAGTGCTTGCGATCCCGACCAAAGGTATTCGCAGCACGCCGAGAAATGCGTTGAGGTTCATCTTTCCTGTTCGAATGCCTCCTGGCAGTCGATGCAGAAGGGTGTTTCGGGACGGGCATCGAGGCGTGCGGGGTTGATCTCGCCTTTGCAGCTTCGGCAGGATCCATAGGACCCGACTTTGAAGGCGGACAGCGCGCCTTCGATCTGTTTGAGTTTGATTTCGAGTTGGCGCCGGTTGAGTTCGGCCATGTTCTGCATCTGGATGGCATCTGCCCGCGACAGTCTGCCGATGGGAAGATCGAGGTCAACCGGTTTGGAGTCTTCGCTCGTTCGTCCGAGTAGAGTGTTGATCTCGACTTGCATGGTAAGGAGTCGCTGCCGAAAGACCTCGAGTTGTTTTTTGTTCATTTGTACCTCAGCCCTCGAGGGCCAGCAGCAGCGGCTGCTCAAGCGCCTCGGTGAACCAGCTCAGGAAACGGGCCGCCTCGGCGCCGTCCACCAATCGGTGGTCATAGCTCAGCGACAACGGCAGCATCCGCCGCGGTTCGAAGTCTTCGAGCTCGTCGTCCCACTCGGGCTGAACCCGGCTGCGTGAGACGCCGAGGATCGCGACTTCCGGCCAATTGACGATGGGGGAGAATCCGGTGCCGCCGATCCCTCCGAGATTGGAGATTGAAAACGTCCCACCCTGCATCTCGTCGGGTCTGAGCTTGCGGGTTCGTGCACGGCCCGCAAGATCGTCGAGTTCGATGGCGATTTCGGTGATGTTCTTTTTATCCGCGTCGCGGATCACGGGAACGAGCAAACCGCGATCGGTGTCCACCGCCACCCCGATGTGGATATAGTCTTTGTAGACAATTTCGCTGTTTGAGGGGTCGACGCTTGCATTGAGGTCGGGAAACAGTTTGAGTGCCGATGCCGCGACCTTGATCAGAATCGCGGTCATGGTGAGTTTGCCACCGGCGGATTCCACACGCTGCTTGAAGATGCGTCGGAGGTCTTCGAGTTCGGTGATGTCCGCGAGCTCGTGGTTGGTCACCTGGGGAGCGGTCAGCCACGCTCTGGTCATGGCCTCGGAGGTCAGACTGCGGACCTTCGACATGGGTTCGCGCCGGATCTCGCCCCAACGGGTGAAATCGGGAAGCTCGGCGGTCGGAACACCGACCCCGGAACCGGTGCCGCGGCTCAGGCGACGGGTGGTCTCGGTTTTGACATCGTCGATGGAGATCCGACCGCCGGGACCGCTGCCCGTGACGGTGCTGATGTCAAGACCCACTTCCCGGGCGAACCGCCGCACCGTGGGGGCCGCCGGCACGAGAGGGGAAGGCGAATTTTGAATTTTGAATTTTGAATTTTGAATTTCGGGCGCTATCCCAGAAGCGGCTTCTGGCGCCGATTTCTGAGGCTGCTCCTGTCTCTGATTGCTGCCTTTGTCACTGCCACTGCCGCTGTCATCGGTCTCTGTCTCTATCTCTGCACCTGATCCCGCCGCTGATTCGGGCTGGGATGCGGGCTTGGATTCGGCCACGGACTCGGATTCGTCGGCGTCGATTGTCACGATCGGTGCGTCGGGACCGAGGGTCTGGCCCACCTCGACGTGGATCTCGGTGATCGTGCCGGCGATGGTGGCCGGGATTTCAACCGCCGCCTTTTCGGTTTCGACTTCGATGAGCGGCTGGTCGACCTCGATGGCGTCTCCCACCTTGACCAGGACCGCCACGACATCGACCTTGTCGACGCCTTCTCCGAGTTCCGGGATTCTGATGTTTGTCGTCATGATCTTTCCTCAGACCGTGATCGGGTTCGGTGCGTCGATATCGATTTCAAAATCGGCGATGGCTTTGAAGACCACATCACGTTCGATCTTGCCCTCCCTGGCCAAAGAGTCGAGGGTCGCAACGACGATGGCCGCGGCATCGACCTCGAAGAAGCGGCGGAGTGCCGCCCGGCTTTCCGAACGCCCGAAGCCGTCGGTGCCGAGCGCCACCGGAGCCTTCGGGAACCACCTGCCGATGGATTCGGGCAGCGCCTTGACATAGTCTGAGGCCACAACATAGACCCCATCGCTGCCCTCGAGACACTGCGCAATCCACGGTGTCTTGTGGTCGATCTCGCGGTGGAGACGGTTCCACCGGTCGCAGTCGGTGCCATCCATATAGAGTTCCTTGAAGCTGGTGATGCTCCAGACATCGGCGGCCACGTTGTATCGCTCACGCAGGATTTCCTGTGCTTCGAGCGCCTGATTGAGGATGGCTCCTGAGCCGAAGAGCTGAGCTCTGTTTTCCGCCCCTTCGGTCTCGCCGGCCTTGAATCGGTACATTCCCCGGAGGATGCCTTCGTCGCTTCCCTCGGGTTGATCGGGCATGGAGTAGGGCTCGTTCTCGACGGTCACGTAGTAGAAGATGTCTTCCTGGTCGACATACATCCGCTTGATCCCATCCTTGATGATCGCCGCCAGTTCGAAGGCGAAGGCCGGGTCGTAGGTCTTGAGGTTGGGAACAGTGTAGGCGAGGAGGTGGGAGTTGCCGTCCTGGTGCTGAAGCCCCTCACCGTTGAGGGTGGTTCGTCCGGCGGTGCCACCGATCATGAAACCGCGTGACCGGATGTCGCCGGCGGCCCAGACAAGGTCTCCGATGCGTTGCATCCCGAACATGGAGTAGAAGATGAAGAACGGAATGGTGTTGATGCCGTGAGTGGCGTGTGCGGTTCCGGCCGCGATGAACGAACACATGGATCCGGCCTCGGTGATGCCCTCCTCGAGGAGCTGACCGTCCTTGGCCTCCTTGTAGTACATCAGGGTGCCGGCGTCGACGGGTTCGTAGAGCTGGCCGGCGTGCGAGTAGATGCCGATCTGGCGGAAGAGGGATTCGGCCCCGAAGGTGCGTGCCTCGTCGGGGATGATGGGCACGATGAGCTGGCCGACCTGGGGATCTTTGAGGAGTTTGGTGAGCAACCTGACAAACGCCTGGGTGGTGGAGATTGTGCGGTCACCGGAACCTTGACTGAACTCGTCGAAGATCGAGTTCGAGGGCGTCTGGAGGGGCTCGCAGCGGACACCGCGAGTGGGCACGGGCCCACCGAGTTCGTGGCGCCGTTGGTGGAGGTAGACGATCTCCGGACTGTCCTGCGAAGGACGGTAGAACTTGGCGGCGCGGGCATCGTCGTCTGAGAGCGGAATCCCGAACCGCGTTCGGAACTCGATGAGCTCTTCCTGGTTGAGCTTTTTCTGCTGATGGGTGACGTTGCGGCCCTCGCCACCCTCGCCGAGGCCGTAGCCCTTGATGGTCCGGGCGAGGATCACGGTCGGACCGCCCTTGTGCTCCACCGCGGCCTTGTAGGCGTTGTAGACCTTGACCGGGTCGTGGCCGCCGAGCCGCAACCGGCGCAGCTGCTCGTCGGAGTATCCCTCGACAAGCTTCAGCAGCTCGGGGTACTTTCCAAAAAAGTTCTTACGGATGTAGTCTCCGGAGGAGATCGAGAAAAGCTGACTCTCACCATCGACGACCTCGTTCATCCGCTGCACGAGCAGGCCGGTCTTGTCCTTTGCGAGAAGGGCGTCCCAGTCCGAGCCCCAGATGACCTTGATGACATTCCAGCCGGCGCCTCGAAACGCCGACTCGAGCCACTGGATGACCTTGCCGTTACCACGCACCGGGCCGTCAAGCCGCTGCAGATTGCAGTTGATGACGAAGATCAGATTGTCGAGGCGTTCCCGGGACGCCAGGGTGATGGCGCCGAGGCTCTCGGGCTCGTCCATCTCACCGTCACCGAGAAACGCCCATACGCGGTGGTCAGATGTCGGGTGGAGACCGCGGTCTTCAAGGTAGCTGTTGAATCGCGCCTGATAGATCGCCTGGATCGAAGCCAGACCCATGGACACGGTGGGGAACTCCCAGAAATCGGGCATCAACCAGGGGTGGGGATAGGACGAGAGGCCTCCGCCGATACCGCCTCGGAGTTCACGGCGGAAATTGAAGAGTTTCTCTTCGCTCAGCCTGCCCTCGAGAAAGGCCCGGGCGTAGATTCCGGGTGACGAGTGGCCCTGAAAATAGACCTGATCGCCGTCGAAGTGTTCGCTCTTGCCGTGCAGAAAGTGATTGAAAGCAACTTCGTACAAAGTGGCGGCGGAGGCATAGGTCGAGATATGCCCGCCGATACCGTCTTCCTCGAAGTTTGCACGGACCACCATGGCCATCGCGTTCCACCGTACAAGGCTCTTGATTCGCCGTTCGACCTCGCGACTCCCGGGGTAGGGAACCTCTTCTATGGGTGGAATGGTGTTGATATGCGGCGTTTCGGCCGAGAACGGAATGTCGACACCGGCCTTATGCGCATGAATCTGGAGGTCTTCGAGCAATTTCCGGACGCGACTCGGGCCGCCGTGCTGGAGCACCCAGTCCATGGATTCGAGCCACTCGCGGGTTTCAACGGCCTCGATGTCGGTGATGGATTGCGGGTTGTCGTCATGGGGCATTTTCACCTCGGGTTGGATTTGTCGGTTCGAGAAATCGCCGTGGCAGGCGTCCTCCTGAACAACAAACGAATCTCGATCTCTGTTTCACATCATCGCGGGATGCTACCAGCCCGACGCCATCGGATCGAGTCAGGGCGCGGCAGAGTTCGCCAAGCCGCGGCACGATCAGATCAACACCGGGAGGAGAAAGAGACCGCACGTTGCAGCGAACCCGATCGTCCAGACCGTAGAGCGAAGGAGGTCGAAATCGAGAATGTAGAGAGGAAGATAGAGCACTCTCGCGATGACGAATCCCACCGCCAGACGTGCACTCCACACCGGGTCCGCTCCGCTGATCTGAGCGATGACGACCGCGGCGGCGAATGCGGGAAAGGCCTCGAAACCGTTGAGGTGAGCGGCAAACGACCGTCGTCCCCAACCGTCGAGCGCCGCCTCCTGATCCCGGGGGTGTTTGTTGTCATACCCGCCGGGTTTGCGGGCCATGGCGAGCGCCACCGGGCCCTTGCTCAAAAGGTTGAGGAGAAAGGCGATAAAGACGCATACAAAGGGTATTGTCATCGGTTGATTGTACCGTGGAGCGTGACCCGCGCCACGCTTCGTTGGACTCCTAGTTACCAGGAACCGAGATAGACTCCGTTCGTGAAGATTCGCCGCAAGCTCACCCTCATCGTCGGGATCATGATCGCCGTAGCTGTCTGCGGTCTGATCATTCTGCATTCAAGCGCTGTCCAGCGGCCGCTGATTCAGGCGGTCTTGGATTCCACCGAGGCCGCGACCGGGTGGAAAGTGGAGATCGAAAACCCGCGGCTGCGATTGTGGCCGGCGCGGGTGGTTGCTGAGGGCGTCACGATCTCCACCGGGGAGCGGGTGGTCGGATCCATCGAACGTCTCGAGACGCACTGGTCCTGGATTGGGGTTTGGGGAAGCCCGCGCCGAATCGATGACATCGCGATCCACGGACTCGAAATCGATCTTCGCCACCCTCTGCAGATGCCGGAATCAACGACGGCCGCGAACGAAACCCCAGTCGATCCATGGCGGGTGCTCGAAATCGGCCGGCTTCAGATGACCGGTGGCCGGGGCGCAGCACGGGTGCTCGACATCCTCGGCCGGATCGATGGTCTGAGAACCGAAGTCACGCTCATCGACGGGAGCGCCGCACTGACCCTCACCGCCGATGGGTTGCAGCTCAATCGTTCGGACCGGAGCCTCGATCTCGGCCCGGTCGTTCTGCGGGCTCACGGGTCGGCCGAGGGTGTGACCGTGGAAGAGTTCACTCTCGGGGAGGGCGATCTCGCACTTGTCGCGCAGGGTGGATTCAAACTCGACGACGGCGGCTCGGGAGCCGGCAGTTTCACCGTTCGTGCCGACGTCGGTCGATCGCTGTCGTGGTGGGACCCGAACATGGTCACAGGGTTCGATCCCACCGGAGTCCTCGATCTCGAGGGGCGCGTCAGCTATTCGGAAGACGGAGAGATCGAGGCGTCCGCGGTCCATCGTGGGGATCGCCTCATGATCGCGGGCTATGCGATCGATGAACTCGATCTCGGTCTGAACCACGGCATTCCATCGATCCGTGCGGCCGGCGGCCCCTGGGGTTCGGCCTCGGTATCGGTTGGTGATTTCGGGGTCGCGAACGTTCGCGCGGACCTGGCGGATGCTCCGGTGGAACGGGTGCTCGCTTTTGTCGCCCCGCAGGTGGCAGTCGTGCTCGACGGCCCGGTATCGCTCACGGGTGAGATCGAAGGCACTGTTTCTTACCCATTTGCCCTGGATGCCCTTTCGGGTCGGGTCGATCTCGAGATGGTCTCGACGAGGGGAACCGTCAAACTCGAGGCCGCTGGAGCAAGTGACTCGTGGACCATCAGCGAGGCTCGTGCGGATCTGCCCGGGGCTTCTCTCACCGGAGTGGGGGCAATCTACGACGGCGGCGCCATCGAGGCCCGATTGGATCTTCAGGTCGATGGCGGAAAGACCTTGGAAGGTCTGATCAATGATTGGATCCCGGATCTTGAGGTCCCGGCCTTGGATGGCGGGCCATTGGTGGCGAAGATCACCGCCTCGGGATCCCTCGATCGACCCCGGTACGACGCCGAACTCGAGTGGACATCGCCTGCCATTTTGAAAACTGAGTTGGAAGCGATCCGGGCTCATCTCGAGGGAGATCCGGGATCGGTGGTGTTCACGACACATCTCACAGCCGCCGGGATCGAGATCACCGCGGAGGGCACGGCTGAAATCGACAGCCGCCGGGTTGGAGGGGCGTGGAGCCTCGAACTCGACAATCTCCAACGCTTTGCTGCGCTCCGAGGGATGCTGCCCGATTCTTCCGGCGATCTGACCGGCCACCTGACGGGCGCCGGAAACTTCGTCCTCGCCGAGGGCCGGTGGTCGGTCGATGGCAATATCGACGGATCCGATGTCGGGATGGGGGAGTGGAGAAGCCAGGATTTCGCCATGGTCTTCAACCTCGATCCGGACGTGCTCGAGGTTGCCAAGGTCTCCGTCTCCGCACTTGGTGGCTCGATCGTCGGATCAGGGGCGGCGGTTTTTGACGGTCTCGATTCCAAAATCTCGGTCAATGCCGAGTGGCGCGACATCGACCCAGGGTCGGCTCCCGCAGAGCTCTCCAAGATCGGTCGGGGTATGGCATCGGGTGAAATGGAACTCGACGGGACCATCGCCCATCCGACAGGGCGGGTGGAACTCGAATGGCGACCCGAAGAGGGTGCTTCGCCCATTCCGAGATTCAGAGTGGCCGGTGCCTTTGATGAGGGTGTCCTGACGTTCATTACCGATGAGGTCACCACCGACACCGGCGCGTTGTGGGCGCAGGGCGAAGTGTCCGCCGGACTGATTCCTCGTCCGGAATGGCTGTGGCCCGAGGCCCCCGAAGAGGCGCTACGGATTTCGGCTCGCGGTCATGGATTGAACTCGAATACGATCGTCGATCTCCTCGGCCTCGAGCGACCGCCGATCAACGCGACCGCGAATCTCGAGCTCG
>CBESWV010000032.1:0-22406 GCA_965533305.1 uncultured bacterium | reverse complement strand
TTGATGCGGAAGTGAAAGTCCTCAATGAAATGGTGCGATGGGTCAATAGTGCGATGGTCTTTGCGATGGTCTTTGCGATCATCGCGGTCTTTGCGTTTCAATCAATGCGCTGCAGGCAGCCGCCTTTGTTGAGCCGAAGGCCACGAGACACATGTCGTCGGTATCCCGCCCTTTGTGCCTTCACCCTCGGAGGGAGCCCGGGTCAAGAAATGCGATGCTTCGTGGGCCCTTAGTGGTTCTTTGTGTCCTTTGTGTTTCAAAAACCCCAAGCCTTGAGTTCCTCGGCTTGCCGGTGCATCAATCCAGGTGGCCGCGATCGGAATCCCCCATCTCGACCCCTCCCTCGGGGAAGTACTCCTTCCATCGACGATCGACCAGTGCCGCGGTCTCCTCATCGCAGAAGAGTTCCTTGGGGTATGGCGGTTTCATCCTCGCGTCAATCACGATTGGCGCCGTGTAGGACACGTGGTGCCGCACGACGCGTTGCGTCGCCGCGTGAATGTCGGCCGCCGGTTCGAACCGGGTGAAGGTCGTCCAGAGGAAGTTCATCGGGCTCGCCGTCGCCCGCCTCGCATCGTCAGTGAGAACGATCAGCGGCCAGTGAGAAAAACTCGGAGCGGCCGCAAGACGCTCCGCAGCATTCGGCTCGGAGGCGTAGCTCGGACCGTCAACGACGAGACATCCCGGGCAGAACACTTCGAGGTGATCGATGCCTGCGGGTGTGGAGGCAGACGAAACCTCGGCCGGAAGATCCCGAATCGGCTCTCCCAAACCGAGGAGCACGCCCTTGGAACCGAGGTTCACATCCGGCCCCGTGTAGTCGAGGGTGTCCATGGAAAGATTCGAGAGGACATAGAGATCGGTCTCGAACCGGCTCCGAGCGAGGATGTGGGTCAGGGTTCGGCGGAAATCCCGGAGATCCACAGGCTGGTCCGTCACGAGAAGGAACTTGGTGAGGCTGAGCTGTCCCTCGCCCAGAATCCGGAATGCCGAAGCCATGGCCTCGCGGCGATATCGGTTCTGCACCACCGCGCCCGCCAGCGCGTGGTAACCGGTCTCGCCATAGGACCACACTGATCTGACCCCCGGCATGACCAGCGGAAAGAGCGGCGAGAGCAGATCCTGCAATAGGTCGCCGATAAAGAAGTCCTCCTGGCGGGGTTTGCCGACCACAGTTGCCGGGTAGATGGCATCACGCCGACGAGCGGTGTATTCAACCTCGAACACCGGGTAGTCGTGGCGCAGCGAGTAGTAGCCGTAGTGATCCCCGAACGGTCCCTCCGGCCTCCGAACACCGGCAGGCACCCGACCACAGAGAGCGATCTCGGCGTTGGCGATGAGCAAACGGCCGTCCGGACCCCGGCACTGACCGATTTTGCCTCCGGCCACCAGCGACGCCAACATCAACTCGGGCACGTTTTCCGGCAGCGGTGCGACCGCGGCGAGGATCAGCGCCGGTGGGCCGCCCAGAAACACGGTCGCGGACAGATCCTCGCCGGCCTGCTCGGCCACCGAATAGTGGAACCCTCCACCCTTGCCGATCTGCCAGTGCATTCCCGTACATCGCTGATCGTGGATCTGAAGCCGGTACATCCCGAGATTCGGCCCTCCGGTCTCCGGGTGGTCAGTCGCCACCAGCGGCAGGGTGACGAACGGGCCGCCGTCTTCCGGCCACGAGGTGAGCGCCGGCAGGGCGCCGAGATCGACTTCGGTCGAAACCACATCGAGAACCGGGCCGCCCCCGACACCGCGGGTCCCAAGTTTCAACCCGGCGCCAATCAGGTTTCGGTTGGCCCAGAGAGTGGACGCAGAAGGCGGCAGTCCGCTCTCGACCAAATGGACGAGAGAACGAATCAAATTCGAAGGTCGGCTACCGAAAGCGAGTTGGGCGCGGGCGGCGGTGCCGAACAGATTCGTGACAACCGGAATTTTTGATCCCTTGGGATGAGTGAAAAGTAGTGCCGGACCACCCGCGGCAATCACCCGTCGGTGGATCTCCGCAATCTCCAGGCGGGGATCAACCGGTGCATCGACAATCCGGAGATCGCCATTCGAACGCAGCCGATCGAGAAACGTCCTGAGGTCGCGAAAGGTCTCGTCTTTCATTTGGATACCTTAGCAATCCCCTGCAACTCGATTGCCTTCGACCCTCCCAAAGATGACGCCGCAGTGCGGCAATCTCATCAAGACGATGATCGCCCGATCCCCTCCCGGCACCGTGAGCGGGCAAACCAACAACACCGGCGGAAGCCCTTGCCTATCAGCGAAATAGTCCTCTCTCTCAGAATCCACTGAACGATCCGCTGAGTTGACAAGAATGCCGCACTGCGGTACAACACTGGCATCGGCGCCACACGCCGTCTATGTCATTTGCTTACAGGAGTCAATGATGATTCGACTCATCAAACGCTACGGGAGCCGCAAGCTCTACGACACCGAAGAGAGCCGCTATGTCGCCCTCGATGAACTCGCGGGTTGGATTCGCAACGGCCAACAAATCAAAGTCATCGACAACAAAACCTCCGACGACGTCACCGCCCAGACCCTGACCCAGATCATCTCCGAGGAAGGGCGGAAGGGCACGTCTCTTCTGCCGAACGAGTTGCTCCACGATCTCATCCGTGCAGGCGAGAAGGCCGTGTCAAGCGGAGTGGAACAACTGCAGCACCGGATGGACCGCCTCGTTCAGGCATCGATGGATCGCATCGGCCCGGTCCGCCGAGCCCGTGAAGAGATGGGTCTGCTCAGGGAGAGGCTCGAGGAACTCGAAGTTTCGTTGGCGGCTTTTGAGGGTGAGAGACAGAGTTCGACATCAAAGCCGGGAGAGAAGTGACGGCCACGGAGCTTCATCGTGCTTTCACGAGTTCTTTTGACGTTCTGACACATCCCGGGAGTCACGAGTGATCGATTCTTCCCGCAGCGGATCCAAGGTCGGCCTCGCCTTGGCCGGTGGTGGCCCTGAAGGATCGATCTACGAAATCGGCGCCGTCCGCGCTCTCGATGAGGCCCTCGACGGGATCGATTTCAACGATCTCCACCTCTATGTCGGGGTCAGCGCGGGCGCTTTTATTGCCTCGTGCCTCGTCAACAACCTTTCCACCGCACAGATGTGCCGCGCCATCATCAAACACGAACCGGGTGAGCACCCGTTTGTTCCCGAGACTTTTATGTCCCCCGCGGTCGGCGAGTTTGTCCGCGGAGGCATCAAGATCCCGAGACTCTTCATCGAGGGGCTTTGGGATGTCGTTCGGCACCCAGGGGATCGACGCCTCCTCGAACCCCTCAGCCGTCTCGCTCGCGCTCTCCCGGTCGGCCTCTTCCGCAGCGAACCACTCAGGGTCTATCTCGAGAAGATCTTCTCAAAACCCGGTCGAAGCGATGACTTCAGGAAGCTTCGCAGAAAGCTCGTCGTAGTGGCCACCGATCTCGACTCGGGCCGTCCGATTCGGTTTGGCGAGCCCGGGCTCGACCACATTCCGGTCTCAAAGGCGGTCCAGGCATCGACAGCGCTTCCCGGGCTCTACCCTCCCGTCGAGATTGAAGGCCGGCATTATGTCGATGGCGTGCTGCTCAAGACGGTCCACGCTTCGGTGGCACTCGACGCCGGCGCCGATCTGGTCATCTGCGTGAATCCCATCGTCCCGGTGGACACGATTCGCTCGGTCGAACTCGGCATCATGCAACGCGGGAGGCTCACCGACCGTGGTCTTCCCACCGTGCTCGCGCAGACCTTCAGGACCATCATCCACTCCCGGATGAGCGCCGGTCTCTCTGCCTATGAGACGAAGTACAGCGATCGAGACGTCCTCGTCTTCGAACCACGCCGTGATGACTACTCGATGTTCTTCTCAAACGTCTTTTCTTACTCGAACCGCAAAACAGTCTGCGAACACGCCTACCGGAGCACCCGCCGTAAACTCTGGCGCAACCGCCGCCGCCTCGAACCGGTATTCGCCCGCCACGGCATCACCCTGCGAACCGACATCCTCGAGGACCCGGACCGCGATCTCTGGGAATCGGTGCGACTTCACGAACCGCGTCGCCCCTCGACCTCTCACGTCAAGGAGAGACTCGACAGGGCGCTCGCGCGTGTCGAGGACTTCATCGCCGCTCATTGATCGACCCGCCGGTCCGCAAACCGGCCGGCGTTCATTCTTGCGGGAATACCCACTCGTAGAGATCTGAGCCGAGTTCCGGCGCATGGGAATTGAGGTAGATGATCTCTTTCTTGGCGCCTTCGCGGTCGCCCTCGAAGAACAGGGCGAGCCCATATCCGTAGTGGGCGCGAATGTTCTCCGGATCCCGGTCCAGAACCTCGCGAAACTCACGGACCGAGGCGGCGTTCTCGTCCTGATGGAAGAGGGCGACCGCCAAACCGAGTCGAGCTTCGATATTTTCGGGATCGGCCTTCAAGACATCCTGGCAGATCCGCTGGGCATCGGCGTGACGTTCCAATGCTGCGTATGTGATGCCCAGCTCGACAAAGGCCTGAGTGAAATTCGGATCACGGGCGGCGGCCTCGGCGAGATAGGTCACCGCGGCGCTCAAGTCACCCTGACGCCGACACGTGACTCCAAGCATGAAGGTGCATTCAACCTCGCCCGGTTTGAGTTCGTGTGCTTCGTCAAAGATGGCGCGCGCCCGGTCGAGACGGCCGAGTTCGAGAACGGCTGACCCCAGACCGAAGAGCGCGTTGTATCGCTGCTCATCTCCCAGGGAGAGGTCGCGTGCCTTTTCGTAGTGAACGATCGCGGTTTCAAAGGCGCCCTCGTCCAAAGCCACATATCCCAACTGGAGCTCCCGAAAGGCCTCTTTTGCCTGTTCCTCCATCCCGGCCCAGACGAGGGGCGCCGTCGCCAGAATCAAAGACACAATGATCCCCAAACGGGCTGTCCGAACGCACCGACGACATCCGTTTCCCCAAATCGAAGTCACGGGCTTTCCCCCTTGGAATCTCCCCAGTTCTCCCAATCGGTCGAAACTCCGCCTTCAGGCGCAGCTTCCGCTCTTCTCAGGCTCGCCGTCAAGGAGCCGAAGGAGAGGTCGAATTCGATCTTGCACGGGCGGTGAGGCTCCTGGCGGTCGATCCAAATCACCATGGAACCCGACTTGCTGAACATCATCTCATCGCGTGGTTCGGGGACCACCGACGCCGCGTCGCACTTCCCCATCTTGGTCTTGATCCTCTTGTGCCGCGTCACCCGGGCAACGGTCTCCACCGCTCCCTTGCTGGTCATGAGACCGAGCGCGGTTTCCTGTCCGATTTCGGTATCCACCATGCGCAGTCGGTAGATAAAGGCCAGCGGATCGTTGGCTCTCTCAACCTCGACCGGGATTCGGCTTTCCTCCCCGTTCTTTGTCCTCACGATTTCCTTGGCCTCGAGATCGACAACCCAGGTCTCGTTCTTTCTCTTTTTCTTCTCGAGCGATCTCTCCTCGTAGCGGATGGATGTCATTCGCCGCGGATCGAAATACGAATCCAACCGGGACCGGACTCGATAGATTCCATCAAAGAACTTCGTGGTTCGGGAAAGGACGACAATGCGATACATCGGTCCGCCGGCCGCCTCGTTGTCGATATAACTCGAAATCTCCATCTCGCCGCAGTGGATACCCGACCAGGAGATGGCGTACGAGAGTCGTTCGTTGACGGGGAAGACGATCGGAACCTCAGCCGCTTTCTGCTGATCGCTCTCTGCACCATCGGCACCCGCAACGAAATCGCAGGTCAAGATCAAGGCGACAATGCAGATCCAGACTCGAAGCTTCAAAGGTCGATTGATTCCTGACACCATTCTCCGGCCGTATTCTCCCCTCCACGATCGTCAATCCACGATAGCAGGGCGGAGTCGTCCAGGAGCCTGTAGCGCAAAAACGGATGGTGGAGTTCGGAGTGCCGTTTGAGGCCATTTCTTGACCGATTTGCAGGTTCATACTGGTGGTATGGGCCAAGAATCGGGCGAGAAATGACCTCAAACGGCACCCGAAAAACACCGTTCGGCTTTTGTGTTACAGGCTCCTAGGTATCCGGATCATAGCTGCAGGGTTGAGCTTCAGCTCAGTGCACCCGACTCGGGCTGAATTCGCCTTCTTCATCGAATCCGTGGATCAGGACAAAGAAGTAGGCCGGGTAGCTCTCGGTCTCGTTCTCGGCGATGAGCTCGAAGACGAACTCATGTTCTCGATCGCCCGACCCACCCTGAACAAACGTGATCTGGTCCGGTGAGAGCAGAAGCTCGCCAACCAGAAGCTTGCCCCTGAGCACTTGGACAACCAGGGTGTCCGGCTCCTCCTTGGCGAAGTGCCAATGGAGATCCTCGTCGTCGTAGATCACCGCTTCGGGTGTTCCGGCACGCAAAATACAGTTCGGGTGACCCATGAGCCAGGGCCAGAAAACTTCAAAGGGCAAGGTGGGTTGGTCGTCGATGGTCATCGTCTGATCACCATAGCTTGTTTCTCGCTGCTCGTCACTCGTTGGCCGTTGCCGATGACGGGTCATCACAGACTAGTGACGAGTCACGAGGAGTGAGTGACCGATAACGAATCGCAAAAAAACGAGGCGCCCGAAGGCGCCTCGTTGTCAGAATCCGTGGATCGTCGATCTATTTGATCCCCGCGAAGTCCTCGAGCATGGCGGTGGTGACCGACTTGGGCCGCTCGATGGGATAACCCAACGCGCGATCCCAGGTGATGTTGGTCAGGACGCCGAGGGCGCGACCGACGCCGAAGAGAACCGTGTAGAAGTCCCACTCGGTGAGACCGTAGTACCACTGAATCACACCGGACTGGGCGTCGACGTTCGGCCACGGGTTCTTGGCTTTCCCGTGCTCGGTCAACACACCCGGGGCGACCTTGTAGATCATGGAGATGACCTTGAACAAGGGGTAGTCCGGCAGGTTCTTGAGGCAGAACTCACGCTGCGACTCGTAGCGCGGGTCGGTCTTGCGGAGCACCGCGTGGCCGTAGCCCGGGATGACCTGGCCCGAGTTGAGGGTCTTCCAGAGAGCTTCTTTGATGACCTCTTCGGTGGGCTCCTTGCCCTCGAGGCCCTCCATGAACTTCATGGTCCAGCTCAGCACCTCCTGGTTGGCCAGGCCGTGGAGCGGACCCGCGAGACCGTTCATTCCGGCTGACAGCGAGTAGTACGCATCCGACAGCGCCGAGGCCACCAGGTGGGTGGCGTGGGCGGAAACGTTGCCCGACTCATGGTCGGAGTGGAGGATGAAGTACATCCGCGCAACGTCGTCGTAGGGCTTTTCAAGTCCCATCTGATGGGCGAAGTTGCCACCCATGTCGAGGTTGGGATCTTCCGCGATCTGCTCGTCGTTCTTGTATTTGAGGCGATAGATAAAGGCCGCGAGAACCGGGAGCTTGGCCATCACGTTGCAGGAGTCCTCGAACATGGGCTCCCAATACTCCATCTTGTTCATGCCCTCGTTGTAACGCTTGACGAACTCCGACTCGCGCTGCATCGCGAGGATGCCGGCGGAGAACATGGTCATGGGATGGGTGTCAGCCGGCATGGCGCGCATGATGTCCATGACGTACTGCGGAAGCTGGCGGCGCGTCTTGAATTCAGCAACGACCTCTGCCGCCTGCTCGGCGGTGGGGATGTCACCGGTCATGAGGTAGTAGAAAAAGCCCTCGACCGCGGGATATTCCTGGCCTTCAACCGCCGGAAGCGCCGCAAAGGTCTCGGGAATGGTGCGACCACGAAACCGGATGCCCTCGAAGGGATCCAGATAGGACACGTCGGTGACGAGGCTCTTGACGCCGCGGGCGCCGCCGATGGCCTGACCTATGGTGACTTCACTGATCTTGACGTCGCCGTGTTCCTTGAGCAGGCGAACCGTCCGCGGCCGGTGCTCGTCGATCTTCTTTTTGAGGGTTTCCTTGAGAGTCGACATGTCCATTCTCCTTTTGTGGTCTCGGCGGCCGCAATGGCGATTCTCAAATATTGCGCCGTCGTTCCAATTCGATAAATTTCACTTCTTGATTCTGATTTCAAGGGTCGCGCTCACGCAACAGAGTATAGGGCTTGTGAAACAAAGTGACAAGCTCTTTCACAGTTGCGCGTCTTTCGAAACGGCCTGGTTGACCGGCCGCCTACTGAACCCTAAGGTGAGCGATTCTGGTGGATGAGATGCGCCAAGATCTTGATGCTCTGACGTTTGCTAAAAACGGAGGCATACCTGTTGGTATGTCGAGTATTTTCGCAAACGTTCAGAGCGCAAGAGATTGGTGCAGATCGCCGCCGAGAATCGCTCATCTTAGGTGAAAGCCAAAACGGTTGACAGAAGCCTGGAACCGGCGAGAATGAGGCTCTATGCAAAAGATCGCGATTCGCGAGCTGCGAACCCGATTCCTGCTCGCCGAAGCCGACGCCATGATCCTTCTCGGGGCAGGCGTGCTTGCGGCCCTGATCCGATTCGGTTCGGTCGGGTTTGATGGCGAACTCAATCAACTTCTGCAACACCCCGGGTTCATCCTCTACGCGGTCCTGGTTCAATTCGGTCTCGCCACCACCTTCGATCTCTACCGCCCGTCGAGTTGGCGAACTCCCGACTATGTGCTCGCGCGGACAACAGCCCTGGCAATCACCATGGCGATCGCGCTGGTCCTCGGCGTCTATCTCGTCGAGCCGTGGCGCTTCGGACGTGGTCTCCTGGGAATCACTCTCGCCATTTCGCTGCCTTCTCAGGCTTTCCTTCGTTCAATCTGGCTCAAACTCGCGGCCCGACCACAGGCCCGCAACGCCATCCTCATCGGTGACGGCCCCATCGTCGGGGCCCTTCGAAGAGAACTCGAGAATCGACCGAACCCACCGTTTCAGATAGCTCGACACCTGCCGGCCCCGACAAACGGTACAGCCGACCCTCTCGCGGGAGTCGACGTGCACGGCATCGATCTCATCATCGTCGCTCAGCTTGCCGATGGTGATCCCACCATCGATCGCCTCGCCGCTCTCAATTTTCGCGGCACCACCGTGGTCGATGCCGCCGGCGCCTACTCTGCCTTAACCGGTCGTATTCCGGTTCGTCAGGTGGACTCCAGGTGGTTTATCGCAACCGGCGACTTTTCGTCCATCGCCACGTCACCGTTCCACTTTCTCCAGCGGTTCTTCGATCTGGTGACAGCGACGGTGATGCTCGTTCTCACGGCGCCGATTCTCATCATTGCTGCCCTGACGGTGCTGGTCACCGACGGCCTGCCCATCATCTACCGCCAGGAGCGGCTCGGTCAGTACGGCAGACCCTTCGAGTTGTTCAAGCTCCGGACCATGCGAAAGAACTCGAGCGGCAAGGGCCCCACCTTTGCCGAGGAAAACGACGCCAGGGTGTTCCCCGCTGGCCGGTTGCTCCGACGGTGGCGCATCGACGAACTCCCCCAGCTTCTGAATGTCCTTCGCGGCGAGATGAGCCTGGTAGGTCCACGGCCGGAGCGCCCGGATGTGGCGGCCCGATTCGAGAAAAAGATCCCCTTCTATGCGTTCAGGTACTGCGTCCGGCCGGGACTCACGGGCTGGGCCCAGATCCACCTCCCCTACTGCGCCCGGACCGAGGACCACATGATCAAGCTCGAGTTCGATCTCTACGCCGTCAGGCACCACGGCTCTTCGATGTACGCCATCGTCTTGTTGAGAACTTTGGGAGCGCTGGTGTTCCGACCTGGGCGGTAGGATTCCGGGATCGTCCCATCGCAAAGTCTGTTCGCTCGGACGCCTTGACAAGCACACAGTCTGCTCGGATACTCGGCCCGGCTCTTTGTGAATCTAATCGCATCCATGGGGGTGTCCCGTCTCGGACGGGGCTGAGATCAAACCCCTATTACCTGATCCGGGTCATGCCGGCGGAGGGAACTGGAGCATCAGAATGCCGTCTTCTCCCTCGACAGAGTCCTCATCAGCTCAGCACCGGAGAAACGGCATGTTTTTGTTTCGATTGACCATCACCACGATCATTCTCGCAACCCTCTCAAACGTTGCCTTTTCCACTGAGATTCGCGGCCGCCTCGTCGACAAACTGAGTAAGGAACCCATCGCCGGCGCGGAGTTCTTGGCGACCGCAGACGGGCTGGAACTTCGGGAATCGACCGACGCGGAGGGCCGCTTCGTCCTCAACCTCCCCGACCCACCGCCTTTCTCCATGCGTCTCCGAGTAACCTCGGAAGGCCACGAGACCCTCGACCTCAACCTCACCGATCTCGAGCACACGGTCGAACTCAGTCTCCAGGCGGAACCAACCGTATTTCGGGGCGAGGTTGAGGTCACCGGACTCCACGCCACCCTCGGTGAGACACCTGTGACCATGACCAACATCGGCCGCGAAGAGATCGAGCGCCGCTATTGGGCCCAGGACGTGCCGATTTTCCTGGAGCAGACCCCCGGTTTTTACGCATACAACGACAGCGGCAACGGCATCGGCTACTCCTACTTCTTCCTGCGCAGCTTCGATATGCGCCGGACCGCCATCAGCCTCAACGGCGTTCCGCTCAATGACGCCCACTCCCACGGCGTGTTTTTTATCGATCTCGCCGATTTTCTTTCAACAACCGATGAAATCCAGGTCCAACGCGGCGTAGGCACCAACCTCTACGGCGGCAGCGCCATCGGCGGATCGGTCAACGTCACCAGCCGGCAGCCCTTGACCGAACAAAGACTCCACCTGGCCATGCTCGGCGGTTCGTTCGGAACCAGCCGCCTCACTTTCGAGTTCGACAGCGGACTCATCAACGACAAATGGGCGACCACCGCCCGCTACTCCCGGGTCCAGTCGGACGGCTATCGCGATCAGAGCTGGTCCGAGATGTGGAGCTACTATCTCTCCGTCGTTCGCTATGGCAAGAAGACCAGCCTTCGCATCAACCTCTTCGGAGGTCCAGAGGAAACCCACCTCGCGTATGAGGGCGTATCCAAGGCCTATCTCGACGGCGAAATCACCGGCGACAAACGGAACGATCGACGATACAACCCTCTCTCCTACCCCAACGAAGTCGACAACTTCTTCCAGCCCCACTACCAGGTGATTCACAGCTGGCAGATCAACCCCGACCTCGCGTTGCAGAACACCTTCTATCTCTTCGAGGGGCACGGCTATTTCCAGCAATTCAAACAGGATCGATGGATGCCCGAGTACGGCCTCGAGCCCATCGAGTTGCCCGACGGCTCGGTCATCGACACCACAGATTTGGTCCGGCGGCGCGAGGTGGATGAGTGGGATGCAGGGTGGATCCCCAATCTCGAGTGGCGCCACGGCAACGATCGCGGCGGTCTCCAGGCAGGGGCTGCGTTCCGACTCCACAACGGACGCCACTGGGGCTTTGTCCAGTGGGCCCAGTTCTATCCCCCCGATCTGGATCCCGACCACCGCTACTACGACTACCGCCTCGACAAGCAGACCATCCAGCCGTTTGTCCAAGAGAGCTGGCGTTTCAACGACAAATGGAATCTCATGGCCGGGCTGACCTGGACGTACCACCGTTACGAGATGCACGACGACAAACTCAAAGGCGTCGAGGTGGACCAGACATATTCCTACCTCCTCCCGAGACTCGGCGTCACCTTCCGACCAACTGAAACCCTGAGCTTTTTCGCCAATGTCTCGCGCGGCGGGCGCGAGCCGGCGTTCCGCGATATCTACGACCCTCAGAGCTACTGGTCGCCGGCGCCCCTGGCCCTCGAACCCGAGGAACTCACCGACTACGAACTCGGGGGTTCGTTTGCATGGTCCACGGGGCGAGCTTCACTCAATCTCTACTATCTTGATTTCGACAACGCCATCGTCTGGGCCGGAGGCCTCGACAACAACGGCGATCCGGTGACCGCCAACGGTGCGGTCACCGAGCACCGCGGGGTCGAGGTCGATCTCGAGTGGCAACCCATCCCGGCCTTCGGCGGCCGGTTCGATCTTGCATGGTCGAACAACCGCATCGTCGACTTCACCGAACACGACTTTGACGGCAATGCCATCGATCACTCGGGAAACGCGCTGCCGGTGAGTCCCGAGTGGCTGGTTTCTCTCGAGGTCCACGGTACCGCCGGCCCGGTCACGGGCGTGCTCACCCTGCGCTATGTCGATGATTTCTACCTCGACAATACCGAGGACATGCGGAAGTTCCCGGAGATTCGTAACGACCCCGACTACATTCACCGGGTCAACGATGCCTACACCGCCCTCGACATCGGGTTTGAGATCGATCTCGGACGAACGGTGGCGAGCGCCCTCATGGCTCAAAGGGTCAAGGCAAACTTTCGGATCAACAACCTGACCGACTCCCTCTTCACGACATTCGGCTATTTCGACGGGTACCAGCCGGTCTGGATCCCGGCGGCAACGAGAAACGTGTATGCGGGGTTGGTGTTTGATTGGTGAGAACAAAGATCCAAGATACGGGGACCACGATGTCGCAATCTTGGTTCTTGCGTCTTGGACGTTTGAATTCTTGATCTTGGATCTTGGATCCGGCAAAGGGCGGCCGATGGCCGTTCTTTGCCGCGCTGCGACGTGCCGAGCCTGGAGGTTTGAGTTAGATTGATCGGCGATCTATAGGGCCTTCAATGGGCCATAAACTCGATCAATGCAGTCAATTCTCGTTTTTCTGCTGCTGCTCGGCGTGCGAGCCACCACCCGGCTTCTTTACCGGCTCCGGGAAGATTGGATGCCGACCAAACCCCACGAGATGGCGGACGACACCAGAATCGTCGCGATCCTGAACCACACCAGCCTCTACGAACCCCTGATCGCCGGCTTTGCATCAACCAAGCTCCTGTGGCGGTTTGCGCGACACGGCGTCCTTCCGGTGGCCGAAAAAACAATGAAGAGGCCCGTTGGGTTGTTTTTCCGTTTTCTCGTTCGCCACACCGTGACGGTCACCCGGCAGCGCGACTCGACCTGGGAAGAGGTTCTCAGCAAGATCGACAGTCGGGCCCTTGTGATCATCCTGCCTGAGGGCCGGATGAAACGCAGAAACGGGCTCGACTCAAAAGGACGAGAAATGACCGTCCGCGCCGGGATCGCAGATATTCTCGAGGCGCTGCCGGATGGCCGGATACTCACGGTCTATTCGGGCGGTCTGCATCATATTCAGGCGCCCGGAGAACTCCTGCCTCGACCCTTCAAGCCGATTCTCTGCCGCTTCGAGATGATCGACATCGAAAAGTTCAAGCGGGACCTGGCGGTCAAGTACCCCGATCTCGCCTTTCGAAAGGCCGTCATCAGTGACCTAACCGAACGTCGCGACGCCTACTGCCCCACCGAACTGCAGCCAGCGCCGATTCCCGCCGATCCCTGATCCGGCATCCGAACGGCATCGGTTGTACTTGCTCAAACCGCGTCGATGATGCGATCATAAGGCCTCAGATACGATCGCCGGCGTATCCGGCAGAGGGGCTGCGAAATCGGCGCGACAGAGGGTGTTTGTAACGCCGGTCTGAAAATGGGAGGCCCGTTGGTCACGGAATCCGATGCTCAGGAGATCGAGGAAGCACGTCTGCTGCTGGCGAGATACCTGTCGGACGAAGTCGCTCCGATGATCTTCGCCGACGCGGCGGAAATCCTCTTCCGGGCGCCACCCGAGATCCTCGCTCGCGAAATCCACTCGTGGGTCGGAACCCAGCTTCAGGGGCCCAACGCATCACCGGTCAGCGACTATCTCCTCCACTCGGCGCGCAAGGTCCAGAATCTCGGCGAACTCGAGCTCATCCCCAAGGAAGATCTCAATCGGTACCTGGCCCGCCTTCAACCGATGCTGGTCAGCATTTGTCCGGAGCACGACCGCGCTGATCTACAGGAGAACCTCGGTCGTCTCGGGGTCAGCAGCGGCGGTGGCGCGATGGCGGCACGGATCTCGGTCGACAGGTCGCCCCAGTCCAGTTCCGGTGGCGGCTGGTCCACGGGTGGAGGCGGCGGTTCGGCAACGCAAGGTCGCGGAGAGCCTTCACAATCGGCTGCCGACTACGCAGAACAGGCCGCCCCCAGCGACGCGCATCAGCGCGCCGCACAGCAGATCGAGCCGCCACCCGAAATTCCTCGACAGGAGGCCCCGCAGAACGCCGCCGGAACGGCGGACGGGTCCGCTGCCGTCGGCGGAGATGACCAGACGACAGCCCACATCGATCGTCTCAGTCAACTTCTAGACCGCTGGGAGCGTGTTGCCTCGAAATCTCCGGCGCAGTCGCCTGCCGGGCTCAATACATCCCTCGCGGGAGCGGAAGGCGCACTTCTCTCACGTATCATCGACGAGGTCGCCACCTCGGCGAGATCCTCTTCTGACCTCAACAATCAACTCCGCTATCTCAAGGACTTCGGCGTCAGTTCGCTGGGCGACGGCGTCATGGGGGCTCTCAGCGGCTCGCTCCCGGATTGGGCGCCGTCCGAAGCGCCGTCGACAGGAGAAGACGACGCCCCGCCCCTATCCGGCGCCGCTCAAACCATGCGCAAGGTCATGGATCTGTCGAAGGAGCCGGGCGAACTCAACGAGCGTTTCAAGGAACTCATCTCAACCGCGGTTGATCAGTTCAACGATGACTCTCTCGGGCGAGCCGTGACCGTCATCGACCTTGCCAATCGAATGATCTCGCAGAAAGAGGTCGATTCATCCCTCGCCGCGAACATCATCGATCAGGCATCCGAGAATCTTGATGAGAACCAACTGAGGAAATACTCCGAGAATGAGGACAAAAGGCTGCTCCTGCGCCGGGTGCTCAGCTTCTTCCCACCGCTCCAGATCGACTCTCTGATGCAGGACCTCATCGCCGAGACCCGTCGCGATCGGCGACGTGTGATTCTCCGCCTGCTCATGATCCACGGTGATGAGACCAAGGGCCGGGCGATCAAGATTCTCGACGATTCCCTTTCCGGCAATGTCCCGCAGCCATGGTATGTCCAGCGAAACCTGATCTATCTCATCAGGTCGATCCCTCCGAGCGAGGAGTACGACGTCGACAAGGAAATCGACCTCTTGGTCAGGTCCTCGGTTCCCGGTGGTGAACTTCCGCTGCTCCGCGAAGCCCTCACCGCCCTCGGACAGATTGACCACCCGCGTGCAGTCAAGACTCTCGTCGCGCGGGTCAGCGATCTCGAGGATGTGCTCCAGCAGAAAGGCAAGGCCGCGCACAAGAAATCCGAGATCCAGTCGCTCCTCGACACGGCCATCAAAGCTCTGGTCCGGTTCGACAACAAAGAAGCGCGGCAATGCGTCGTCACCCACGGACTCAAACGGCGTCCCGAGTTCGGCGACACCCTGGCCCGTCTCGCCATGCTCAGCGGACAGGATCTCTCCGATGACCTGAACACCGTCAACCGCGTGATCGAAGCGATCAGGGCGGAACTCCCGGTCAAGGTCTTCGGCGTCTCGGTCAAGACCCCAAAAAAAGCACACAATATCGGGAATCTGCTCGACAGCCTCTCCGGCACCGACATTCCCAAGGTGCGAATGGCGTACGACAGCATCGTCCGCAAATTTCCCGGGGAGCAGTTCGCCAACGCCGCCGCCAAGGCTCTGACCAATCTCGACAACAAGACAACCATCGATCAACCGGCCGACGATGCCGAGACGGTCACCTCGCTGTCGGGCGATCTGGCACTGTTCGGGCTCCCGAATCTGATGCAAAATCTCGCGGATTCACGCCTCGAGGGTATCCTCACGGTCCTCGACAATTCGGGCAATTCCACCGCTTCGATCACTCTCAGCGATGGCATGATGATCGATGCGGCCGCCGGCAGCCTCACGGCGGACACGGCGGTCTACCAGCTCCTCGAACGTCCGATTCTCGGACGGTTCATCTTTGTCAATCAACCGGTCGATCTCACGTCTGGTGAAGGTGAAGCGAGCGGCATGGCGGTCATGTCGCTTCTGATGGAGGGCATGCGCCGCTACGACGAGTTCAACCGCGCAGCTGCAATCATCCCTGACGAAGGTCAATTCGCGGCCACCGGAAAGCCACCGACAGGCCTGCCCGACGAAGATGATGCGGATTTCGTCAACGGCATCTGGGTGCAGGCCACCCAAGGCAAGAAGCCGATCGAGATCGAGCAGGAAGCCGACGTCGACGGCTATCGGGTGTACCGGCTCTTCGAACACTGGGTGAACGAGGGCGCACTTGAACCGAAGACCGAAGCAACCACCGCTTCTTAGTTTTTAGTTTTGAGTTTTTAGTTTTAAGTTTCATCGCATGGCCCCGAGGTACGGTTGCGATGTAACTAAAAATTGAGAACTAAAAACTAAGAACTCTCTTCAGCCAGCCTGATGAACTCCTGCTGTGCGGCTCGGGTCGGCTCGCCCTTCTTCGGCTTCCGCCGAACATAGCTGCCATCCGACTGGAGATCCCACGCCGTGTGGTTGTCGTCCTCGATCACCCCGAGGATGGCGTCGATCTCCTCCATGAGCGTTGGATCGTTCACCGGAGCCATGGTCTCGACCCGGCGGTCGAGGTTTCGTTTCATCCAATCGGCTGAACCGAGGTAGATCTCGGGTTGCCCGCCGTTTTCGAAACGGTAGATTCGTCCGTGTTCGAGGAACCGGCCGAGAACCGAGAAAACCTCGATGGTCTCCGAGAGGCCTGGAACACCGGGTTTCAAGATGCACAGTCCACGAACATTGAGGCTGACGGGAACACCCGCCCGACTCGCCGCGTACAGTTCCCGAACCAGTGAAGGGTCCTGGAGTTGGTTCATTTTCGCCTTGATTCCGCTATTTCGGCCCGCCTCGGAGTGTTCGACCTCTCGCCTGATGAGCGCACAGAACCGGTCCCGCATGAATCGAGGTGCGACGAGCAGCTTCTGGTAGTCATCAAAGGGAGTGGCGCCGGTGAGCTCGTTGAAGACCGCCGCAACATCTTCGCTGAGTACCGGATCGCAGCTCAGGATTCCGAGGTCCTCGTAGATCCGCGCCGTTTCCGTGTGGTAGTTCCCCGTTCCGGCATGAACATAGCGACGGATGCCGTCCTGTTCTTCCCGCAGAACCATGGCCAACTTGACGTGCGTCTTGAGCTGCTCGACTCCGTAGGAAACGTGCACGCCTTCTTTCTCCAGAAGCCGTCCCCACTCGATGTTGGGGGCCTCGTCGAATCGGGCGGTGATCTCGAGGAGCACCGCCACCTGTTTACCGCGCCGCGCGGCCTCGAGCAAAGCCGCGATGATGGGCGACTCGGCCGACGTGCGATAGATGGTCAGCTTGATGGCCAGAACATGAGGATCGACGGCGGCCGATTCGAGGAATCTAAGCACCGAGGTATCAAAATCGTGGTACGGGTGATGGACCAGAATGTCACCGCGGCAGATCTCCCTGAAAATCGCCGAAGGATCCCCGCCGGTGACTTCTCTCAGGCGAGGGTGCGTCACCGGTTTGTGCGGCGGGTATCGTAATTCCTCCCGTCCCGGAACATCAAAACGAAGCAGATCGGCGACCCCGAGAAGGCTCTCGGTGAAATAAACGTCTTCAGGGAGACACGCGAGCTGACCGCGCAACCACTCGCGCATCTTCTTCGGCATCTCGGCAGAGACCTGGAGCCTGACCTCGCCGGCGAACTTGCGGGCCTTGAGCTCCGATGCGACCTGCTCGACGATTCCTCCCGGCGTCGTCATGGCCACGTGATCGTCGAACTTCGATCGCCGGCCCTCATCGGCCTCGGCCCCCCTCGTCAATCGGAAGAAGTGGACCGGACCGATCCGGGCCTTGGGGAACAGCCAACGGAGATTCGCCGCAATCACCTGCTCGAGTGGGACACAGCCTTTTCCATTCGCCAGGGGCACCCACCTCTGCCGATTGGGGGGCACCTTGATTCGAATGAACCGTTCGCGTTTCTTTTCCTTGATCACGACCGCCAGGTTGATTCCGAGGCTCGAGATAAAGGGAAACGGGTGTTCGGTGTCCACCGCCAACGGCGTGAGGATCGGCAGCACCGCCCGTTTGAAATAGCCCTCGAGTTCGGTCTGCAGCTCCGCCGGGAGAGTCTCATGATCGAGCAGCGGGAACCCGCACTCCTGAAGAGCGGGTTGAATTCGGTCACGAATGACTCCGGCAAGCTCGGCGACCTGGGTGAGGATCTCCTCGCGACAGGCGTCGTACTCCTGCTGCGGCGTCCGCCCGTCGAGGGAGATCTTCTTGACCCCTCGTTGGAGTTGCCGTTTGAGTCCGCTCATCCGCTTCATGAAGAACTCGTCGTGCAGCATGCCGAGGATCCCGGCGTATTTCACCTGCTCCAACAACGGCACGTTGGGGTCCACGGCCAGTTCGAGGACACGCCGGGCAAACTGGAGCCAGCTCAGCTCGCGATTGATGAAGGTCTCACCATCGATGCTCGGGGTCTTGGAGGATTTGGCTGTCATCATCATCCCGGTAGAGATCCGAAGCGGTCATTATATCCGATGGAAATGGAGCCGGCGTGAAGACCGGAATAGGGGTCGGGCCCCAGGTCACCGGATGCAGGATCCAGGATGCAGGTCGTAAGACCCGGGATGGGCCACCAAACCTGTCAAACCCGTTCGGGCCTATCTCGTATCTCGTATCTGGTCTCTGCTATCCACTCTCGAGGTCACTCCCCTCCTTGCCGGCTGAGTTCGGGTTCGAACTTCCACAGGCTGGTCGTGGTCTCGGTGATGGACTCCAGCGCCGATGCAAGTCGGGCGCCGTTTCGCTCGCCGTGAGCGGTGGCGAGAACCTCCCGCCGCGAGGGCCAGGAATCGACCTCGGCGAAGGCGTTGAACCCGTAGTAGAAGGTCAACTCCGAACTCTCGCCGCCGATGGCGTTGGCGTAGCAGAGCCAGTGAACCGTGTCGGCGTGACTGTCGAAGGCCCGACGCACCCGTTTGGCCAAGGCCGCGTACTCGGTCATCTTGCCGTCGGCAACCCGGACGGTGGCGACCCAGAGAAAATTGGGAGGCTTTTTTCCGGTCCACGGCCGGGACAGATCGTCCACCAGGGTCATCACCCGGTCGGATGAGTCCAATCCTCGAGCGAGGGCGTCCTTCACCGCACCGCCTTCAACGGGGCCGAGCACATCAACGAGAATCCGCCGGGTCGGCGTCCAATCATCGAGATCAGCCATTTTTGAGAATCCATGGAAGAAACCGACCCGCACATCAGGGCCGCCGGTCAGCTCACGGAAGGTCGCCCACATGGTTCCATCGGGGTGCGAATCGTGCGCCTTGATCAGAGAAACCACCGCCTCCGACCACGGGCCGATGGCAGCCTTCTCGATCTCACCATCGACGACAAGGAAGTACGGCGGCGGCCCGGACTCATCAGCTGCCGCTGCCGAGCCCGAAACCGTCATGACGACAACAACCACGCAGATCACGAGTCTCTTCATGACGTCTCCCCTACCAGCCAAAATCGTCGAAACCGAAACCGGGGTCGATCATCGGCTCGGCGAATTCCATCCCACCTTCGAATTCGGGATCCATCCCTGCCCCACCGAAGTCACCCCCGGCACCCGCCGGGACATCGATGAAATCGGTGGGCGTACCCCCCGCGTAGCCCATGTCGGGCACCTGATCGGCGCCGGGAAAATCCTGCGGCAGATAGTCATTGGCGATATGTTCAGGAAAGGTCGTCACGATATCGTCGTAGGGGATGGCGATGGGCTCACCCCAGTTCCCGTCTCCCGGTCCCCAATCGATGCCCGGAGGCGGCACAACGATGGGGGCGTAGATCGGGTAATAGGCCGGCCAACCCCAGCCATAGCCCCAGCCCCAGCCGGGACCGCGATAGCCGAACCCTCCCACAAACCCGGAATACGTGTAGTGGCTGACGATCCTCGATCGGCTGTCTTCGATGCGCTGCTGGTTGGCATCGCGAGCGTCCTTCTCCCGGCGGTAGAAACCCGCCATCACGTCCTCGATATTCTGCTTCTTCGGCTCCGGCTTCGCCTGTGGCATGTCCCGGTGCACCCGGATGTGAGCTGTTGCGTGGGCGGGTTGTTCCCCCGGGTACCCAACCGTCAGCCGAATCACGAAGAGTTCGATTTCGTTCTCAATCCTGGGGCTCTGAAAGATGACCTGGTACTGGTCCTCGTTGTAAAGAACTCCACCCTCGCCCTGGGCGATCTCCCAGTGATAGCTCTCGGGCTGGGGGCCCTCTTCAGGCGGCAATCCGCCCAGCTTGATCGCGGTGCCCTGCATCACTTCGAGTTGGCCCGGCACCGGCTCGGCGGTGATCGTCGGTGCAGATTGGGCAACGACGGTGCACGCCGCGAGCACGCTCAACGTCACGATGCTGCCGATCTTCAACTGTTGTCTTCCTGTCAACACTCTCGGCCTCCAACTCGTCATGAGTGATGTCGCACCGGAGTCGGGCGCTGCCCAACTCCCCCTGCAGCCTCAGATCATACCTATTCCGTCTGATTCGGGTCCGCCGCCTTCCGCACCGACTGCGGCGCGCACGATTCGAGGAGGTCGAGAACGCGGTGGAGGCTATCGACGCCGACGAGACGTCGGCGCTACAAGAAGCCCCACATCGGTTGTAGCGCCCAATTCTCGCGGGCGATTTGACGGGCTGAGATCAAGCTGGTGGTTTGATGATGTGGTGCCTGAGGAGGGATTCGGCCGTGCACGAAGGCTGCGGTTAACGCTGTGCCGGCGATGGGGCGGCGTGAGATCTTCCGGAGAGAAGAACTGCCGGCTACTGCGTTCCGCTGGCTCGTGCTCGGGGACGCGGCCATCGGCCGTGTTCCACCCTCGACAATGTGGTGCCGGAGGAGGGATTCGAACCCTCACACTCCGAAGAATGGGAGATTTTGAGTCTCCTGCGTCTGCCATTCCGCCACTCCGGCCCGACGATCATTCTCACCCCCATCGACTCAGCGGTCAAGCTTCGATCGATGGCCGCACAATCCAGGTCCTCAGAATTTCTCACTCTCGACCGAGGAGAACCTCCGATCGTCGACCGATTCAGTCCGCAGCTATGACCTCGGCGGTTTCGGCGAGCCGGGCGAGAGCCTTCGGGTCGACATCAGGAAACGGGAAGTCACCGAGCTCGTTGGTGGGCATGAGGTGGATGTGGACATGAGGCACTTCGTAGCCGAGCACGACGACCACGACGCGTTGACAGCCGGTGCGCTCTTTCAGATGGTGCGCGACGACTCGGGCGGCTGACCACAACGCATCGTATTCCTCCACCGGCATCGCAAAGATCTCGCCCCACGGTTTCTTCGGAACCACGAGGGTGTGGCCGTGGACCCGCGGGTTGATATCGAGAAACGCCAAATGGCGGTCATCCTCCCAGACCCGATAGCACGGAATCTCGCCGGAAATGACGCGCTCGAAGATCGTCGGCATGCACTCCTCCTCGTTTCGTATTCGTCCGAAGACTAGCACCCCACCATGAGTCAGGAGAAATATACAAAAAAAGACCGCATCGCGACCTGCGATTCCATTGACGACGTTTATCATTTGGAGTATATTCCTAAATGGTAATGTCTGAGATACCTATGGGAGGAATACGTGATTGCATCCGATGAGTTGCTCCACCGAATCGCCGAGGTTCTCAAGGCGATGGCCGACCCCACCCGCCTGAAAATCCTCCACAGCATTCACAACGGCGAACGATGTGTTTCCGACATTCTGAAGTCGGTCGGCGGAAGCCAGGCCAACGTTTCAAAACACCTTTCGGTCCTCAAGAGAGCTGGTCTCGTCGACTGCCGCCGTGAAGGGCTCAACGTGTTTTACCGGATCATCGATGAGGGAGTTTTCACCATTTGCCGCAATGTCTGTGATTCCCTGGAATCTCGCATTGACCGCGAACACCAGGCCATTCTTCAAGGACGGATTGAAATCGAGCAGGCCTCCACGAAGGTTGAGATCTGATACGGACCTAAGATGAGTGATTCTCACCCGGCAGAACCGCTCAGCTTAGATCGGAGCCAAATTGCCGATCTACGAATATCGATGCCAAACCTGCCGGGCGGTCTTCGCTCGACTCCAGTCAATGTCGGCTCCGGCGGACTCCATGGTCTGCCCGGAATGCGGCAGCAGCGAGACCGAGCGCCTTCTTTCGGCTTTCGCGGCCGGCACCTCGTCGTCAGAACAAGCATCCTGCCGCAGCCCTGCACCCTGCGGCGCAGGCGGTGGTGGTTGAGGCATTTAGAGTCGGCGGCCCGTGAGGCCGCTTCCTGAGGTCGCGTAGGAAGAATCCAATCCCCCTCATCGAGGGGGATACTCATTTGCAACTGGCAGTGCTAAAATCACGCGGTGAAAAATTGTGGAACAAGGCCATGCAGGTGGAGTTCGCCGCTCTGCGTGGAAAAATAAATCCAGATATTCCTTTTGGGAGGGGAACTATGAAAAGAACCAGTTATCTAGTTACTGCAGTCCCGGCAATCGTTGTGTTGGGGTTGTGCTTGGCGATCGCACCGGGACTCCAGGCGGCGGAGTCGGACATGACCGTGAGCACCACCCTGCCGGACCCGG
>CBESWV010000031.1:0-23589 GCA_965533305.1 uncultured bacterium | reverse complement strand
TGACCGAACCCATGGCCGCCGACCACATCATCATGGAAGGCGCCAGGATGACTGACGAGTGGCCGTTTATCGAACAGCGGCTCCCCGATCGGAACGTCATTTTCATTCAGACCGATCCCGGCCGGGAGCTCGCGGTCGTCGAACCGGCGGATGATGATTTTGACGATCTCGGATTCAGTTTCTCGGATACTCCGCCCGAGAAGCCGGAACCGAAGCCCGCGCATGTCGAAGGGCAGGTTACCTCCCCTCAGATGGGGGTGTATCGTCTCATCGACGGTCGGGATGACGTCCACGAGGTCATTCTTTCCAGCTCCCTCATCGAGTTCGAAACCTGCAAGGCGCTCGCTGACCTCCTGGAGATGGGCCTCATCCGTGAACGGACCAGCGATGAGATCGCTGAGGTTGAACTGCTCATCGAACCGGCGGTGGGCGCCAAACGTCGATCGCCTCTCGGAGCGATCCCCTGGCTTGCGGTGCCGTTTCTCATTCTTCTCGGTTTCGCCTTTACGATCATGCCCCGCAACCCGATCAACCCTGCCTTCAACGCGGACGACGACTATTGGGAGCGTTATGTGGTCCAGAGCCAATCCTGGCTCCGAATGGACTGGCTTGCTCGTGCCGCTGAGACCGAGTTTTTTCTCCACGGATTCTATCCCGCGGGTCTCGATGAATTGTCGTCGTTCCGGTTGAACCCGGATGTGACGAGGGACCCATGGAAACGTCCTTATCGCATCGCCATCCGAGGTGAAAGGCTGATGTTCACGGGATCGGACAGCCACGGACAACCGGTCCCCATCTTGATTCACAGCCGGAGTCTGGCATGGGAAGGTGAGACCCCGGAGTCCGGAGACCGAAGGGGCCCCGGACTCATTCTCCTTCCCTGAGAACCGGGCCCACAAACCTGAAAACCCTCGTGTAGATGAATTTTCGAAAAGACTTGACAAAACTACACTCAGGTTCTATCGTATGGGCTGAAACTGAAATTTGAGGAGGGCATCAGCATGTCTCACGTGATCGGAATTGACCTGGGAACCACCAACTCGGTGGTCGCCGTCATGGAAGGTGGAAAGCCCACCGTCATCGCGAATCAAGAAGGAAACAGGACCACCGCCTCGGTGGTGGCGTTCAACGCTTCGGGTGAGAGGCTTGTCGGCCAGGTGGCAAAGCGGCAAGCGGTGACAAATCCGGAGAACACGGTTTTTTCGGCCAAACGCTTCATGGGACGTCGGTTCGATGAGGTGACCGAGGAGATCAAGACCATTCCGTTCAAAGTCGTCAAGGGTGAGAACGACACTGCCCGTATCGAGATCCTGGGCAAGATCTACTCGCCGCAGGAAATGTCGGCCATGGTGCTGCAGAAATTGAAGGCTGCGGCCGAAGATCACCTCGGTGTGCCGGTGGAGAAGGCGGTCATTACAGTACCCGCGTATTTCAATGATGCGCAGCGGCAGGCCACCAAGGACGCCGGCCAGATCGCCGGCCTCGAGGTCCTCCGTTTGGTGAACGAGCCGACGGCTGCGGCTCTCGCCTACGGTCTGGACAAGAAGAGTGATGAAACCATCGCGGTCTTTGACTTCGGTGGCGGCACCTTTGACATTTCGATTCTCGAGGTTGGCGCCGGAGTGGTTGAGGTCAAATCGACCAACGGCGACACACATCTCGGTGGCGACGACATCGATCAGGTCATCATCGGCTGGTTGGTCGAAGAGTTCAAGAAGGACCAGGGTGTCGATCTCAGCGCGGACCGGATGGCCATTCAGAGGCTCAAAGAAGGCGCCGAGAAAGCGAAGATGGAACTCAGCTCCACCCAGGAGACGGACATCAACCTGCCCTTCATCACCGCTGATGCATCGGGTCCGAAGCACCTTGCTCTGAAGCTGACCCGATCGAAGTTCGAGCAGATGATCGGTCCGTTGGTCGATCGGACTCTGGAACCCACCCGTCAGGCGCTCAAGGACGCGGGTCTCGAAGCCAAGGACGTGGATGAAGTTGTTCTGGTCGGCGGATCGACCCGGATCCCGATGGTTCAGAAAGCGGTCACCGATTTCTTCGGCAAGGAGCCTCACCGCGGTGTCAATGCCGACGAGGTCGTCGCCATCGGCGCGGCTGTTCAGGCCGGTGTGCTCTCGGGAGAGGTCAAAGATGTCGTGCTCCTCGATGTGACACCCCTGTCTCTCGGCGTGGAAACCCTCGGCGGGGTGACGGATGTGGTGATTCCGCGGAATACCACCATTCCGACCCGTAAAAGCAAGGTCTACTCGACCGCCGACGACAACCAGAATCAGGTGGAGATCCACGTTCTGCAGGGTGAGCGCCCGATGGCGCCGGACAACAGGACCCTGGGACGCTTCCACCTCATGGGGATTCCTCCGGCGCCGCGCGGGATTCCGCAGGTCGAGGTCACCTTCGACATCGATGCCAACGGCATTCTTCACGTTGCCGCCAAGGACCGCGGAACCGGTTCGGAACAGAAGATCCAGATCACGAGTTCTTCGGGTCTCAATGACGACGAGATCGATCGGATGGTCAGCGAAGGGCAGACCCACGCCGCCGACGATGAGGAGAAGCGCAAGAAGATCGAAACCAGGAACCAACTTGACGGTCTTGTCTACTCCTCCGAGAAACTCATAGCCGAGAACCGGGAGAAGTTGCCCGAAAGCGACACCAAAGCAATGGAGGAGGTGCTCGCCGAAGCCAAGAAGGCTCTGGAAGAGGGCGCCGAAGACCAAATGCAGGAGATCCACGAGCGGCTCACACAGGCCTCTCACCAGATTGCTGCCACTCTCTACCAGGCCGCGACCGCCGCTGATGCTCCGGGCCCCGAAGGGGCGGGTTCGGATCCCGCCGATGAATCGGGCGCCGGAGGTGGTGAGGACGAGGTCATCGACGCCGAGTACGTCGATGTGGAAGCCGAAGAAGAAAAATAGCCGATGATTGGCGCCGGGAGGAGGGTTTTCGTGCCCGCCTCCCGGCTCTTTTGTTCTTCCATGGTTTTTGGCCAGGTCGAGGATCGGTGATAAAGTCAAAGACGAGCACCAGAATCACCGTCATCTTCGCCGGTTGACGACCGCGGGACTCTGAGCGGTCGATTTGCTGGAGGGTTCGTGAAGTCCAAGCCGCGATATCGCATGATCTCCTGGGTCGCGGAGAAGTACAACGTTCATCCGCAGACCTTGCGTCTGTGGGAGCGTGAAGGTTTGATTCGGCCCAGCCGTTCCCAGGGAAACACCCGTCTCTATGATGAACGCGCCTGCGAGCAGCTCGAGGCGATTCTGACCTTGACCCGAGACCTCGGGGTCAACCTTGCGGGCGTCGAGATCATCCTCAGTCTCAAGGACCAGATCGACCGGCTCCAAGCGGAGAACTCGATGTTGAAGAAACTGGTTCGACGGGCCATCAGCGCCAAGGATCAGATTCCTCGCTACCACGCCATTGTCAAGGTCGAGGCCGGATCTATTCAGACTGTAGACGAGGAATGACGAAGAGGACGAACCGGTCATCCAATACCGAATCGGCGACGCTCCGCCGCTACCTTCAGGAAATTTCCCGATACCCACCTCTGTCGCACGACGGAGAGATCGAGCTTGCGCGGCGAGTGCACCAAGGCGATGAGGATGCGGTTCGGGCGTTGGTCGAGTCGAATCTTCGGTTTGTCGTGGCGTACGCGAAGAGATACCGGAATCCGAATGTCCCATTCCTCGATCTTATCCACGAAGGAAACCTGGGATTGATCCAGGCCGCGAAGAAATACTCTCCCTTCGAGGAAGGTCATGATGTCAAGTTCATCACCTACGCAGTGTGGTGGATTCGACAGGCACTCCTCCACGCTCTGGCCGAACATGCCGGGGCGTTCCGGCTCCCGCAGAAGCAAGCTAACAACCTCTACCGTCTCGAACGTATTCGAGCGTTGCTGAGCGAAAAATTTGGCCATGCTCCCACCGATCCGGAGTTGGCGAAAGAGCTCGGTCTCTCGGTCGAAGATGTTAGAGTCCTCACCCAGGCGTCTCGATCGTCGCTGTCGCTGAACGAGCCGGTTGATGTGGAGGGAGACTCCGAACTGGGCGATCTGCTCGAGCAGAACATAATGCCTGACACCGATGAGAGGATTCTGCGAGCGTCGTTCCTGCTCGCCTTGGCCGACGCCCTCGGGGAGCTGCCGGAACGCGAGCGGCAGGTGTTGGAGTATCGGTTCGGACTCGAGGACGATCAACCCAAGACCCTTCGAGAGATCGGAGAGATCCTGAGTCTTTCGCGCGAGCGCGTGCGGCAGATCGAGAGCCGAGCTCTCAACCGACTCCGCAGATCGCACAAGACGCAGTCGCTCGCGGGTTACCTCTGAGAAATTATGAATTATGAATTATGAATTTTGAATTGACAGCGACTCCTCGACAGCCTCTGAGAATCTGATGTCAAATCAAGAATCGATTTCGACTGACCAGCAACCTCTCAGCGTCATTCTGAGAATTTGCGATGTCATTCATAATTCATAACTCATAATTCATCATTCTCGGCGTCGTTCTCGGCCGGTGGGTCCTCGTCAATCGGTGGGACGTAATCGTTGCTCCTCACCCTCCGTCTGACGACCCACGTTCCTGCGAGCACATCGTGGAGTGCACGGCGATCGGGACGGAGCGCGATGAGGAGATGGCCCATCCCGAGGGTGACCGAACTCACCGAGTAGGCGGCGAGTCTGAGGAAAGCGCGGGACAGTCCGATGGGAGATCGCCCGCGGTGGTCGACGATCCTCAGGCCGAAGATCCACTTGCCGATGGTGGCACCGAGCAGTCCCCAGCCCACCGTGAAGTAACACCACCAGAGCGCAATCCAGAGTCCGAGAATCCCAGCCGCGTGGGCGATCCAGCCCGGGTCCATCAGTGAGCCGAGGAAGATCGCGGGATCGGCGATCGCCATCTGCCAGTCGATATCGCGACAGGCCGGGTAGGCGAGGAGAAAGCACACGCCGCAGAACACGACCATATCGACGATGGTAGCGGGCACTCGACGGAGTAGACCCGCAGCCTGAAGGCCGACGGGAGCTTGTTCCATTTCCCCGGGATCGATCACAGCGGGGTCAGGCCTCCGTTTTTCTGGTGATCGAGCCACAGCCCCGCGAAGGCAAAGAGAAAGCGGAAGCGCGACCGGTAGATCTGTTCCAGGCTTTCGGTGTCGGCTCGGTAGAGCATATCGTCGATGAACCAGAGAAAACGCCGCTCGACTTCGCGGGCCCGATCCAGGCTACTTGCCGAAAGCTCGAGCATTTCGAAGAGGCGATCAGGATTGGAGGCCGCGGCCAGCCGCTCGATTTCTCGACGTTCTTCCTCCATCTTGACCCTGAGCGCCGCGCTGGTGAGAAAGAACTGATCGAGATGACGTTGCTCGCTGTCCTCTTCGGACTGTTTCTCCACCAGATTCCGATAGACTCCGACCTCCCAGGATTCGAGACCGAGGCTCTTGATCTCCGGTGCCTCGATGACCTGTTCCGGGGTCCGGTCCCACACCACGAGTTCCAGCGCGAACATGATCTTGTGCAGAACCTCGTTGAGAAGAGGATCACTGGGGAGCAGATCCGTAATCGAAGTGATGGGCGGTTCGTCGGGCCTGCGGGCGCTCAGAGGTGAGTTCACGGTCTGGAGGGCGTCGCTGACAGGTTCGTCGAGGACCTCGTCGTCGCCATCGGGTTTTTCAGGCGTGGTTGCCGGGCCTTGAACCGCGGGCTTGTGCTTCGTGACGCCTCCGAGAAGGTCGGCTGCGGTCGAGTCGAAGTGGGCCATGACGTTGTGCATGGATTGCCGGAGATCGAGGATGTCGGAGCGCTTGACGTTGTGTTGCCGTCGGGCGTCTTCGAACCTCACGCGAGTCTGGCGGAAGACCTCGATCTTCTCCTTGATCTCGAGGGTCGCGAGATCGGGGTTCTTTTTCAGATAGCGTTCAATATCGAAAATCCGGTTGGTTCCCTCGAGAAGCTGTCGCTCCTCGATATCGAAGAGGTCGCGGAAACGGTTCCTCGCGGCGATGTTGGCCGCTGTGATCTCAAAGAGGATCGGCGGATGGAGAAACGCACGCCCGATTCGAGTCTTGAACCCCCGCAAGCGATCGTAGACCCTGGATTGGACGAGGGTGTCGAAGTCCCCGATTCTCTCGAATTCGTCTCGAAGTTCGGCGACGGCCTCGACGAGCGGTTTCTCTTCTGATGGTGGGAGAGGTGCGAGACCGGCGAATTCGGCGAGGCGCTCGAAGGTGGCCAAGAGTTCGGGCCGAGCGCGCTGGAGCAGATCGTCATTCTCCGATGGCGCCTCTGAAAGACGCGTGAGGAGGATGTCCAGCTTGTCGTAGGATTCCTGCTCGAGGTGGCTGGACATGAGATAGAATTTGACCAGTGCGAAAAGGATTTTCTCGTCCTGGCGTTTGAGGTGGTCAAAGAACCGCCTCAGATACGAAGGCCCGAACTCGTGCTCGAGTCGTTCGAGTTTACGTTGGATCCGTTCGAGTTCTCGGTCGATCTGTTCGAACTCGATCAGGACTCGTTTGTCGATGTCGCCGCTGATCCGGGGAACCAGTAGCTGGATGCGTTGGTAAAGGGCCTGAAAATCGTATTCGTATGGAATCGAACCTTCGTCTCGGTGCTTGTAGACACCGGCCAGGAACTGAAAAAATGTCCACAACGATCGGAACCGATCTGAAAGATTGGTATACCGTTCGCTCAGCTCGTGCACATTCCCAGTACTCATATTCCAATAAGATACACTGCGCCGCGATGCCAGACAACGGAAGGAGGGCGAAATGTTAGGACCCGTGGTTGTGCCTCGATCGGCCATCGAGGGCATGCTGGACCGACTGGCTCGGGAGATCGACGCCGACATGGAGTCGAAGTCGCCGGTCTTCATCGGTGTGCTCAAAGGCTGCGTGTTCTTTTTCACCGATCTGGTGATACGGCTCAACCGTTCGGTGGAGATGGATTTCATCCAGGTATCGAGCTATGGAGCGAGTACGACGTCCTCCGGTTCGGTTGTGCTGGTCAAGGACATCACTGTGGATGTTCGCGAAAGGGACGTTTATCTCGTCGAGGATATCGTCGATACCGGGACCACCTTGACCGATGTCATCCGGCTCATCGACGCGCGTCATCCAAGATCTATTCAGGTCGTTTCGCTGCTGTCGAAACCATCGCGGCGGCAGGTTGAGGTCGAGATCGCCTTTCTGGGAACCGAGATCGAAGACCGGTTCGTGATTGGGTATGGGTTGGATTTCGATGAACGATATCGAAATCTCCCGGAAATCTACGAAATGATCCAGGAGAAATGAAAACTGTCCGGGTTACAATGCAACGACTTTTGAGATGCCCAGCTGCGAGGGCCCATGAGAGGGAGAGGCGATGAATCCAGGCGATCTACGCGTGTTGATTCGAGGTGCCGGTGAGCTTGCGTCGGCAACCGCCCACCACCTTTACTCGCAGGGTTTTGTTCGGATCTTCATGCTCGACAGGCGTTTTCCGAAGGCCGTGCGAAGAAAGGTCTGCTTCAGCGAGGCGGTGCTCGATGGGAGCCAGACGATCCAGGATGTTGTGGCTCGATTCGCGCCCGACATCACCGCGGTCGAAGATGCTCACGACCGTGGTGAGATCGCGGTCGGGGTCATCAACCACGAGACCGTTCTCGAGGAGTGGAAGCCCGATGTCTTCATCGAAGCCTCGATGCAGCGCAGGAACTGGGGACTCGAACGTGACAGTGCGCCCATCGTTATCGCACTCGGACCCGGTTACATCGCTCACAAAGACTGCGATGCGGTGGTGGATACGGTCCGTGGTCCGTTGGTGGGGAACATCCTCGAGGATACCGGTGAGCATCTCGCCGATGAGCCGCCGGCACAGATCATGGGATTCGCCCAGGAGCGCACATTGAAGGCCGTGCGTGACGGCATTTTCTTTACTCAGTACAGCATCGGCGACATCATCGAACGCGGCGAGCGGCTCGGAACCGTCGTCTCGGTCTACGGCGTCGACGACTATCGCCGGGGTGTGCCGGTCGATGCGTCGTATTCGATCACCGCCCGCATCGGCGGGGTGATCCGAGGGCTGCTTCGGGACGGCGTACCGGTCAAGGCCAATGACAAGATCGGGGATGTCGATCCGCGCGGTACGACCGATGACCTTGACCATGTGTCCGACAAATCCCATCGTGTCGCCGAAGGCGTGTACGAAGCTTTGCTGAGCCTGGTTGCCGAGCTCAAGAAGTCGAAATAGAGTCCCCAAAGAAGGCACCGCTTTGTGGTCTGAAAAATCGATCCGTCGCCTGCTGATGCGTCTCCGGTCGCCGGTGCTTGCCCTCGGCGGCGGTGGAGCCCGTGGATTCGTTCACATCGGCGTGATGCGGGTGCTTGATGCGAACTCCATCGGCGTTCATTCGATTGTCGGAACCAGTATGGGAGCGCTGATGGGAGCCATGTATCTCACCCATGGCACCGCGCAGTCCGTCGAGGATCGCTGGCGGGAAGCCATCGAACTGGAGATCCTGCCCGCCGTCCGAGAGGTCCGGATGGTGCCGCGAGCCGAGAAGAAGGAACACCCCCTCATCCAGGTCGCCCGCCAGATCAAGAATCAGGTCGTCGTGTCGTTCGCACTCAATAGGAGCACCGTTCTCGATGGTGCGGTCCTCGATCAGGCGGTGGATCATCTCCTGCCGGATATTCTCATCGAGGATCTGCCCAGACCCTTCGTCGCCGTTGCCACCGATCTCGATTCAGGTGCTGAGGTCCGGCTGAGCCGTGGGTCGCTGCGGATCGCTGTGAAAGCGTCGAGCTCGATTCCCGGCATGGTGCCGGCAAAGCTGATCGACGGCCGTTCCCTGGTGGATGGAGGGGTGGTGGCCGAGGTTCCCGTCGCCGCAGCCCGGGAGCAGGGTCGGTCGGTTCTGGTGGTGGACGCCTCGATGGAGATTCCCCCAGTCGAGGAGGACGACTTGGCCTTGGACACCATGATGAGGACGCAGATGATGACCTCTCAGCTTCTCAGACAACGCCAGCTCGCTGAAGCGACATGGATGATCCGGCCGAAGATCGGCCACGTCGCCTGGGCCGACTGGGGAACCATCGACGAGATGATCGAGGCCGGCGAGACCGCGGCGAAGGAGTTCTTCGGAGCGGAGGTTAGGAGGTCAGGAAGTTAGAAAGTGAGAACGCCGGGAGTTGGGAGTCAGGAACTTCTCACCTCCTCACAGCGAGCGGAGCGAGTGCTGACCTCCTCACCTTCCCCCCTCACTCCGGGAAATTCTTGTCGTGATTCTCCCGCGCTCGCTCGAGCCATTTTCTCCAGGTTTTGGACTCTTCGAGGAGATCACTGACCTTGACAGGCCTGACCTGACGGCGATTGAGCTCCCGGACAAACCTGGGGAGTTCGATCCATGGCGGCTCGGAGCGCTCGGTGGAAAGGTGCATGAGCACGATCCCGCCCTCGAGATGGGGAAAGCCCAAGAGTCGATCCATCATCTTCCGTGAGTCCTGGAAAAGCTTCGAGTGTTCATCGGCGACCCAATCTCGGGAATCGAGAGAGGCGCCTTCGAGTGAACTCCAGCGCACATGGAGATATCCGAGTTCCAAGGCCCAACCCCGCAGGGTGGAGTTCTCCTCACCGAATGGCGCCCGCCAGAGAGGAGCCATGGGCCGGCCAGTTGCTTTCTGGAAGGAGACTTCGGTGCGTCTCAGCTGGTCGTGGAACCAGGTTTTGGTGACGCCCGGCAGGAGGTTGTGACGCCGGTTATCGGCATAGCTCGTGAGATGGGGGTGGGAGAAGGTGTGGTTTCCCACCTCGTGACCCTCGAGTACGGCTCGGCGGATGATCTTCGGGTAACGTTCGACGAATCCACCCGTGACGAAGAGCGTGATTTTGAGATTCAGCTCCTTCAAGAGATCGAGGAGTTCGGTGGTCCCGTTGGATGAGGCGTTGCCATCGAAGGTCACGGCGATCCGGTTGCCGGCGTCGGTCACGAGGTGAAGGACCGGTGGGCTTGATCGCGGTGTGGTCCGGTTCTTCGGGCGTTCTTCCCCGGCTTCCGTAGGCGTTGCCGTGCGGGTTTGAGTCGGAGTCACGGTGGAACTCGCCGTCGCAGAGGCGGTCCGAGTCGATGTCCGCGTCGGTGTCGCGGTGGCCGTCGAGGTCGGTGTTTCGGTCGGGGTTACGGTGGGCGGAGGGGCGATGGGCTCCGGGACCTCGGCGAGGGCTGCCAACTCGAGAGCGGAGCGACTCGTGATCCCGGGATCCGCCACCGAAGCCCGCCCATCATCGTCGAGGGTGATGCTTCGGATGGGATTGCCGTCGGCGAAGAGCACGACCGTCGCTCCGGGCGATCCCTGAATCTCGATGGTCAGCGAGTCGTCGTCTCTCAGAATCTCGGCCACGGCATAGGGGATGGACGCCGGAACCGGGCCCGCGTCGTTTGAGATGGCGGAGAGCCTCATCGACAGCGTCGCGATCCAGGTTCCGGCGGCAATGGTGACGAGAGCGACGACCACCGCAGCGACAAACGCTGAAACGGGCGACCGTAGAGCGGCTGCAAAGCGCGACCGGCGGCGATTGACGAGATCATGGATCCGGCATTTCAATCCACAGAAAATGTGGCCGTGGATGGGGTGAACACATCGGTCGCAGAGCCACTTGCCGCAACTGCGGCACCGCTGGCTCGCTTCCCGCGATGGGTGATTCGCGCAGTTCGACGTTACCCGCACGCGTGTCTGCTCCGTCGCCGGTTCATGCCCGAGCCGCGCCGATTCGGGATCAACCGCGGGGTTGCTGTAGAATCGACGCGCCGTAGCGCGTATGACGAATCACCGCTCACGTCCGTCCAGTCACTGGACGCTGATCTCGGATGGCTGGGGGAGAAGACTCGAATGTGGAACATACCTAACAGTTTGACGCTCCTCCGCATCGTAATTACGCCACTCCTGGTGGTGGTCCTGCTGACCGAGTTTCCGGATAAGGAAATCTGGGGTCTGGTTATTTTTCTGATCGCAGCGTTGACCGACGCGCTCGACGGGATGATAGCCCGCCGCACCAATAGAATAACCGTAACCGGCGCGATGCTCGACCCCATTGCCGACAAGTTGCTCATGAGCGCCGCCTTCATCTCTCTCGTCGAGCTCGGGTTGGCGCCCGCCTGGATGGTCACTATCATCGTCGGCCGCGAATTCGCCGTGACCGGTCTTCGTTTTATCGCCCTGGAGCGAAATGTCGCGATCTCGGCCAACGCGTGGGGAAAAGCGAAAACCACAACCCAGATCATCGCCGTATCGCTTCTGATCTTTGGTTCTCATCTCGGCCCGTTTCGGGCTCTCGGCCCCATCGTGCTTTGGATTGCGCTGATTCTGACCATCATCTCCATGGTGGTTTATTTTCGGCAGAATTGGCGGATTATCCGTGAGGCCGAGCAGTGAACCGCTCCCGTGGGCCAATGGTCGTGCCCGAGAGCTCACTTCGTCGGCGATGACGATGTTTTCGGTCAGGCAGCGCGCAACCGGTGCTGAGGAGAAGAAATGATTCGCAAACTCGCGGTCGATGAACTCGCGTGGAGATGCCCGGATGATTGGCTTGACTGGTCGATCTCCTCCGAGATTGAATCCGCATCAACCATCGTCGGTCAGGATCGAGCGGTTGAAGCGATCGCCTTTGGTCTCGGCATGCCGGGCATCGGCTACAACGTCTTTGTGACCGGACTCTCGGGCACCGGTCGGTTGACCACCATCAAGCGGTATCTCGAGGAGGTCGATGGGGACCTGTCCACGCCGGACGACATCTGTTTCGTCTACAACTTCCGCAACCCCGAAGAACCGAAGGTGCTTTTTCTCGAAGCCGGCGCCGGCCGTCGGCTCCGCGACGGCATGGATAGTCTCATCGAAGAGCTCGCGGAGAGTCTGCCGAAACTCGCGATTGACAAGGAGTTCCGGACGAGAATCGAACGCGCCGTTGCGGGATTCGAATCCCAGGAGAAGGAGATGATCGGGGCCTTCGAGCGGGAGGTTCGAGAGGCCGGATTCTCCATGGTCCAGATCCAGACCGGGCCCATCACCCGACCGGAAGTCATGCCGGTTGTCGAAGATAACCCGGTGGCAATCGACGAGTTGCAGGCACTCCTCGACGAGGGAAAGATCGACGAGAAAGGGCTCGCCGCATTCAAGGAAGCCCACAAGAACCTCTCCGAAAAGCTCCGAGACGTCTTCGACGCGGTGATCGAATTGCGCCGCCAGGCCCAGGAGGAGATCGTCAGGGTTCGCCGACAGTTGCTCCATCCGACCTTCGAGGACGCCGTTCGAAGGGTCCTGGTCGATGTGACCGACGAACGGGCGAAACCGTATCTCGATGCCGTTCAGGAGGATCTGGAGGATAGGGTCGAGGTCTTTGTCGCTGAGGATGAAGATTCCGGTGTCGAACGGTTTACCCGATGGCGGGTCAACCTGGCGGTGGACAACTCGGATCTTGATGGTCGTCCGGTCGTGATGGAGACCGAGCCCTCCTATACCAACCTCTTCGGAACCATCGAACGGACTTTGTTGCCCTCGGGTGAGACCTCGACCTCGTTCATGCGGATCAGCGGCGGATCGATGTTGCGCGCCAACGGTGGATACCTCGTGGTCAACGCCGAAGACATACTCATGGAGCCGCGGGTCTGGCCCGGGATCAAGCGCGCCCTCCGGTATCGCCGAGTCCGGATCCAGGCATGGGAGAACGCCGTCTTCGGCGGCGCAGTGCTCACACCGGAGCCGGTGCCGATTCAAGTCAAGGTCGTGGTCATCGGTGATCGCCGCATTTACGACCTACTCTACCGACGAGACGCGGATTTTCCCAAGATCTTCAAGGTTCTCGCGGATTTCGATTCAGTGATCTCTCTGACCCGCGACCACGCCGGCGATATCCTTTCCGTGCTGCAGAAAGTCGCGGTGGAGGAGGGGATCCTTCCCATGGACCGAACCGGAATGGCCGCCATGCTCGAGCAGGCTGTGCGCCTCGGGAGCTGGCGCCGGCGTTTCTCAAGCCGGTTTTCCGACCTCTCCGATCTCCAACGGGAGGCTGAGTTTCAGGCCCGTGGCGATGGTTCCGAAGTCATTCAGGGTCGGCACGTCTATGCGGCCGAAGCCGCGCGGCACCGCCGGCACGGGCTGTCCGAGGAACGAACCCAAGAACTCATTGCCGACGGAGTCGTGCATATCGCCACCGATGGTGAGACCGTCGGCCAGGTCAATGGTCTGGCGGTCTATGATCTCGGCCACCACCGTTTTGGAAAACCGTCGCGGATCACTGCGCGGGTGGGTCTTGGCCGGGAAGGTGTCATCAATATCGAACGGATGGCGGGCCTCTCGGGCCCCACTTATGACAAGGGCGTCGGGATTCTCACCGGATTCCTCCGCGGCGCCTTTGCTCGGAAGGTGCCGCTCGCCATGGGTTGTTCAGTGACCTTCGAGCAGTCATACGGTGGAGTCGACGGAGATTCGGCGTCATCAACCGAAATCTACGCGATTCTCTCGGCCCTGGCGGAGATCCCGATCAAGCAGGGGATCGCGGTCACCGGTTCGGTGGATCAGTTCGGTGGTGTCCAGGCCATTGGTGGGGTCAACGAGAAGGTCGAGGGATTCTTCAAAGTCTGCGTCAGCAGCGGTCTGACCGGTCAGCAGGGTGTCATGATCCCGGCGAGCAACGTCCTCGATCTCCATCTCGCGACCGAGGTTGTCGATGCGGTTCGTGAAGGTCAGTTCAACGTGTGGGCCGTGGAAAGCATCGAAAGCGGGATCGAACTCCTGACCGGGATCGGCGCCGGCGAGTGGTCCGACGACGGGGGCTGGTCCCAGGGTAGCGTATTCGGTCGGTGCCAGGAGCGACTCAACGAGATGGTGCGCCTGATGCGTCAATCCGGCAAAGGCAGACTCGGGCCGGATGAGGGTGAGAATGAAGTCTGCAGGTCCGACGACGGCGATGAGAATCATGACGATGACCACAATGATGACCACAATAATGGTGATCGGGCGCACACAAGTTGAGACTGACACCGAATTTTGGGTGCTCTCGAGTTGACACGCTGATTCTCACAAGGGCATAATCGTCGGGCGATGCGTCTCCGCGGATGCGGAGCATGTCTTGGTGGAGGGGATGTGCCGAGGCGACTGAACACAATCATCATTGTTCCGCACAGCCAGGCGAAGTTCATCAAATTTTCCTTCTCAACGAGGACCTTGATGGCTGCCGGGGCCTGTTTGGCTTTGGCAATCACTCTCAGCATCGTCGCTATCGCCTACTCTGGAAACGCGGTGAGTCGGCGAGCCGATGTCCACCGTCTGCAGACCGAGAACCAGGAACTGGCCAACGTCAATTCTGAACTGGCGAGGACCATTGCCGAGGTTCAAGCGAGGCTCGATGATTTTGAAGAACGCACCGCGCGGCTCGCGCTGGCGGCGGGGATGCAGGGAAACACAGCCGGCATCGTCGGTTCCAACACCGTGAACAACGAGGTCGGCAGTGGAGGTCCCTACGATCGACTCCCCGACGGGCCCGAAACACTGAAGCTCCAGGGTCAGTGGATCGAACAGCAACTCAACATGGTTGCTCAGAAGCTCTCCGAGACGGGAGATGTCCTGTCGTCGACCCCGACCATGGCGCCGACGGTTGGTGTTCTCACCGACGGATACGGCTCTCGAAAGGACCCGATCACCGGCAGGAGAGCCTTCCACCGTGGATTGGATATCTCGGCCCGCCGTGGAACCCCCGTCTATGCTCCCGCAGATGGAGTGGTGGTGTTCACCGGTCGCAACGGCGGCCTCGGCAAGACCATCCGCATCTCTCACGGGTTCGGTTTTACGACGATGTACGGTCATCTCAACGAGATCACAGCCGAATTGGGTAAAGAGATCCATCGGGGCGAACAGATCGGCACCGTCGGAAACACGGGCAGATCAACCGGGGCGCACCTCCACTACGAGGTCCACGAGGACGGGAAGTCGGTCGATCCGTTGTATTTCATTCTCGATCGGTTCTAGGTTTTTCCTGATCCACCAGAATCGCTCACCTTAGGTCAAAGATAGATTCCTGACGGCTCGGAGAGCGTTGCTCGTTGCTGGTTTCTCGTGACTCGCTTCTGGTCGCCCGCCCATCGCATCTCGCCTATTCAAGCCGAAAAAGACTCTCCGGAATGGTCCGGCCAACCGGAAGGCAAATCCACCGATTCGTCGCCGCGTGCCACCAGGCACGAGTCACAAGAAACAAGTAACCGGAAACAAGCTGCGAGCACCCGGCATCCCATTCTGTCGATCCGGTCAGGTAGTCGATCGTCGCCGACGCCGGACCGGGGAGTTTTCGTCGTGTCGTCGACGTTGAAATCGGTGCCGAGCTGAACTACCCTTCCGTCACCGACGCAGGGATGCAGGATTGGGCCGCCGAGCGCCCGCGACGGTTTACGGCAGACAGGGGAAAAGAATGAATTGGGTGGAAAAAGCCATCAGCTTGGTCATTGGGACCAAGCACGAACGAGACTTCAAGCGGATGAAGCCCATGGTCGATGAGATCAATGCGCTTGAACCGGAGACTGAAACCCTGACCGATGACGAGATCAGGGAGCGTTTTGCCGCGATCGGCGAAAAGGTGAGGGCCGAGATCCAGGATCTTCCCAACGATCCCAGGGAACGCACGCCCATCGTCCAGCGGCTCCTCGATGCCGAGTTGAACGAAGTCTTCGCTCTCGTCCGTGAGGCATCCCGCCGCGCAGTCGGAATGAGGCTCTTCGATGTTCAGCTCATGGGCGGGCTCGTCCTTCACGAAGGCAGGATCGCCGAGATGCGGACCGGTGAAGGCAAAACCCTGGTGGCGACTCTTCCGGTCTGCCTCAATGCGCTGACCGGACGGGGCGTCCACGTGGTGACCGTGAACGACTATCTCGCCCGCCGCGATGCCGAATGGATGGGGAAGATCTACGGCTTTCTCGGACTCACGTTCGGCTGCATCCAGAATCAGATGAATGACGCAGAGCGCCAAGAGGCTTACGGTGCCGACGTCACCTACGGCACCAACAATGAATTCGGCTTCGACTATCTTCGCGACAACATGAAATTCGACCTCGCGCGGATGGTGCAACGAAACCACGTGTTCGCCATCGTCGACGAGGTCGACTCAATTCTCGTCGATGAGGCGAGAACGCCCCTCATCATCTCGGGCCCGTCCGAGGTCTCCGTCGATATCTATTACCGCGTCGACCAGATCATCCCCAAGCTCAAAAAAGGTGAGGAGATCGAAGACAAACACGGCAACAAAGAGGTCACTGGCGATTTCATCGTCGACGAGAAGTCTCAGACCGCGACCCTCACGGATGCCGGCATGGCGCATGCCGAAAATCTCCTCAACGTCGAAAACCTGTATGACCCGTCCCAGACAGATCTGCTGCACTCGGTCAACCAGGGGCTGCGGGCGCACGCCCTTTACCAGTGCGACCGTGAATACATCATCAAGGACGGCGAGATCATCATCGTTGACGAGTTCACCGGCCGCCTGATGGCGGGCAGGAGGTGGTCCGATGGTCTTCACCAGGCGGTCGAGGCCAAGGAAAAGGTCAAGATCCAGTCCGAGAACCAGACCTTGGCGACCGTTACCCTGCAGAACTACTTCCGGATGTACGACAAACTCGGTGGGATGACGGGCACCGCGGAAACCGAGGCCGAGGAGTTCGAGAAGATCTACGGTCTCGATGTTTCGGTGATTCCGACCAATGCGGACATGGTCCGCATCGACAGCCCTGATCTCGTGTACCGCAGCGAGAAAGAGAAGTTCCGGGCGGTCATCGAGGAGATTGCCGAAGCCAACGAGAAGGGTCAACCGGTGCTGGTCGGCACGGTCTCCATCGAGAAATCCGAACGGCTGAGCAAGCTCCTCCATCGGCGTAAGGTCAAGCACGTCGTCCTCAATGCGAAGTACCACGAACGGGAGGCGGATATCGTCGCCCAGGCGGGCAGACTCGGGGCCGTGACCATCGCGACCAACATGGCCGGCCGCGGCACCGATATCGTCCTCGGAGGCAATCCTGACGGTGTGGCTCGGATGGACGTCGATCCTGCTCAGGATCCGGAGGCGTTTGCAGCCGCGCTCGAAAAATCCACCACCCAGTGCGCCCAAGACAAGGCCAAGGTGCTCGAAGCGGGTGGACTCCAGATCATCGGCACCGAGCGGCACGAGTCGCGCCGAATCGACAACCAGCTCCGTGGACGTTCCGGTCGCCAGGGCGATCCGGGCGCAACGCGGTTCTTTCTGTCGTTTGAGGACGATCTCATGCGCATCTTCGCCTCCGACGGGGTCCGCAAGATGATGGATCGGCTCGGGATGGAGGAGGACGTCCCCATCGAATCGAAGATGGTCACCAAGTCCATCGAACGGGCGCAGACTCAGGTCGAAGGTCGCAACTTCGAGATGCGGAAACATCTCCTCGAGTATGACGATGTGATGAACAAACAGCGCGAGGCGGTCTATCGCCTCCGTAGGAGGATCCTCGAGGGCGTTGAGGGCCGGGACTATATTCTTCGAGTTGTCGGCGAGATCGTCGACTCGATGATCGATCGCTGCTGTCCGGCCGAGATCGACCCGGACGACTGGGAGACCACAGCCCTGGACACCGAGTACCGCGCCTACTTCGGGGCCAAGATCGAAGACCTCGGGGTGGATTTCGAGACCATCGCACTGCCGGATCTCGGGGAGAAGCTGATTGCGGGCGCCCGGGATCACTATGCATCCCGAGTCGAGCAGTTTGGTGAGGAGAACTTTGCACGTCTCGAGCGGTTTCTTCTTCTCGATACCGTGGATCGGCAGTGGAAGGACCACCTTCTCGCCCTCGATCACCTCCGAGAGGGAATCGGCCTGAGAGCCTACGGACAGCGAAATCCGCTGGTCGAGTACAAACGCGAGAGCTACGCACTCTTCGAAGACATGTGGGAGCACATCGAAGATCACGTGGTGAAGTTCCTGTACCACGCCGAGCCGGTCGAGAAGATGGAGCACCGTCGGCAGGGAGTGGCGACCACTATGTCGCATCCGGAGGCGCAGGCGCTCAAGGCGTCCCACGACCAGCAGGAGCGCGCCGCCAACACGCCGGTCGGACAGCCGAGTGGGCCGACCACGATCCGGCGGCAACAACCCAAGGTGGGACGCAATGACCCGTGTCCGTGTGGTTCAGGGAAGAAGTACAAGAAATGCCACGGCGCGTCCTCTGGGGAAAAGGGGTAGCGAATGGATGATTCGATTCCGGTCGGTCTGACCTTTGATGATGTACTGCTGGTGCCGTCGCGTTCGGAGGTCCACCCCAACGATGTGGATATCGCGACCACCGTCGCGCGTGGTGATATCGGCTTGAATCTCCCCATCGTCTCGGCGGCCATGGACACCGTCACCGAGGCCAAGATGGGCATCGCCATGGCCCAACACGGCGGTATCGGGATCATCCACAAGAATATGCCTGTGGGTCGCCAGGCGGAGCAGGTCGACCGGGTCAAGCGTTCGGAGTCGGGGATGATCGTCGACCCGGTGACGGTGCGCCCCGAGCAATCGGTCCAGGAAGCCCTTGATGTGATGGCCCATTTCCACATTTCGGGGCTTCCCGTGATTGGACCGGAGGGTCAGCTCAAGGGCATTCTGACCAACCGCGATCTTCGATTCTGCACCGAGTACGATCGACCGATCTCCGACTTCATGACCTACAAGGATCTCGTCACCGCGCCCGTCGGCACCACCCTCGAGGAGGCCAAGGCGCTGCTGCACAAGAACAGGATCGAGAAGCTGCTCATCGTCGGTGGGGACGGGAGCATCAAGGGGCTCATCACCGTCAAGGACATCAAAAAGGCGCACGACTATCCCAACGCCTGCAAGGACCATCTCGGCCGGTTGCGGGTTGCCGCAGCAATTGGAGTCTCCGGTGATCTCGATGATCGCTGCGCCGCACTCATCGAACGGCAGGTGGATGTGCTCTGCCTCGACAGTTCTCACGCCCATTCGCGGGGGGTGCTCGACGCCGTCGCGAGGGTCAAGGAGAATTTTCCCGACACACCACTCATCGTCGGCAATATCGCGACCGCGGCCGGGGTCCGGGATCTCGTCTCCCTCGGCGTCGATGCCGTCAAGGTCGGTATCGGTCCGGGGTCGATCTGCACCACCAGGGTTGTGACCGGCGCCGGGATGCCCCAGATCACCGCCATCCAGGAGTGCTCTCGCGAAGCGCACGAGCATGGGGTCCCGGTCATCGCCGATGGCGGAATCCGATTCAGCGGCGATATCAGCAAGGCTCTCGCCGCGGGTGCCGACACGGTGATGATCGGTTCGCTCTTTGCCGGCGTCGCGGAATCGCCCGGCGAACAGATCCTCTATCAGGGCCGGACCTTCAAGGCCTATCGTGGGATGGGCTCGATCGGCGCCATGAAGGAGGCCGAGGGCTCGCGCGACCGCTACTTCCAAGAAGGTGAAGATGTCTCGAAGCTGGTTCCCGAGGGCATCGAAGGGATGGTCCCGTACAAGGGCCCCGTCGCCGACCAGTTGACCCAGCTCATCGGCGGCCTGCGCGCCGGGATGGGATTGGCCGGGTGCTCATCCATCGCCGAGTTCCACAGCAAGTCGAAATTTATCCGGGTCACCGCCGCCGGGCTCAAGGAATCGCATGCCCACGATGTCGTCATCACCAAGGAAGCGCCGAACTACCGAACTGACAGGCACTGACAGGTTCGAGCCAGGTCCGTCGTTCGTGAGTCGTGAGTCGTAAGTCGCTCCGAAGAGAGTGAATCGCAGGGGAGCCGGACTGTCTCTGATCTTCAATTCTCGGCCGTGGAAGCCGCGATGATGGGTTTGAAACACTAAGGACACGAAGAACCACGAAGGGGTTCACGAAGCATCGCACCATTGACCCGGACTCCTTCCGAACGCGATGGCGACTCACTATTCGAGCCCGTGCGATGAGTCATTGTGACGCTCTTTGTGTCTTCATTGTGGTTCTTCGTGATCTTTGTGTTTCAATCAGGCCGTTGATGTCACGCCAACTGAACCAATTGGTCGTTGAACGTCCCAGAATCGAGAATAAACCTTATGAATTACGGTTGTTGCCTCTCCGCTCGGACGATATAGCGCTGCGGTGCGCTTCCGGCGTAGTAGAACGGATAGCATGTGACCAGGGTGATCGATGGATTCTCGGTGGGTTCCAGAACCCAGACATCGGGAGGGTCGACGAGGAAGAGCTCGGTGATGGTGTAGATCTCACTGTCGGTGAGGGTCTCCATCTCGATGGGATCTCCCACCTCGACATCTTTGAGGCCGCGGAAGTAGCCGTCCCTGTGGCCGGCGATGCCGATGTTTCCCTCTTCGCCGGGGGCGGGCGTGCCATCGATATGACCGACCCCACGGTTGAGCGCGAGCTCGGTCGTGCCCGACAACACCGCCACTTCTAGGTTGATCTTGGGGATCCGCAAGACTGCGAGAGGAGCGTCGAAGTCGTGTTCGAGGCTCTCTTCATACTCGTCAATCCGGTCTTCGGCCCACAGGCTCGTATCGACCGGCAGATCGATGGGGAGATCCTCGGCGAATGGGATCGGTGTGGCTTCGACAACGGCTTCGGTGGCAGCTTCCGCTCGCGCCTCCTCGAATCGCTGGATTTCGGTCTTCCCTCCGAACCAGCCGCTCAACCGCGCGCCCACCCAGAAGCCGACCAGGGTAAGGCCGACAACGATGAGAATCCACTGAAGAATGCGGAGGGTTTGGCTGCGCTCAAACATCGTCGGAGATACTAACCGATGGATGCGGTGGATGATTCGATTTTTCTTGGATTTGTTTTCTCTTTTGCCATGGCTGGGTGCAGGAATCAGGTCGCGCGAATGCTAGACTTCCCGCCATGCGACGAAAAGCTCTGATCACCGGCATCACCGGCCAGGACGGTTCATATCTCGCGGAACTCCTCCTCGACAAGGGGTACGAGATCCATGGGGTGGTCCGACGGGCCTCGACGTTCAACCGACAGAGAATCGATCATCTGAGGGCGCGCGAGAGCATCGGAGACCGTCTCTCCCTTCACTACGGCGATCTCGGTGATGCGGAGTCGCTGACAAGGATTCTCTCCTCAGTGGGCCCCGACGAGGTCTACAACCTGGCGGCACAGTCACACGTCGCCATTTCGTTCGAGATGCCGACATACACCGGCGATGTCACAGGGCTCGGTACGATCCGTCTCCTCGAAGCTGTGCGACGCGAGGCCCCCAACGCCCGCTACTACCAGGCTTCGACCTCCGAGCTCTTCGGCAAGGTGGCCGAGGTGCCTCAGCGTGAAACAACGCCGTTCCACCCAAGGTCACCTTACGGGGTCGCCAAGCTCTTCAGTTATTGGTCGACGGTCAACTTTCGCGAGGCCTACGGTCTCCACGCCAGCAACGGGATTCTCTTCAACCATGAATCTCCACGACGAGGTGAGAATTTCGTCACCCGGAAGATCACCCGAGCGGTGGCGGAGATTGTCACCGGCAAGCGGGACAGCGTGGCGTTGGGCAACCTCAATGCTCGCCGAGACTGGGGTTTTGCCGGGGATTTCGTCGTGGCCATGTGGATGATGCTCCAGACCGATGAGCCCAGGGACTATGTTGTGGGAACCGGAGAGGATCACTCGGTGCGTGAGTTCTGCGATCTTGCGTTTCAAGAAGCGGGTGTGGAACTCGAATGGGATGGTATCGGGATCGATGAAGTGGGCCGTGACCGAGCCACCGGAGCGGTGCGGGTGAAAGTCAACCCGAAGCACTTCCGCCCGGCCGAAGTGGAGACCCTCCTCGCCGATCCGACCAGGGCCAAGACCGAGCTCGGCTGGGATCCCAAGGTCAGTTTCCCCGAACTCGTGCAGATGATGGTCCAGCACGACTTGGACGATGTCCCTCGTTCTTGACAGGTTGATCCCTGCTTGAACCGCCGCTACGGAGGAATTGATGAAAATCGTTGAATGCGTACCCAATATTTCTGATGGCCGAAACCCCGAAGTCTACAACGCAGTGGTCCAGGCGGCAGCGGCGGTACCGGGAGTCGAAGTGATCGATGTCGATCCCGGACAGGAAACCAATCGAACGGTGATCACCTTCGTGGGTGAGCCTGAAGCGGTCCTCGAAGGCGCTTTCGCCCTCATCAAACGATCTTTCGAACTCATCGACATGCGCAGCCACCATGGTGCCCACGGCCGCCAGGGCGCCACCGATGTGTGCCCGTTCGTGCCGGTGTCTGGCGTGACCATGGACGACTGTGTCGAACTCTCCAAGAGACTCGGCAATCGAGTGGGGGAGGAGCTCGGTATTCCGGTTTTTCTCTACGAATATGCGGCAACCCGTCCCGAACGACGGTCGTTGGCCGCTATCCGAAAAGGCGAATACGAGGCGCTGGAGGAGAAGCTCAAAACCCCCGAGTTTGCCCCTGATTTCGGACCCGCCACCTTTGTCCCGAGTTTCGGCGCCTTGGTGACCGGAGCGCGCAAGTTCCTGGTCGCCTACAACGTCAATCTCAACGTCACCGACAAGCGGTGGGCCAACCGGGTCGCTTTCGATGTGCGCGAGGCCGGACGGATGGTGACGGGACCTGATGGAGCCAAGATCCAACAGCCCGGACTGCTCAAGGCGGTCCGCGGCATGGGATGGACCATTCCCGAATATGGTTGCGCACAGGTGTCGATGAACCTTATCGATCTCGATGTCACACCGGTCCACGTCGCCTTTGATGCCTGCGACGAGTCGGCCCGTGAACGAGGGATCCGGGTCACAGGCTCGGAGTTGGTGGGTCTCCTCCCGAAAGGCTCCATGCTCGCCGCGGGATGCCACTACCTGGCGAAGATGGGGCGTTCTCGTGGGGTTCCTGAATCGGATGTCATTCACGCGGCCGTTCGAAGTTTGGGACTCAACGAAGTCTCGGAATTCAACGCCAGGGAGAAGATCATCGAGGAAGTCCTCGCCCCCGAACGGCCGCTGGCGAGTCTGACCTTGCAGGGCTTTGCCGATGAGACTTCGCGCGATTCCACGGCGCCCGGTGGCGGATCGGTGGCTGCTTTGGCCGGCGCTCTTGCTGCGGCACTCGCGGCCATGGTGGCGAATCTGCCTCACCCCAAGGCTCCCTTCGCCAAGGTCCGCGGTCAGCTCGAAGAGGTCGCGATGCGCGGACAGAAGCTCAAGCAGCAGTTGCTCGACGCCATCGACGAGGACACCTGGTCGTTCCAGCGGTTGATGGACGCCAACAAGGTCTCCGGTGAGGCCAAGGCGGCGGCCGTGCGGGCTGCGACTCTCGGCGCGGCTTTGGTGCCCCTCGAGGTCACAGAGGCATGCCCCGAGGTGGTGGAACTCTGTGCGCGAGCCCGGAAACTCGGGATGGCGGCATCGGCATCGGACGCCGGGGTCGGCGCCGCCATGGCGCGGGCGGCGGCTCTCGGCGCCGCCATGAATGTGCGCATCAATCTCCAGGATATGGCTGACGATGTCGAGGCCGCGGCCATGCTGGCGCGTGCGGACAAAGCACTCGCAGCGACCTCGAAGGCAGCGGCTGAGCTCGAAGCCGAGGTTTGGGCTTCCCTTGGGGGTGGTGAACTCCCGTAG
>CBESWV010000030.1:0-23805 GCA_965533305.1 uncultured bacterium | reverse complement strand
CACTCTCAAGGTCATCGGGAGCATCAACGGCGGCGCCACGAGGGCGGCGGCGGCCATCAGGGCAAGAGGTTCGCTCCAGCCCCAGATCGCGAGGATCGCCCAGCCCGCCCACAGGCCGAGTCCCGCTATATCGAGGGCCCGAGCCGCCAACAGGGTCCCGATGCCGGCCGCGAGATCACGCCCGGTCACGCGGCGGAGCAGCCACGGCAATGCAAACTCGCCGGTCCTCGCCGGAGCGAAGAGCGCCGCCGCCTGCGCCGCAGCAGCCACGATGGCGCCCTCCTGAATGCGGAGCTCGCCCGGCGGAAGAAGCGCCACCAACCGTGCGCCCCGCATGACCAATGCCGCACCGGCCGAGACCGCAGCCAGGGCCAGCAGCACGGGATCGCCGGTCGCGATGAGCTCCCAGACCATCGCCGGTCGAGCCAGGTAGAGGACCGCGGCCACCAGCGCGAGGGCGACAACCACCCCGACGGCGCGCTGCGCCGACCGGGATCCACCAGGGTCGGCTGTTCGGTTCACTTCAGATTCCGACCGATCCGTCAGCGGCCACGGCCGAGGCCTTCCCGCTGCCGCTCCACCGCTTCTTCGAGGAGCCGCCGATTGACGGCGATAAGATCGGCCACCACCCCAACCACCCACACCTGGACACCCACCGTGATCAGGATGACCGCGAGAATGAGCGACTGGAGGTGCCCGGCGGGCGATTCGCCGGTGAGGTAGAAGAAGAGAAAGCGGGCGAGGAGGGCGAGACCGGCGACGACCGGCAACGCACCGAGGCGGAGAAAAATCCGCAGCGGATTGTAGAGGATAACGATGCGGGCGATGCTCTCCAGCGAGCGCAGCACATACCCGGTGTTGCTGCGGAAGAGCCTCGACGGACGAGTCTCTTCGGCCCTGGTGCGGACCGGAACCGACACCACCCTGAGACCGGCCTCACCGGCCTGGAGGATGGTCTCCAAGGTGTAGGTAAAACGGGTGAACACGTGGAGTTTGAGCGCAGCCTCTCTCGAAATCGCCCGGAAACCCGAAGTCGCGTCCGTGACCTCGGTGCGAGAGAGCCTGCGGACGACCCACGAGCCGAGCTTCTGGAGGATCTTCTTGGTCGCCGAAAAATGGCGAATGGTGTGGACCTGCCGGTCACCGATCACCATCTGGGCATCCCCGGCGAGGATCGGTGCCACGAGAACGGGGATGTCCCGCGCATCGTACTGACCGTCGGCATCGGTGTTGACGATGACATCGGCGCCTCGCTCGAGAGCTGCATCGATGCCCGAGGCAAAGGCCACAGCGAGCCCGCGGTGGACCGGCAACCGAACCACCCGCGCTCCCGCTTCACCGGCGACATCGACGGTGCGATCCTCGGAGCCGTCGTCGATGACGAGGATCTCGATCTCGTCAAAGCCCGCAACCTCCCGGGGGAGGGCCGCAATGGCCTCGGCCAGGTGTTCTTCCTCGTTCCAAGCTGGGATCTGAATGACGAGCTTCATGTCTCCGCCGATCGGTGCCACACGGTAGCACAACGGCCTCGTCCCGCCCGCAATGACCACCACCGGTTTCTGGGGGATAATACGGGTCGACAACCATGAGGAACATCCCATCCAACCACCGGATCGAGGACTGCAGAGATCGCAGCACCGGTCTGGTCATCTTCGGCACGGCCGAGATCCTCATCGGTCTTGCCTGCGCCTCGCTCATCCCGCTGACGATGGCCGCAGCCACGTTGTCACCGGTCATCGACCTGCGGGTCGTGCTCCCGACGCTTGCGCTCTACGGTTTGATCGCGGCGGCATTCGTCACCCTCGGGGTGGGATCGATCCACGCTCGCCCGTGGGCGGTCGCCCTGACGCTGTCGCTTTCCTGGGTGTGGTTGATTACCGGCGTCGGCACCATGGTTCTCTTATGGTGGCTGCTGCCCGGATTCTGGTCCTCGCTCGGCGCCGCGTCAGGTCTCGACGCCGGGACCGCACAGGCGGTCGCCATCGCTATCACACTCTTCCTGGGCGTGATCTATGTTGTGCTGCCGAGCGCGTTCATCCTCTTCTACCGCTCACCGAACGTCATCGCCACCTGCCGTTCGCGCGACCCGAAACCCGACTGGACCGATAGCTGCCCTCAACGCCTGCTCGCATTGACGGTGGCCTACGCCCTGGGCGGCCTCAGCATCGTCGCGGTACCCGCGTACGGCTATGTCTTCCCGTTCTTCGGCCGGGTGCTGTCGGGAGCTGCAGGCGCGGTGTGCTGGGTGATCGTCTTCGTTCTCAGCGCCGCCCTCGCGTGGGGCACCTCCCGGCGCGAGCCCTGGGCATGGTGGACGGCCATGGTAGCCGTAGGCATCGGCGGGGTCTCCTCGGCCGTCACCTTTGCCGTCATCGATCCGAGCGATCTCTTCCAGATCGAGGGTTTGTTGGCCGAACAGCGCGCGCTCATCGAAGGGATATGGCCGACATCGCCCTGGATCCACGTCGCCGCCCAGGCTGTGATCTGGGGATCGCTCATCGCGTACCTTGTTGTCGTGAAACCACTCTTTGATCCTCCCCTCGGCCATGGTAAGACCGACGAGTGACCCAACCGGAGAACCTGCCACGCGCGGTGAAGCGGAGTCTGAAGACCCGGCACGGATGTCTCTCATCCGTCTTCGGCATCCTCTCGCTGGTGGTCCTGGCCGTCCCGGTGGGCCTGGTTCGGAGTTGGCAGAGTTGGCGACGCGGCGCCGAATGGCAACTCGGTTGGACGATTCGGCCCGCGGATGCGACCTCCGGCCGGTTGCGGATCGATCTCGAAGCCGATATCCCCCATCAGACCACCAGGGATTTCCCGAGGCGGCTGACCGAAACCGTGATTCGCATCGCCGAACACCTTCGGCAATCAGACGACCACTATCACCTCATCTACCGAGACCTAGCCGAACCCGACGCCATCCTGCTCCCCGTCGGACCGATGCTCCAGGAACTCGGCGAGCGGCTGATCCTCGCTCTGCGACAACACGAACTTGCAGACCGGACCGCCGTCTGGCTCACTCTCCCCCCCCGGCCGGCCATCGCCGAGTTGGTGGATCCCGCGGCCTATGATCCCGACGCCTCGGGCGAGCCAGAAGGTCTGGTGGAACAGACAAACGCCAGGTGGGCCATGGCCACCGAATGGGCCCGAATCGGCCCTTCGACTATCTACCACGTGATCCTGTGGGTTCCCGAGGACTCGGCTTCGGCTGTTGAGGCGCACCTGGCCAGGGTCACGAGCTGATGCTCACGAGCGCGACGAATTCACTCGGGTGAGATTCCGCGCCTCGGTTTTGCCTCACGATTGTCATACCCGGACACGAGATCGCCGACTATACTTCCGCACATGAACGAACTCCGGGTCTTCGAACGCATTTCCGACGCCATCGGTTGGACACCCCTGGTCCGCCTTCAACGTTCCGTCGAGGACCTCGACTGCGAGGTCTTCGCCAAGATCGAGTTCATGAACCCCATGGGCAGCGTCAAGGATCGTATCGCGCGTTACATGGTCGAGAAGGCCCTGGCTGACGGCCGTCTCGCCATCGGTGATGAGATCATCGAGAATTCCTCCGGAAACACCGCCATGGGGCTTGCCCTGATGGCGGTCATGGAGGGTCTCGAGTGCACCATGGTCGTCCGCCGTCAGACCTCGAAGGAGAAGCTCGACAGCCTCACCGCCATGGGGGTCAAGCTGGTGCTGGTCGATGGCGATCTCCCGCCGGAACACCCCGAAAGCTACAATCGGACCGCTCGACGATTGGCCGCGGAGAACCCGGCGGCGTATTTCCCGGACCAGCACAACAATCGCGAGAACTCAGAAGCACACTATCTCTCCACGGGTCCGGAGATCTGGCGTCAGATGGCCCGGAAAATCGACTACGTCGTCGCCGGGATCGGCACCGGCGGAACGATCTGCGGCATTGCCCGTTTCCTCAAGGAGCGTGACCCGTCCATCAAGGTCGTCGCCATCGACCCGAATGGATCGGTCTTTTACGATCATTTCCACCACGGCACACTGGTCGAACCCGACCGCTACCTCATCGAGGGCCTCGGTGACGAGGAGCTCATCTCCTGCCCCGACTTCGACCTCATCGACGACATGATCCGCATCAATGACGCCGACGCTTTCCACGCCACCCGCGATCTCGCTCGAACCGAAGGGATCTTTGCCGGCGGCTCGAGCGGCGCCGCGCTTTGGGGGGTCCGCGAACTCGCCGGCCGGCTCAAAGCACCCGCGCGCATCGTCACCGTCTTTCCGGACTCGGGCTTCCGCTACCTCAGCACCGTCTACAACGACGAGTGGATGCGCGAACACGGCTTTCTTTAAGGTCGCAGGCAGCAGCAGAAAACGGGTGAGATCGGCCTAGGAGCGTGTAGTGGATAGATGGTGGATGGATTTCGGAGGGTCGTTTGAGGTCGATTTTCGTCGGATTCGCAGGTTCATACTGGTGGTATGGGCCAAGAATACGCCGAAAATCGGGCCAAACGACGCCCGAAAGGCGCCGCCAATTCTATTCACTACACGCTCCTAAGGAAGATCGCTCTCACGGCCCCGCGCCTGTCGAAAGACCGCATCACCCGAGACCTGGTCGACCCGGGAGGCGTAGGCGTAGAAGGTGGCCGTCGGATCGAGGCAGTCGAACTCGACATAGCCGTCGAGCAGCATCTCCACCCCGAAGGACGAGAGATTGTACTGCTGCATTCCGGCGTCCTTGAAGACAATCTCCCCGCCCCCAACCTCGTCGCCATCCTTGTCGAAGACCGTGATCGTGAAACGGACCGGGTGGCCCGGCGACGGGTCAAACGGGAGATAGATACCGATGTTGCTCCGGTAGAAATCGTCGTGGGTGATGCCCGGTGTCCACGCGTCATTGGCCACCAGCAGTCCTTCGACATTCTGGCCGAAGCTCCCGCCGTCATCGCCGAGGGTGTAGATCCGCGCGCTCACGGCAAGGGGGGCGAAATCATCGGAGAAGATCGACAGTGCACCCTTGGTGTTGGAGTACCCGAAGACCGTCTCGACTATGTTGCGTATGGTTGTCTGAGCGCCGGCGGCGATGATGTAGGGATCGGTGATCTCCGGCTCAAAGACCGGCACACCGTTTTTGATCTCAGGCAGGAACAGGATTCTAACGGAGGTCTCGGTCGCGCCGAGGTTGACCACGCTGACATCGGTTCGCCAGTCGGTGGCGTTGAGCCCGGGTAGATTGGCGGCCACCGGTATCGATGCACCCGGCGCCACGAACTGGGCATTCGCCGAGGAAACCATCAACAAAGTGAGAACCATGAGCAGGGAAATGCGTCGCATCCGTACCTCCTACTGACAAGTCTACCCCTTTTGGCCAGAACTGCGGGTTACAATGGCCCCAAGGACTGGTATTGAGTAAAAACTCCATCGATTCCCACCGACCGCCGCTGTACCCGCCCATGATCGAGGCTGCGGTTCGCCTTGCCGCACAGGGCCACTACCACCAGTTCCGCAAGCGCGATCGTCCCGCCGATGCATCTTCGTCTCCGGGCGTTCCTCTTCCCGAGGACCACATCCCCTATATCACCCACCTCATGGGGACCATGACCATTCTGGCCCGCTACTGCGCGTCGGACGAGGTGCTCGCCGCCGCGGCGCTTCACGACTACCTTGAAGACGTCCCCGATCCCGACGGGCTGGAGCGGATTCGCGAGATCACCAATGACGAGGTGCTCGACTTGGTGCTGGCCGTGACCGAGGACAAACGACCCGACCGGGGTCGGGGCGAAACCTGGGAACTGCGCAAACAGGAACAGATCGCCGAGATCGAAACCATGCCCCGGGACGCGGTCCTCATCAAGGGCGCCGATGTGTTGCACAATCTGCTGTCACTCGATTTCGATCTCAGCGAGGCTTCCGACCCTCAGCTGGTCTGGGGCCGATTCAACGCCCCCAAGGAAAAGCAACTCTGGTACTTTTCGAGCGTTCTCGACGCCGTTCGTCGGCGGCTGGGAGATCACCGGTTGACATCGGAGCTGGCCGAGGTCATCCGCGTCCTTCGAGATTGACCCCTGAAAAACCAGGAGGTGCCCATGCCCGGCCCCGCCCGCTTTCTCCTTCTCCTGCCCCTCATCTGCCTTCCCTCGACCATCACGACCGCTGATGAGCCCGCTGGTGACCCCGCGCCGTCCGATCTCGAGATCGCCTTCAGCGAATCGGCCGAGATCCATCTCTACACACCACGCGTCGAGTGGCGTCCCGGACATGACACGGTGGTCTGGGTCGACCGGTCAGATCCATTGAACTCACGATTGATGGAGTTCGATCCGTCAAGCGGGGATCGCCGGACGCTGATTGACGACCGCCGTCTCATCGCATTGTCGGGTGACCGGCCCGGTGAGTCTCCCCTCCTCGAGGATCCGGTCTGGCGACCGGATGGCAACGCGGTTCTCATCAGCGATGGCGAGAGCCCCAACCTCTTCGATCTCGAGTCGGGGACACTGAAGGTGCTGGAGGTGGGTGAGGGTGTCGAAATCCACCCCCGGTTCTCACCCGACGGCCGGCGCATCGCGTGGGTCCGCGGCAACGATCTCTGGGTCTACGATATCGGGCTGAAGAAGGAGACTCGACTGAGTCAGGATGGTTCCGAATCCGTCTTCAACGGGGTCTTCGACTGGGTCTATGAGGAAGAACTCGCCGGTCGCGACGGCCGCGCATTCGAGTGGGCCCACGACAGCTCGGCCATCGTCTGGTTGCGGCTCGATGACGGATCGATCCCTGTTTTCCATCTGATCGACCTCATGGAGACCCACTCACAAGTGACCGAGCAGCGCTATCCGGTACCCGGCGACCCGTCCCCACGACCATCGCTGCACGTGACGCATTTCGGCGAATCCTCAGCCCCCACCGGCGTGAACGAAATCGCCTTCGGTGATCCACTTCCATACATTCCACGCTTCGGATTCACCCCGGATGGAGACCTCTGGTACCAAGAGCTCGACCGGGCTCAAGAGCATCTGAAACTCGTGCGCGTCAATCTGAAAACCAATGGCCGAAGAGTCCTCATCAAAGAGTCCGATGTCTACTGGATCGGGGCCGTGGACGATCTCCATTTCTTCGATGACGGTTCGTTTCTCTGGCTCAGCCGACGGGAAGGCAACACCCACCTGTGGCACGTACGGGCGGGTGGTGAACTCGTCGATCTGAGCCCCGGACCATGGGACGTCACCAAGATGATCGGAGTCGACGCCGGTGATCGGTTCGCCTGGTATCAGACGGCTCGGCCGAATCCCATGGAACGCCGTCTGTTCAGAGTCGATCTTTCAAACGGCGACACGATGAGTCTCACCCCCGGGACGGGGACACACTCAGCCGAGCTGGCGGCTTCCGGTTCTCTTCTGGTCACCACATCAACCCTGGGCGCCCCACCCCGCCGGTGGGTGATGGACCACTCAGGAGCGAAGGGTTCGGAGATCCCCGTAGAGCACCCTATCCCGAGGATCAAATACGCGGACTACCGATTCGTCGATGTCGAGGCGGACGACGGCATCATCCTCAATGCGATGCTGCTGCTGCCCCAGGACTTCGACGAGTCAAAGCGGTATCCCGTGGTGATCTACACCTACGGAGGCCCCAACGCTCAGGTCGTCGTCGACGCCTGGCCGCGAACGAGCGGTCTGTTCAACCACACTCTCACCGGTCGCGGGTTCGTCGTCTTCGCCCTCGACAATCGCGGTTCGGCGGCGCGCGGTCGTGAATTCGAAGGCGCGACGGATCTCGCCCTGGGATCGAAACAGCTCCCCGATCAACTCGCCGGTGTGAGGTGGATCAAAAGCCAACTCTGGGCGGATCCCGAGAGGATCGGTATCTGGGGCTGGTCCTACGGCGGTTACATGACGGCCTACGCCCTGACCCACAGCCCCGGCACCTTCGCCGCCGGAGCGGCGGTGGCGCCGGTGATCGACTGGCGACTCTACGACTCCATCTACACCGAGCGCTACATGAGCACACCCCAAGCCAACCCGGCGGGCTACGCCGCAGGCTCGGTCCTCGATGCCGTCGGCGATCTCGAGGATCCGCTCTTGGTGATCCACGGGACGGGGGACGACAACGTCCACGTCCAGCACACGCTCCAGTTCGCCGACCGCGCGTGGCGCGAAGGAGTCCGGTTCGAGCTCATGCTCTTGCCCAACCTGGCGCACGGCATCGACGCCCCGGGCTCGCATCTGCAGGTATTCGGTGCAATCGCCGACTTCTTCGAGCGTCATTTGATGGGGAATGGCGAAACAGAGCGTTAAGCGAAGGGCGGGAGGAATGATGAATTATGAGTTAGGAATTATGAATGACATCGCACTCGCTATTCTGCGATGAGAGTGGATCCGGTGCGATGCAATTCCTAATTCATCATTCCTAATTCATCATTCGTTCCTTACTCCCGCTCCAACCCGAGCACCTTGAGTCCGTGCTCCTCGAAATCCTCGACCATCCTCGGGTTGACCGACCGGACCTTCGAGAGCACCTTGTGGGCCTTGCCGTCCATCCCGGATGCAAAGAGCGCCTCCACAAGGAACAGGCGGTTGGAGAGCTTGAAAAGACCGTTGGCGGCCTGGATATAGGTCATATTTTGGTCGGCGACCTTGAACCGTTCGATGGCGCCTTCGAGATCGCCTTGAACGGCGAGGCGAACACCCTGGAGGTGGGCGAGGGCTCCGACCACGTTGGACATTTCCCTTTCGGCCCCGTCATTCTCCATCTCTTCGATCGCCGTGGCGTACCCTTCCTCGATGGAATCGGCGATCTCCCACTCGCCCAGGAGGCTGGCGGCGCGGTGAACCGTGACGCTCCCGTGGCCCCGGGAGTGACCCTTGAAACACTCGGGATTCTCTTCTTGTACCGCCAGGACCTCACGATACTGCTCGTTGTAGGCGAGCTCAGCGATGCGAGTGATGCACCCGATACCGATTTCCCAGTATTCGGGGACTTCGCCCGCCTCCTCGGCCATGACCAGTGCGTCCCTTGCACCGGCGAAGTCTTTCATCATCATCTCCGTCATCGCGAGATGATCGTAGGCGGCCCAAAAGTCCGGCTTGATTCCGATGGACTGATAAAGCGATATCTCGGCCTCGTCGTACCGGCCGATCATGATGTAGAGCTCGGCCAGCGAATCGTGCGGATTCGCCTGGTCCGGCGCGACAAACCGATAGCTGGTGAAGTATTCCTCGGCCTCGACAAATCGACCCTGCGACATGGCGATGTAGCCCAGCTGGTTGTAGGCGATGACCCAGTTCGGCGCGATCTCGATGAGTCGGCGGTTCAACTTCTCCGCCTTATCGAACTCGCCGGTCATCCACAGAGCGAGCGCCTTTTGATGGAGGAGAAGAGGATCTTTGGGGTGATCGGCGAGGTAGGCGTCGAGCATCTCGTCCGCATCTGAATACCGCTGCTCTTGCATGGCACGGGCCCGATTGATGTAGACCCGCTCACGTTCGGATAGTTTTGATTGATCGGCCGAAATCACATCGTTCCAAAGGCCGGTGGCTCGACTCTCGTCATCCATTCTGACCTTGTCGGCGAGGTAGAGCTTGGCCATGACGAAGTCGGGATCGAGCTCGAGAGCCCTTTCGAGATGCGCCTGCACGTCACTGTGGTAGAGCTTCATCTGAGCATCCACCGCGGCGGCGAACTCGGCACGCGCCTCCGGCGAGGTGGTGGTCCACTCGGCGCCCTTGGGTAAGGCGATGAGGCTGAACGCCACCGCCGCCACAATCACGACCGCGAGGCCCAACCAGATCTTCTTGCTCATCAATCCTCCATCGACGGGCGCAGAGCCCCGCAAGAGCTTCTACGCAGGGCGGTTCCACTAGGTTTCAAGTCGCTGGGGCGGCAAGGAATTCCGAGGACTGGATGCTGGATGCACTGCACCATCGCAGAGCTGCATCGCAAAGATCGCCAAGGGCATCCATCGCAATGACTCGAAAAAAATCGCAATCGAGAGTGGCCCAGGCGGGTATTGAAGGGTGTCAGACTTCGTGGCGGCGCAGTTCCGACCGGAACGCTCCTGAAGGTGGGCCAAGGCCCACCCTACCTCCCGCGCTGCTCCCTCGCCCGCTGAATCAGCATGTCGGTCTTGTCGGCGGTTGGCCAACTGAGGCACATCATCATTCCCGCGAGGGCCAGGACGCCCCAGGCAGCGGCCGAGCTCCCACCCCAGATCGACGCAACGACCGCTGCGATCACCATGACCTCGAGCCGAACGAGAACCGCCAGGTGGACCATCCGATGATCCCGGAGAAGGCGTTGCTCGTCTCCCGTTGCCGCATAGGCGCGTTTGACTCGATCAAGCCGCGCCTGGGCGTCACGGTTGGCGGAGAATCCGACCCACAGAGCAGCAGCGCCGGCGGTCAGGCTCACGGCCATCGGTGAAACCATGCTCTCCCGCGCCGTGACTCCAATACACAGCGCCGCAGCCAGCGGAACCGTGATGAGGAATCCAATGGTCGTCAACCGCATACTCTTGAGGTGGCGGTCGATCTCACCGGGTTGCATCGATGTCGAGTTCATGCCGGTTCTCCTTCGGAGGCATCGTGGACCCTCTTCTCACCGCGGAGATCCCGAACTCGGCCGGCAAGACCCCACAACATCCCGATCCACGTCGCGAGAAGGTACCGGTTGAGGGGTGTCTGGAGACCAAAGCCGATGACCTCGTGGATCCCGGTGGCCACGACCGCGAGGGCGATTCCGGCCAGTGCGTACCGAAATTCAAATCTGAGCCGTCGCACCCTCCAGGGCGCCAGAGAGACAACCCCACCGACCAGGAACAACCCCAATGCGGCCACTCCGATGATTCCCGTCGTCGAGGCCCACTCGAGCCAGTCATTGTGGGCCTGTTCAAGGACCGACGACCCCGTCGCCGGCTTGTCCATTCCGATCACGAATCGATAGCTGCCGAGACCGGAGCCCACGACCGGTGACCGCCGCCACGATCGAACGGTCCCCGACCACAGATCCCATCGGGTGTTGCCGTCGACGCCTTCGACCGCGACAAGATCACGAAACCCCTCTTCGAGTTCGGGCAATCGTGTCCAAGACAGACCGCCGACCACGGCGACGAGCACCACGCCGGCGATGACAGCCGGCCAGCGCCTTCCACGAAATCGAAGAGGGCGCAGCCAGAGTGGAAAGGTCAATGCCAATGCCAGCAACAGAAAGAGCGCACCACCTCTGGATCCGGAGCGCAACATCGCCGCGACCGTCACCACCGTCACCACCGAGGAGCCGAGGACCATCACCGCCGCCAACTGGCGTTCACTACTCGAGCCCCTCAATTTGCGGGCGCCTACAGCGAGCAGAACCAGCGCCGCCGGCAGGGTGAGCTCCATGGCCTGGGCGAAGTGGTTCTCGTTGACAAACGGACCATAGGGGCTACCACCACCGGTGTTGTCGCGAACGAGAAGGACCTTTTCGGGAGCGCCGGCTTCGCCCGCCAACCCGAGGACCGCCACGACGACCCCGGTGGCGGCGATGAGCGCGAGAAGCACCGGTAGCCCGCTTCGGGTCACCCCGATCCGCGCCGCGGTCAGCGCGATCCCGACCACGATCACCACCGATGCGGCGGCGTGAATTGTCGCCCACGGGGCGAGGGACAACGGGTACCAACCCGAGGCCATCACATCGGCGAATCCGGGCTGGATCAGTCTTCGAACCAACTCGGGCAGGGGCGCGAGCTGGATCAGAATCAATGCGGCGACCATGAATCCGGCGAGCCGGTGAAGCCGCGGCACATCCGGCATCCGTCTGAGATCGAGCATGAGCAGAAGCACGACGGCGGCCGTGGCCAACCGTGTCGGCGGATCGACCCCGGCGAATACAACGGCGTTCCCGAGGAGGATGACGCCAAGGGCCAACCGATGCCGCGACACCGTCCAGGAACCGAAATCGGGGCTTTTCACCGACGGCCTTAGGTCGAGGGCGTGAACCGGTAGCCGACCCCGCGGACCGAGTGGATGAACTTCGGGTTCTTGGGGTCAGATTCGAAATAGCGGCGGAGTCGCACGATGAAGTTGTCGATGGTCCGCGACGAGGTCGAAAAACGATAGCCCCAGACCCGCTCGAGGATCTCCTCCCGCGAGACGACCTGATTGCGTCGCTCCACGAGGAGCTTCATCAGCATGCACTCTTTCTCGGTCAGACGAATGGTGCGTTCGCCGGTGGTGGCCTCGTAGGTTCGGAAGTTGACCTCGTTGCCGTCGAAGCTGAAAACCTCCTGCTCATCCGGAGCAGAGCTGTACCAGTTCTGCCGCCGGAAGATACCGTGAATCCGGAGGATGAGCTCTTCGAGGAGAAACGGTTTGGCGACGTAGTCGTCGGCGCCGACCTTGAGCCCGAGCAGGCGGTCGGCGTCGGAGGACTTCGCGGTGAGAAAGAGGATGGGGGTTCGAGTACCGCCCGCGCGCAATCGCCGACACACCTCGAGACCGTCGAGCTTGGGCATCATGATATCGAGGATGATCAAATCGGGGTGGATCGACTGCGCGAGCTTGAGCCCCTCCTCTCCGTCGTTGGCGACGGTCGTCGAATAGCCCTCAAACTGGAGGTTGTGGGCAAGTGCTTCCGCCAGATGCTCCTCATCCTCGACGATGAGAATGTGCTTCTTCATTCCCGGACCTCCTCCATCTCGACTCCGGTCAACGTGACCCGCATCGTGGTTCCGCTCGGACCGGTGTCCGCCACCGCAACCGTACCGTGATGAGCCTTCATGATTCTTTGTACCAGATACAGACCGAGACCGGTGCCCTGGCTCGTTCGAGTCATCTCGTCACCCGCCCGGTAGAAACGACCGAAGATCAAGGGCACCTCATCCTCGGCGATCCCATCGCCATTGTCACTCACCTCGAGGATGGCGAGATCGCCCTCGGCGCGGAGCTCGACCCTTATCTCCGCCGGGTCACCACCGTACTTCAACGCGTTTTCCATGAGATTCGACACCACGATCGCCATCGCCTCGTCGTCGATCTCGGCCAACAGACCGTCGCTGATCTCGGTTGTGACCGTTGCTCCCGAAGCTGCCGCGCCCGGCTCGAACACGCCGAGCGCCCGCTCGACCACCCAACTGAGCGATCTCTGAGTCAGCCGGATGCCCGCCGACCCGCTGCCGTATCGAGTCGCCTGGAGGACCTTTTGAACCAAACGATCGAGGCGGTCCGTATCGGCCAGCGCGTTGGAGATGAATCGTTGGGCCGCCTTCTCGTCGGCGCGACCCGAGACCACCGTTTCGAGGGCGACCCGGATCGCCGCAATGGGAGACTTGATCTCGTGGGTGATGGCCGACAGGAAGTTCCGGTGCTGTCGTTCGAGCTCCACCTCTCGGCGGAATGTTCGCCACAGGATCACCATGAACACGACCAGGAGGAAGGCGAAGAAAGCCCCTTCCGAAACCATCATGACGATCCGCTTTCGGTACTCGTCGAGGATTCGGTCCCAGGCGACCCTGGTGGGACGAATCACCCGACCATCGGGATCACCATCGAGCACGATGGTCGGACGCGGCGAATCGCCTAGCGGTGCAGCCACGACTTCGAGTCCTTCCGGAACCGGCGGTGGTTGATCCCCTCCGGCGTACGCCGAAACCTCGACCCACGACCGCGCACGGACTTCGAGAAGGCTGCGCTCGAGCTCGAGCCGGTCCCTTGCCTGACCGGTGGTGAAAATGATCCACCACGTCAGCTGGGCGTTGACGACGATCACGAGAAGCACCGCGATGGCCAAATGCCGCCCGGTGACTGAACCCTGTTTTTGCACGGATGGAGTATAGCTCTCGCGAGCGTGGGCTCGCGCTCGCCGGACGCAGGGTGCAGAATACAGGTAGACCCATCCCATCGCAGGATCGCCCGCAGATCACGCGGATCACGCAGATAGAGCCATCCCGATGCGCGCTACAGCGTCGTCAGAACCTCTCCGATGCGATCCACCGCCCAGTCGATCTCTTCCCGCGTGATCGTCAAGGGCGGCGCGACCCGGATCACGGTCTCGTGGGTTTCCTTGCACAGCAGGCCCTTGGCCTGGAGCGCCTCACAGAAACGACGCGCGCCGCCGGCTGTCTTCTTGAGAACGATCCCGATCCACAGACCCTTGCCGCGGATGAGCTCCACATGCGGTGAATCAATGGCGCGGAGCTTGTCCATGAAAACTCCACCCAGCTCGGCCGAGCTTTCGATCATTTCCTCCTCGATGAGGACCTTGAGCGCTTCACGGGCCACCGCCGCGCCAAGGGGATTGCCGCCAAAGGTCGAACCGTGCTCACCCGGTTTGAAGACCCCCATGACCTCGTCATCGGCGAGGATGGCCGAAACCGGATACATCCCGCCGGACAGGGCCTTCCCGATGATCACGATATCGGGACGGATCCCCTCGTGCTCGTAGGCGAAGAGTTTGCCGGTGCGGCCGAGGCCCGACTGGATTTCATCGGTTACGAGCAACGCGTTGTGTTCGGTGGTCAGCTCACGAAGCTGGCGGAGGAAACCCTCCGGAGGGGCGACGATCCCGGCCTCACCCTGGATCGGCTCGACCAGAACGGCGCAGGTGTTGGGGTTGATGGCCTGCTGAACGGCCTCGATGTCGCCATAGGGAAGAATCCGGAAACCGGGGGTGAACGGACCAAAGCCGAATCGGTAGTCGGGATCCGACGAAAAGCTGACGATGGTGGTCGTTCGTCCGTGAAAATTTCCGTCAAAGACAAGAATCTCGGCCTGGTCCTCGGCGATCCCCTTGACGGTATAGCCCCACTTGCGCGCCGCTTTGACCGCGGTTTCGACAGCCTCGGCGCCGGTGTTCATGGGCAGAACCCGAGCAAAACCCGTCAACTCGCAGATTTCCTGACAGAACGGACCGAGTTGGTCATTCCTGAACGCCCGCGAGGTCAGAGCGACCTTGCACATCTGCTCCGCCATGATCTTGACCAGCCGAGGATGGCAGTGGCCCTGGTTGACAGCCGAGTATGCAGCCAGAAAGTCCATGTACTTTCTGCCCTCTACATCCCAAACCCAGGCTCCCGATGCGCGACTGATCACGACATCGAGGGGATGGTAGTTATGGGCGCCGAACCGATCTTCGAGGTCGATGAATTCTGTAGACGTTGGCATTGATGGCCTCCTTTGTCGACTGCGCCGAAAGACGCAACTGATCGGCGACGGCGGAGACCAGGTCGATCCGCTGACAAGCTCGTGCTCGTCTCGCCGGGTTGAACGTTACACCGAAGATGGGGCGGATTCAAGCCCTCGCGAGAGTGCTCTCAGTACTTTATCCGCTCAACCGTTCGCGCAGCGCGGGTCAGTCGAGTCCCTCCGTGGAAAGCCGCTCGATCGCCGCCAGGGCTTCCGCGCGATTCTGTGGTGTCGTCGAGATCTGGCCGGCGAGTTCGTACAGGTCGCGGGCCTCTCTCTGCTGCCCGACGGCTTCCTTGGCCCGAGCGAGGGCCAGAACAACCCGTTCGTCGCTCGACTGCGTCACCGCCACGGCTTTTTCGAGCCACGGAATCGCTTCCCCTGCGCGCCCCGAGCCGACGAGACCGATCCCATACTGGATCGAAAAATCGGTGTGCTCAGGCTGCTTTTCGGCAAACAGCTCAAGCACGTCAACCGTCTCGGCGTAGCGTCCGGTCTCGTTGAGAATCGAAGCCAGGGTCAATCTTGGATCGAGGAGGTCCACGTTGGACTCGATGGCGCGCCGAGCCTCGGCCTCCGCCCCCTCCAGATCACCTCGACGGGCCAGGGTCAGCGAAAGGTTGTTCCGCGCCTCGGCAAACTCCGGGTGCTCCTCGAGCAACGCTCGGAGCATTTCCTCCGCTTCGGCGAGACGGCCCTGGATGATGAGCGAGACAGCCAGGTTGTTGTACGCCGACTTGCTGAAAGGCCGGCTCTCGATCGCCCGCCGCAGCATCGCCTCGCCCTTGGTCCCGAACCCCATCTGGAGATAGACCCGCCCGAGATTGAGTAGAGCTTCGTAGTTTTTCGGATCGAGACGCACAGCCTCTTCGAGGTAGGCGACCGCCGACTCGGAGTCCTGGATCTTGATATCGCCGATGGCGGCCAGGGCGCGCGGGTTGCCCGGCTGAATCCGCAGGAGGTCTTCGAGCACCGCCACCGCTTCAGCGCCGCGCCCGTTCCGCTTGAGCAACTCGGCGAGCAGGAAACGAGACGGGGCGTGGAGCGCATCCTCGGCTACCGCCATTCGGAAGTACTCCTCCGCTGTCTCGATATCGCCTTCGTGAGCAAAAATGTCACCGCGCAGTCCAAGGAGATCCGCATCGTTCGGGTTTGTCGCCAGCCGCTCCTCGACGAAAAGGGTGGCGTCGTCTATCCGGCCCAGACCGATCAACGCCCGGGCCTTGACCACCGAGAGGCTCTCGAAGGCGCCTCTCTTGGTCGATCCGATCTCGGCCAACTCGAGCGCCTTGTCGAAGTTGCGGTCCTGGATCTCGATCTGGGCCATACCGTAGAACACCGTCGCGCTCTCCGGGTCGAGGGTCAAACAATGCTGAAAGTCTCTCCGGGCATCATCCAGCTGCCCGGTTCGCAGATAGAGCCGCGCCCGTTCGGTGAGCATCGCAACGTTGCCGGGATCCCGGTCGAGAGCGCCGTTCAACGCCTTGAGGGCGAGGTCGGTGTCGCCCTGGCTGACCAGCTCTCTCCCGGCCTCGAACTCGACGTGCGCATCGATCATGGCTCTCGGATCCGGTGGAGCCTGCCGTTCGGTGGCCTCGCTGCCGATATAACCGAGAGCTGCCAGCTGGTCGAGTTCGCTTCGCGATAGGGTCAGACGGACCTCATCCTCGGAGGAGACCTGAGTGAGAGTGTCGAGTCGCTCCTCGAGTGCTGCCGTGATGGTCTTTTCCCTCTCGGAGACGTTCGACAGCTCCCTCGGGTCGAGCTGGAGATCGAAGAGCTCCGAGTACGCCCCTCGGGTGAGCTGCCACCTGCCCTGGCGGACGCCTAGCAGAGGCGCCCAACCGTACTGATACTTCGGGAGCAGGATCTCGGTAATGATCTCTCGCTCCTGGTTCGCACCGTTTTCGGTTCCCTCGACGGCGAATACATTGATGCCGTCCGCGGTCTCTCCATTGGGAACCGGGACGTCGGCGAGCGCCGCGACGGTGGCCGCGATGTCGACTCCTGAAGTTGCCGCCTGGTAGCGCTCCCCGGTGGGAACCGACGGACCGACGACAATCCACGGAACCCTGGTGGTTGCCTGGTGGAGGAGGATTGCGTGAGTCCGCTCGCCGTGCTCACCAAACGCCTCACCGTGATCGGCGACCACATGGACAAACGTGTTGCCGGACAGCCCCCGGTCCTCGAGAAACTCCATCACCTGGCCGATCAGCGAATCCGTGAAGGCGATCTCGCCGACGTAGGGGTCGGTTGGGAAGCGACGCTTGAATTCAGGCGGCGGGTCGTACGGTGCGTGGGGATCGAAGAGGTGGAGCCAACAGAAAAAGGGACTCCCCGCCGGCACCTCATCGAGCCAGTCGAGGGCGGCCTCGAGAGTGAGATCACCTCGGCGGGCGGGGACGCCGCGGCGGGTAAGATGTGATCCGCGACTGAGGTCGTCGTCGTAGATGTCGAACCCGCGCTCGAGTCCAAAGCGGCGGGCCAAAACCGAGGCCGAGACGAAAGCGCCGGTTGCATACTCGGCGTCGTGGAAAACCGTCGCCAGCGTTTCCACGTCGCCGGGAAGAGCGAACATCCCGTTGTTGCGCACACCGTGGTGATAGGGATAGAGGCCTGAGAGCATGGAAGTGTGTGACGGCAGCGTGATGGGTGCCGCCGCCTGCATTTGCTCGAAAAGCACGCCCCGCCGGGCAAGACCATCGATCACCGGAGCGACTTCCGGGTCACCGCCATAACAACCAAGACGGTCGGCGCGCGTTGTGTCAATGGTGATCAGAACGACGTTCGCGTTGGTCGTCGGGTCGATGCTGCTCACGGCCGATCGGGTCCCCTGCGGCATCAGGGAAAAAAGACCCAGGCCGATCCCGACTGCCAAGATACCGAAACCAATTATCCGTCCCGAATTCATAACCCCTCCGTCGCGAACCGCGGCGCAGTTTACCGTATACTGCCGCGGGATACACAATCTTTGGTGGAGGTTCGAATGACGATTTCAAACCCGAGGTTCCGAATTCTGTTCGCGGTTGCCGTGATGGTCGCTCTGCTGCCGGGCTTCACCGCCGCCAAGCAGAACGCGGGAAACAAAAAGAGTTGGTACGAGCAAGAAACCGTGCAACAAAAGCTCGAACTCACCGCCGATCAGGTGAAGGGAATCGCCGAGGTGGAAGCGAGCTTTGGCCCTCGGCTCGTTGCATTGAACGGAGAGAAACGCGCCGCCTACAGGGCCTTGATGACCGCCCTCGATGAAGACGACCTCCCGCAACAGGAATTCGAAACAAAGCGCGCCCGACTGGAGGCGGCCTACGGTTCCCACGCGGCGCTCACCGGCGACCGCTGGCTGGCCCTGCGCGGGGTCCTCACGAGGGAACAGTGGCGAAAGCTCCCCGAGGCAGCGCCGCGGGCCCTCACCTTGGGCCACTTCGGCGTGGCCAAGCGCGGCGGCGTCTACATGGGACCTGGACACTCGAAGACCGCCCCAAAACCCAAATAGACGAGGCGATGGCGCCACAGCTTTTTGCAAGGCAGAAACCACCCGCACACGCCATTTTGACATCGGAGGCGGTGCCAGCTTGACATATTTCACATTCGCCGACGATAATAGTTGAGGAGTAGTTGAGATTTTCTAGGAGGGGAAGGAAAAATTCTATGAGAAGAACTTTGTTTGTTGTCATCGCTTTATTGGCCATGGCTGGCGCAGCGCAAGCCGATTTCGGCACAATCAGCCTGACGGAGACCCATGCATTCACGGGGATGTGGTCAGTGGACATGACCATGCACGTCACCACTGTGGGGGCGGCGTCACCACAAACCAATGACTGGATGGGACATATCGGGCAGCTCTATTACCCGTACACGTGGAACACGACACATCCGCTGTATGTGACGACGTCCGCCCAGGGCTTTGAGCAGTCCGGTCGGACCACCAACGGAGGAACCCCGTTTGCCCGTGACGTCCTCTACTCCTTCACCTGCCCCGACGAGCCGGGTGGGACGGAGCCGACGGCCGGTCTGTGGGCATTCTGGCTCGGAGTCTGGGCTATCGACGGAGGGGGAACGGCAACCACGTGGACATCCACTGTGACCAGTGGACCCATGCCGGTCACCTTTCCTTACGACCCCGCCCAACCGACACCCACCCCTCCGCCCTCGGGTGGCCCCGCCATACCGGTTCCCTCACTGAACACCTACGGCATGGTCGCAATGGTGCTCATGATCATTGGTGTTGCCGTCCTTGTGATGTGGCGCCGCAACTGACCGAGTCCAACCGAACACCAAAAACGCCGCGCGCTGCGCGGCGTTTTTTTTCGCCCTCGTCATGCCAACCCCCGCTGGTGCGATTCCGGTCCAAGCCGCGTCAGCCTGGGGGTGGTAGTTGTGAGCGCCGTAGCGATCCTCGAGATCGATGAATTCTGTGGACGTTGGCAGTGATGGCCTCCTTTGTCGACTGCGCCGAACGGCGCACGGGTTGTTGACGAGTTCGGAGACCAGGTCAATCCGCTCAAGGCGCGAGTCACGCCACACTCTGAACAGGCACGGTACACAGTTTTCGATTCATGTTCGAGGGCGCCGATTCGTGTAAAATCTCGCCTGTGAAAACACCACGCCTCTCCCTCGACCGCGCCCTGAGAACCATCGCCTTGAGCGCGGTGATGACCCTGCTGTTGGCTGCCTGCCCAGGAGTCGATGACACCGAGACCGACACTGTGAAACCGGCAGCTTCGCGGGGCCGGCCCGCCGAGGCCATGAAGCTCCCACTCATCGAACGGCTCGAGGCCTACCGACCCTTCGCCATCCATCGCGACGATGCTGGGACGATCTACAAGCTCTCCCTCGTCGACGAGCAGTTGACCCGTGCCGATCTCGAGACAGTTGCCGGTTTCCTCGACCTGGAGATTCTGCTTCTGGGAGGGACAATGGTCGGGGACGAAGAACTGAAACTGTTGAGCCCGCTCACCAGGCTCCGGATCCTCGGTCTGAGAAACACCACTGTCACCAACAAGGGTCTGTCATTTCTCGAACCCCTCCAAAACCTCGAGAGTCTCCTTCTCGGCGGCACGAAGGTCACCGATCACGGTCTGAGCACCCTGGTGAAGTTCCCGGAGCTTCGAACCGTCGCTCTCGGGCGCAATGAAATTCACGGTGAGGGTCTCAAGGCATTGATCCAACTTCACTACCTCGACCACCTCATCCTTTCGGTCACCTCCATCGACGACGAGGATCTCGCCGTCGTGGCGCGAATCCCGACGTTACGCAAGCTCTTTCTTGCAAAGACCGCGGTTGGCGACATTGGAGTTCGGCACCTCTTGTCCCTCGATCGACTCGAGTCGCTTGAGCTCTATGAGACCGCAGTGACCGACAAGGTCGTCGGAATTCTCCTCGAAATGCCGAGTCTCACCTCCGTCGACCTGCGGGGAACGGTGCTCAGCGAAGAGGCCATCACACGCCTTTCCGAGGGCAATCCGGATCTCTCTGTGGTTTCGGGGCCGTCCGAAGAGCAGAAGCATGCTGAAGAAACTGAGTCAAAAACCCCGTAAATCCAGTTTCCACGGCTGATACGCCTTGACACGGACCGCGCAGGTCCTTTAGTGTTCAAAAGGAAGATTTGAGTGATATGTGGCAACGACCACAAAATGAATTCTGGAGGAGGTAGTGAAATGAGGAGTTTGAAGGGAATCTTGGTCGTCACGGCTGTGATGCTGTTGGCAACCGGGGCATTTGCCGAAATAACGTCCGAGGGCCAAGGTACCGCCAACCAGCCGCCGAACTGGGTCAACCAGACGACGCTCTACAACCAGACCGCCAACTGGAGCCTGGGTCTGAGCTCGGTCCAAAACTTCGAGGCCGCCTACGATGTCTACGATGCCGAGGGCGCCGATGACTTTGTCGTGACCTGGGCTGACGGCTGGAACATCGAGCAGGTCGGCGCAATCGCCGGCTACTGGGGCGCCACCCCCGGAGGACCGGCCGCCAGCATCAACCTCGCTCTGTACAGCGACGGTTCGGGTTTGCCCGGATCGGCCATCTGCACCTACATGAACAACCCCTACACCGATGACGGTGCGGGCAACTTCCTCATGGACTTCAGCGGATCGCCCTGCTACCTGCCCGCCGGCACCTACTGGGTCAGTCTCCAGGGCAACTTGGACTTCGCCGTCGGCGGCCAGTTCGGTTGGGGAACCGAGACCGTCCAGACCGGCGCCGAAGGCGTCTGGCAGAACCCCGGCGACGGATTCGGCAACGGCTGCACCAGCTGGACCCCGCGCTCCGGCTGTGGCTATCTCGAGCTCGACTACTCGTTCCTGCTCAATGGTACGGAATCTGTCGGCCCGACCCCGACTCCTCCGCCCCCGTCCGGTGCAGCAGTGCCCGTGCCGGCGATGAGCAACTTCGGTATGGTGGCGATGATCCTCTTGGTCATCGGTGTTGCCATCCTCGTGATGTGGCGTCGCAGCTAACAACTTTCTGACTTCTGATTCAAACGCCGCGCAATGCGCGGCGTTTGTTTTTTTCCCCTCCCGTTGTATTCTCAGTCCATGCTGAGGCGATGCTCTGCGTTCTTTGTTCTGGCCATCTTCTGCTTACTGTCCATTGCCTGCCGCCCGGAGGCCGCCCCACCATCGCGGGTGTTGGTCCTCGGCCTCGACGGCCTCGACGCCGGAGTCGTCGATCAGCTGATCTCCGAGGGGAAGATGCCCAACCTCGCCCGGATGCGTTCGGAAGGTGCTTCCGGAGTGCTGCTGAGCGACCTCCCCATGCTGAGCCCGATTCTCTGGACAACCATGGCGACGGGAAGAACCCCTGATGAACACGGCATCGGTTCGTTCACCGTCGACCACCCAAAAGAAGGATCGAAGGAACCGGTGAGCAGCGCGATGCGACGTACCGATGCGGTGTGGAACATCGCCTCCGACAACGGCAGGAAAGTCGGCGTCGTCGGGTGGTGGGCGACCTGGCCACCGGAGACGGTGAACGGAGTCATCGTCAGCGACCACGCCTGCTATCACTTTCTCTTCGGTGAGGGCCAGAGTGGCGCCGCACGCACCGACCGGGCCATCTACCCCCCGGAACGCGCAGCCGGGATCGAAGAGCTGATCCGGCGACCGACCGATGTCACCTATGATGAGATCAGCCGCTATGTCTCCATCGACGAGGACGAGTTCAACCGACCGTTCGACTTTGCCGATGACGTCAGCCACCTCCGCTGGGCCCTCGCCACGGCCGACTCCTACAGCGGGATCGGGCGAAGGATCTGGGACGAAGACCAGCCCGAGCTCCTGATGGTCTACATCGAGGGTACGGACTCGGTCTCGCACCTCTTCGGCCACCTCTTCAGGGTCGGAAATCTTGCCGGAGACCTCGCCGAACAACAACGACGATACGGTCGAGCCGTTGAGGAGATCTACTACTACGCCGATCGACTCGTCGGTGAGTACCTGGATCTGATGGACGAGCGGACGACTCTCGTCGTGCTTTCCGACCACGGTTTCAAGCTGGGAGAGCTCCACGACGATCCTACGGTCACGACCTCCATGCGGCGGGTCAGCGACGCCTTCCACGACCTGGACGGGATCCTCTATTTGGCCGGACCCGGGATCAGAGCGGGTTTCGAGATCAACGGGGCCCGTCAGGCGGACATCGCACCGACAATCCTCCAACTGCTCGGTCTGCCGGCATCCGAAGAAATGAACGGCCGCGTCCTGATCGAGGTCCTGAACGTTGACCAACCTCTCCCCCGTGTGGATTCGTACGACACCGGTTCGGGAGCAGGGGGCGGCGTCGTGGGAGACGACACCGTTCGCCGCGAGATGATCGCCCACCTCGAGGCGCTGGGATATCTCGACACCTCCGACGAGGAGCCGGATGTCAGCCGCGCAACCGCCGACATGCTGCTTCGAGGTGGACGCTTTGAGGAGGCGACCGAGGCCTTCTCGACCCTCATCGAATCCGACCCTTCCAACGCATCGCTCCACCTCAATCTGGCAATCGCCCTGTGGAATCTGAACCGCGACGACGAGGCGCTTCAGGAGTTGGACCGCGCGAGCGAACTCGAACCGACCAACCCGAAGGTCTTCTTCGCCCGCGGAATCATCTTCGAACGTCGGGGTGATCAGGCCGGTGCGGCCGAGATGTATCGAACCACCCTGCGCTATGACGGCAAGCACGAATCGGCCCGTATCGGACTCGAACGGATCACCGGGTCGGGCCGGTTGTACGAACCGCGGAACGAGGCCGAGCAACAGGCGAGCCGCCTCGCCGCCACGGCCGCCCAGAAGGCCCGCCAGGGAGACTACGAAGCTGCCGGCCGGCTGCTCGACGAGGCCGAAGCCCTGGCGCCGGATCTTCCCATGGTGCACCAGTACCGGGCCAACGTCGCCTATCTTTCGGGCGACATGGATGCCGCCATCACCGCTCTGGAACGTGCCCTCGAACTCGAACCCGGCAACGCCGTGGTTGAGAAGAATCTTCGGATGGCGCGGGAGCGCCGGGACGAACCGCCCGGCTGATCACTCCTTCTGACCACCATCGTCTTTGACGACCACGCCACCACCCTGGGCCTGCCAGTGCAGAAAAGCCTCGATGAAGCTGTCGATGTCGCCATCGAGGACCCGGTCGGTGTTCCCAACCTCATGTCCGGTTCGCAGATCCTTGACCATCCGGTAGGGCTGGAGAACATACG
>CBESWV010000029.1:0-23881 GCA_965533305.1 uncultured bacterium | reverse complement strand
AACACCTGGTCCTTTGTCGCCGATGCGTTCTCCGCCGCGGTGGCGGCCGACCCGACTGCGGACCGCCAAGCAGCTGTGGACATGCTCCAGGCCTGGGACGGCCATTTCGTCGCCGGTGGCACCGCCGAGTGGCGGATGGGCACCGCGCGAGCCGACGAATGGGTTCTCCAAGACGCGTGGATCAGGGAAGTCGTTCGGTTGACCCTTGAAGACGAGTTCATGATGGCGGGGTTGGACTACTCCGACCAGTCGACCCTCGTTAACTTCAATGTTCTCCTGCGCACTCTCGATCCGAACAGTGCCCTACCGTCGTACTACAACTGGTTCCAGGACAAGTCGGACTCCGGCAAACCCACCACTCCGGAGGGAATCATCATCCTGGCGCTCGACAACGTGATTGCCGACATGGGTTTGGGGCCGTATGGCGCCGAGCGCGGTTGGATCACCTACACCCACCAGGTCTTCGGCACAATGTGGCAGACACCCTGGTCGAGCCGTTCCACCTACGCCCACTGTGTCGAATTCGATGGCAACGGGCCGGCCCGCATCGAGAGCATGTTCCCCCTCGGCGAGTCGGGCGAGGTGCTGCCGGATGCCTACGGTCAAGCGGAAATCAATCCTCACTTCTTCAGCATGACCCCGGCATTCGACCCGTTCATGCCGAGACGGTTCTCGCTTTTCGACTGAAAATCTCCTCTCAACCCTGCAGCCCCGCTCTTAGGAGCGGGGCTTTTTTGTGGGGAGGTGAGGAGGTCAGCGCTCCCTTCGGTTGCTGTCAGAAGGTGAGAGGGTGAGCGCTCCCTTCGGTCGCTGTCAGAGGGGAACCGGTCTCATGGGGTTCGACCCCACCTTCTCCCCTCCTCACTTCCTCACCTCCTAACCCCCTAACTTCCTCACCTCCTCACCCTCCCGGCACGTGCTATGGTTCCTCCACAGTTGCACTCACCGTCCGAAAAGGGCAGAATGCGCGCCGCAGTTGCCCCCGGCTCTCCGGTCGGGTGCCACCCGGTTGTGAGTACGGAGGATCCATGACCATCGAACGCAAGCTCCTCGACCTCGCCAACAAGCGCGAGCAGGCACTCGAGGGCGGCGGCGAAAAGCGCATCGCCAAGCAGCACGCCCAGGGCAAGTACACCGCGCGCGAACGGATCGAGAAGATCCTCGACGAGGGCAGCTTTGTCGAATTCGACGCCTTCGTCACCCACCGCTGCACCGACTTCGGGATGGACGCCGACCACCCGCTCACCGATGGTGTCGTCACCGGCCACGGCACCATCGGCGGCCGGCGGGTTTTCATCTTCTCCCAGGACTTCACCATCTGGGGCGGTTCGCTCTCCAAAGCCTACGCGGAGAAGATCTGCAAGATCATGGATCTCGCCGTGACCGCCGGCGCACCCATCATCGGTCTCAATGATTCAGGCGGCGCCCGCATCCAGGAAGGCGTGGACGCCCTGGCCGGCTATGCCGATATCTTCCTCAAAAACGTCCTCGCGTCGGGTCAGGTGCCGCAGATCTCGCTCATCCTCGGCCCCTGCGCCGGCGGCGCCGTCTACTCACCGGCGATCACCGATTTCGTCATGATGGTCCGCGATACGTCGTATATGTTTCTTACCGGCCCCAAGGTGGTCAAGCAGGTCACCCGCGAAGATGTCACCATCGATCAGCTCGGCGGCGCCGATGTCCATGCGAGCCGGAGCGGGGTTGCACACCTCGTGGCCGACACCGAGGACGAAGCCTTCGAAACCCTTCGATCACTCTTCGCCTACCTGCCCCAGAATCACTTCGAACGACCGCCCATGGCGGCCACCGATGATCCCCCTGACCGGGAAGATGCCGAACTCAACTTCCTGCTTCCCGACAACGCGAACCTTCCCTACGATGTGCGCGAGGTGATCGCACGGGTGGTGGACGACGGCGGCTTCCTCGAGATCCAACCCGATTTCGCACCCAACCTCGTCGTGGGCTTTACCCGCTTCAACGGAAGATCCGCCGGCATCGTCGCCAACCAGCCACAGGCTCTCGCCGGGGTGCTCGACAACAACGCCTCCATCAAGGGCGCACGATTCGTCCGCTTCTGCGATGCGTTCAATATCCCGCTGGTCACCTTCGAGGATGTCCCGGGTTTCATGCCCGGAACCACCCAGGAGTACGGTGGGATCATCCGCAATGGAGCCAAGCTTCTTTTCGCCTTTGCCGAAGCGACGGTCCCGAAGATCACCGTGATTCTCCGCAAGGCCTACGGTGGGGCCTACTGCGTCATGAGTTCCAAGCACATCCGATCGGATGTCAATCTCGCATGGCCCACCGCCGAGATCGCCGTAATGGGCCCCGACGGCGCCATCGAGATCATCTATCGAGCCGAGCTCGCCGCCGCCGAAGATAGAGAGGCCAAGGCCGAGGAACTCAAGCAGCAGTACCGCGACCTATTCGCCAACCCCTACACCGCGGCGCGCAAGGGTTATATCGACGACGTCATCGTCCCCGCCGAGACTCGATTGCATATCATCAACGCCCTGGAGATGCTGGCGGACAAACGGCAATCGAACCCCGACGTCAAACACTCCAATATTCCTCTCTAGGAAGAACAGAGCATGGACCTTTCAGACGCGCTCACCATCACCGGCCTCGGCATGGCGGTGGTCTTCAGCGGGCTTCTCCTGACCGCAGGCCTCATCGTCGCGCTCGGACGCATCGATCGGGTCTTCGATCCCCCGCCCGTCAGGGATGAGGCGCCGAGACCATCGATCTCGACGGATGCGGCCGCTGAACCTCCCATCGATCCGGAGATCCTGACCGTCATTACCACCGTCCTCGAGGTCGAACGAAGACTGCACCGCGTCGGCCGCGTCGGCACCAGGGAGACCGTCGATGAGTGACTACGTTTTAAAAATCGGTGACCGCGAGTATCGCGCTCGGGTCCGTGAGATCACCTCCGATCGGGCGTCCATCGTGGTCGATGACACCACCTACGATGTCGATCTCGTTGAGATCGGGCGCCGCTCGACCACGCCCTCGGTCCAGCGACCGACAACACGTTCGGCCCCCTCGGCACCGCCGAAGGCCGTCACTCGTCCGGCCGACGAGGCTCCGGGTACGGTGGCGTCTCCCCTGCCCGGCCTCATCCTCCGGCTCCAGGCCAAGGAGGGGGATGTCGTTCAGGCGGGCCAGCCGCTGTTGGTGATGGAAGCCATGAAGATGGAGAACGTGGTGACCGCTCCGCACCACGGCAAGGTGCGCAAGATCTTTGTCGCCGAAGGCGCGACCGTCGGCGAGGGCGACCCGCTGGTCGAGATCGCACGGCCAAAAATGACGACCCTCTAGGTCAACCCATGACGACGAAATACTCCCCCCTGGTTGTTCTCCTGCTGGTCGGTTCGGCACTCATGAACTCGGCGCCTTCGACCGCCGCCGAGCCCGACTTCGAGATCCAATTCAACGACAGCTCCTACATCCAGCTGCCCGAGGGCAGCCGCTCGGGCCTCAGCTCGCGGCGCCCGGCCGACAACGGCGCAATCCTGGCTCCATCTGAGGGCGCGCTTCGCCGTTGGAACGGAGAGATCGTCGGACGATTCACCGTCATTTTCGCGGGCGAGCTCGACGCCGTGGCGCGGATCGACGAACTCGCTCGCGGGATGAGTCTCGCCGACGCCGACCACGCAACCATCGACGAACCCGAAATCGCGTTTCTCACCTTCGAGGAACTTAGCTCCGACCGCACCTTCGTCATCTTGAACGGCTGGACCGACGAGATCGATGGCCTCGATCCCGGCGCCAAGGGGGAACTGCTCGACAATGAGGGTCGTCGCGGCGCCCTCTTCCGGGTCATCGGCGTGGACGAGTTCGACGGCGTCGGCGCCATCGTTGAATACGAACCGGGCTTCTTCAACAAGGACCTTCGGGCGGGCCGGCTCCACGGCTATGTCGAACAGGTTCTCTCCGGCACCGGATTCGCCAACCTGAGCTGGCTCAACCTGGTGATGCTCGGGATCGGTTGCGGATTCATCTACCTCGGCATCGCCAAAGACTACGAGCCGCTGCTCCTGGTTCCCATCGGATTCGGCGTTCTCATCGGCAACATTCCGTTGCCGCTGCATATCTTCAATGCCATCTCGGTCTACATGATCGATCCCGTCACCCACGAGTACGTCTTTAACACCACGACCTCATCCGTCATGGGGCTCATCTACTTCGGCGTTCGCACGGGGCTCTTCCCACCGCTGATTTTCCTCGGCATCGGCGCCCTGACCGACTTTTCCGCCCTGCTGTCGAATCCGCGGTCGGTCTTTCTCGGCGCCGCCGCCCAGGTTGGGATCTTCATCACCTTTCTCGGCGCTATGCAGCTCGGTTTCTCGCCGGCCAACGCCGCCGCGATCGGCATCATCGGCGGCGCCGATGGCCCCACCGCCATCTTTCTGTCATCGCGTCTGGCACCGTCGCTCATCGGTCCAATCGCCATCGCCGCCTACTCATACATGGCCATGGTGCCGGTGATCCAACCACCCATCATGAAGCTCCTCACCACTCGCGAGGAGCGGCTCATTCGGATGAAACCGGGTCGAGATGTCCCGAAACGCGACAAGATCATCTTCCCCATCGCCGGTTTGCTGGTCACAACCCTCGTCGCGCCCGGCGGACTACCGTTGCTCGGAATGCTCTTCTTCGGCAATCTCCTCAAGGAATCCGGAGTCACCGGACGTCTCGCCAAGACCGCGTCGAGCGCCGTGCTCGACACCGCGACGATCCTGCTCGGCGTCGCCGTCGGCGCCTCCACCACCGCCCAGGTCTTTATCACCGAGCAGTCCATCCTGATCTTTGTCCTCGGATGCGTCGCCTTCGCCATCGCCACCGCCGGCGGCGTACTCTTCGCCAAACTCATGAACGTCTTCTCAACGAACAAGATCAACCCGCTCATCGGGGCCGCCGGCGTCTCCGCGGTTCCGGACTCGGCGCGGGTCGTCCACCACGTCGGTCAGGAAGAAGATCCGACAAACTTTCTCTTGCAACACGCCCTCGGGCCCAACGTCGCCGGCGTCATCGGCTCGGCCATAGCGGCCGGTGTCTTCCTCGGCATCTTCTGAGAACGCAGGACTGGAGCAGAGTGTGAACCAGATCATCGCCGCCATCCCCAATATCTGTGAGGGCACCGACACGGTCTTCATCGACGAGCTCACCGACCGGCTCCGCGGGATCACCAATCTGATCCTCCTCGATGTCGCCATGGACCACGCCCGCAACCGGACGGTCTTTTCGTTCACCGGCACCAAAGAGGCGGTCTTCGAAGGCGGTCTCGCGCTCTACGAGCAGGCCCTCGACCGAATCGATATGCGCCACCACATCGGCGAGTTCCCAAGGGTAGGAGCGGTGGATGTCTTTCCCTTTGTACCGTTGAAAAACGCCACGATGAAAGAAACGAAAATCTGGGCTAACGAATTCGCCGAACTCGTGGCCAAACGTTTCAGTCTGCCCGTCTATCTCTACGCCGAGTCCGCCCGCTATCGTTACCGGCGCGATATCGACAACATTCGTCAGGAAGAGTACGAGGGTCTCGAGGCCAAGATGCAGGATCAGCGTTGGAAGCCCGATCTGGGGCCCGACCGCTTTCCCGCCGCCTCAGGGGTGACCATCATCGGCGCCCGCTATCCGCTGCTCAGCTTCAATGTCTTCCTCGGCTGCAGGGACGAGACCATTGCCCGCGCCGTGGCGCACGAGATCGCCGACACCTCGGGCGGCATCGTCCGCGCTCACGGAGCCCTCGACCCCGCCACCGAACGAGCCATGATCTCGGTGGCCATCACCAACTCCAAGGCGTCCCCGCTCTATCGGACCGTGGAGAACATCCGTCTCGAAGCCGCCCGATTCGGCGTCGACATCCGTCAGATCGAACTCATCGGTCTGATTCCGGAGCGCGTCCTCATCGAGGCCGCCGAGTACTACCTCAGGATCCACGGATTCGACCACAAGAACCTGCTCGAAAAGAATATCCAGCGGCATATCGACAAGAGTTTTGTGTTTGGGGATTGACCCTCCCCCTACCGCGCCCGAATCGATCCTGGAACGAGGTACAATCCCGCCGTTTGGTGAACCACTGATTTTCAGGAGGCCGTTCAATGTCCACCATTACCCGCACCATGGCCGAGTGGGCCGCTTCCGTGACCTACGAAGACCTGCCGACTGAGGTCGTAACCGAAGCCAAACGTTTTTTCATGGACTCCGTGGGTTGCGCCCTGGGTGGCGCCCAGCAGCACGATGTCCACATCGCCCGGGAGGTCCTCGGTGAGTGCGCCGGATCCGGCGACGCCACGGTGCTCGTCACCGGTGAACGCTGGGATCCGGTGTCGGCATCGCTGCTCAACGCGCTCATGATCCGGGTGATGGACTACAACGACATCTACTGGAAACAGGACCCATCGCACCCGTCGGACATCATCCCAGCGGCCATGGCCGCCGCCGAACGCGCGGGCCGGTCGGGCCGCGATCTTCTCGTCGGCATCGCGCTGGCCTATGAGTTCGAGCAGCGGCTGTGCGAGGTGAGCTTCCCGGGGGTCAGGGAGATCGGTTGGCACCATGCCACCCTGACCGCCGCCGCCTCGCCGATCGCCGCCGGACGAATGCTCGGGCTCAATGCCGAACAGATCCAGCACGCCATCGGGATCTCGGCGTCGCGCCACTGCACGACGGGATCGGTGACCGCCGGCAAGCTGACCATGATGAAGAACACCGTCGACCCCATGGCGACCCAGTCCGGAGTCATCGCTGCGCTCCTCGCCGAGAAGGGTTACACCGGGCCCGAGCACGTCCTCGACGGCAAGGAGGGCTTCAGCCACGTTTTTGACAGTGAGTGGAAGTTCTCGATCCTCACCGACGGTCTTGGTGAGAGCTGGCGAATCCTCCAGTGCGGGATGAAGTTCTTCCCCACCGAAGCGCTGACCCACGCACCCATCTCAGCCACCCTGGATCTCGTGAACGGCCACGATCTGGCGGCTGACGAGGTCGAGACGGTCACCATCTATTCGCTGGCGCGGGCGGCCGACATTCTCGCCGACCCCTCCAAGTATGATCCCCGCACCAAGGAGACAGCCGACCACTCGCTGCCCTATGTCATCGCCGCCGCGGTGGCCGACCGGCAGGTGACGCCCCTCCAGTTCACCGATGCCAAGATCATGGACGAGAAGATTCGCGCCCAACTGCCCAAGGTCAAGGTCATTGCCGATCCCGAGATCGAAGCGGTCTTCCCCGAACTCCAGCGGGTACGGGTGGTCATCAGAACCACCGACGGCCGCGAGATCGAGAAAGAACTCGACTACCCCAAGGGCGATCCACGCAACCCGCTGACAAACGACGAAATCTCAGGCAAGTTCAAGGCGTTGGCCGAAGGCATCGCGACTCCCGAAGACGTCGAACGGATGCAGGCGGCGATCGGTCGGACGGAGAGCTTCGACGATGTGCGGGAGTTAATGGGAGAGTTAACGGTCGACAAACGGTAGTCGACAGTCGCTAGTTGACAGTTAGCTCATCGCAATCGGGATCGGGATCGGGAACCCGCGCTCGGCTGGCGTGCGAGTCAGGCCGAGATTGCGCAGCGAGATCGGCACTGACCGCTGACAGGCGAGGGTGTGGTCGCGGTGCGCGGAGCGCACTAGCAACGGGATCGGGATCGGATACGGCATCGGGCACGGGCACGGGCACGGGTACGGGCACGGAATCGGAAACGGACTCGGACTCGGACTCGGATACGGATACGGATACGGCATCGGGCACGGGAGAAGAAAATGCCACAGACGATCACCGAAAAAGTAGTTCAATCCCACGCGGTGGGTCTACCGGCGGGAAGCGAGGTGCTCGCGGGCGATATGGTCACGGTCCGCCCCGCGCACGTCATGACTCACGACAACACCGGCGCGGTGCTGCCCAAGTTCCATACCATCGGAGCCGAGCATGTGGCGGATCCCCGGCAGCCGGTCTTCGCCCTCGACCACAACGTCCAGGACCGGACCGAGGCCAATCTCGAGAAATATTCGAAGATCGAGGCCTTCGCCCGCGAAGAGGGCATCGTCTTCCACCCGGCGGGGGCCGGCATCGGCCACCAGCTCATGATCGAAAACGGTTTTGTCCATCCCGGCGCCCTGGTCGTCGCATCGGACTCCCACTCCAATATGTACGGTGCGGTCGGCGCGGTCGGCACTCCGGTGGTCCGCACCGATGCCGCGGCGATCTGGGCCACCGGCGTCTCCTGGTGGCAGGTACCGCGCTCGGTCAAGGTCGTGCTCGAGGGCAAGCTCCGGGCGGGCGTCACCGGCAAGGACGTCATCATCACCCTCTGCGGCCTCTACAACTCGGGCGAGGTTCTCAACGCCGCAGTGGAGTTCCACGGTCCCGGCGTCGCGACCCTGTCCATGGACGACCGGATGACGATCTCGAACATGACCACCGAGTGGGGGGCGTTGGTCGGTTGGTTCGGCTATGACGAGGCCACATCCCACTACCTTCGCGGGCGGGCCGCCACGCTCGAACTGAATGGAATCGAGGGCAGGCTCACCGGCGACATGATCGATGCGTGGGACAACAATCCCCCGGCTCCGGATGCCGACGCCGCCTACGCGGCCGAGATCGTCCTCGATCTCGCCCAGGTCTCGCCCCACGTCGCCGGCCCGGACACCGTTGGAGTCATGCGTTCGGTCGCCGATTTCGCCAAGGACCGGAAAACAGTCCACAAGGCGTATCTTCTCTCCTGCGTCAATTCACGGCTCGTGGATCTCGCCCAGGCCGCCGACGTCTTGCGTGGCAAGCACATCGCCGATGGCGTCGAGCTCTTCATGGCGGCGGCATCGGAATCGGTCCAGCAAGAAGCCTTGGGCAAAGGTATCTGGGGTGATCTCATAGACGCCGGAGCCAAGCCCCTGCCTCCGGGCTGCGGCGCCTGCATCGGGCTCGGGGTCGGGCTGCTCGAAGCCGGAGAAGTGGGGATCTCGGCGACCAACCGCAACTTCAAGGGCCGGATGGGTTCACGCGATGCGGAGGCCTATCTGGCCAGCCCGGGCGTGGTCGCGGCATCGGCATTGGCCGGTTTCATCACCGGTCCCGACGACCTCGGTTCGTCGGTGCCGGAGTTCCGATTCACCGATCTCGGCTGGATGCCGCCGGCACGGGAAGTGGCCATCCTCGACGGCTTCCCCGAACGCATGGAGGGACGGGCCCTGCTGATCCCCGCGGACAGTCTCAACACCGACGGAATCTATGGCAAGGACGTCACCTACCGTGACGATCTCACCCCCGACCAGATGGCGGGCTACGCCATGGCGAACTACGACCCTTCCTTTCAGGAGATCACAGCGGAGGGCGACATCCTCGTCGCCGGGCGCAACTTCGGCACCGGCTCGTCGCGGGAGCAGGCGGCCACCGCGCTCAAATACCGCGGTATCCGCATGGTCATCGCGGCGAGTTTCTCCCAGACCTATCTGCGGAACGCGTTCAACAACGCTTTCATCTGCATCGAGGCGCCCGCGCTATCGAATGCGATCCGCGGCGCCTTCGAAGCCGAAGCCGCGGCCGGGACGAAGACGATTCCGGCAGGAGAGCTGGTGGTGGATTTCAGACGGGCGATCGCCACATGGAACCACGAGGAGTACAAACTCTCCCCCGTCGGACCTGCGGCGCAGGAACTCGTGCTCGCCGGGGGGCTGGAGGCGTTGACCCGCGCGCGGTTGAAGGGGTAACCGCGCGTCCGAATCTCTGGCCGCAACCGAAGCCGAAACAGAAGACCGGGGCTCAAGACGGGCCGGCCGGCGTGCGTCAAACCGACCGGCCCGGGGGGGAGGGAGGAGCAGGGGGCTACTCCTCTTGGAGGATGAGCATTTCAACGTCGCGCGGCCCGGCGAAGGCGATCTGGACAGTTACATCGCCATCGAGCATGGACGCATAGGTCAACAGATCGTCTTCGATCATGCGTTCAACGGACACCAGCGTCACCTGACCGATAATGATTTCGGTCATGCCGCCGCCGAGATCCTCCAGGGTCATCTCGCCGTGTGGCGTGTCCGCCACGAGGGCATCAATCATCGCGTAGATGTCTTCATCGATGATCCCTGCCGCCGCATGGTGGGCAACGGCAACCGCCGCCACGGTGAGAACCAGAAAAACGGTAACGAGTGCAACAAACTTTTTCACGGTGGACCTCCTGTAAGAAATCGTGGACGTGAGTGGATCGCAGATCCGATGGCATCGGTTGCGGGAAGATCACGATCCGGCGGTGGGTCACTACCCACGCCACAGCAAGATTGGGGCCAACCAGATCGGTATCAGCGAAACCGTGTTTTGTTGCTCTTTTTTTAGGTTTGGCGGTCAGGGTGCGTGTCGGATCGCCCCACATGGTGTGGCGATCCGCCCGATGATCGCCACCTCGTCGACAACCTTGAGAACATGCTGCCGGGTTTCGGTCAACTGACGACGCTCCCTGCAATCCCGAAGGGCCATACACCTCCGCAGCAGCGGGCGCCGAGTCGGCTCGAAGGGCGAATCGGTGGCCGGCTCTCTACCAGCCCCCCGACGCGCCGCCGCCGCCGAAGCTGCCTCCGCCACCCGAGAAACCACCGCCACCCGAGAAACCGCCCCCGCTCCAGCCACCGCCGCGCGACGAGTTCCAGTTTGTCAAGGTCGGATGAGAGGTTCGGAATGACTTGCCACCCATGGTATGCCAGATCAAGAGGCGTAGGATGGGGAATCCGATCAACCACACAGCGACGATCATGACGGCCCATTTGGGGCCGAGAACGGCCCCGGGGAAGGCGAAGAAGAAGGGCACCAGAAAGAGATAGAGAAACCAGGATCCTCCCCCCTTGGTGAACAATGCAGAGAGGGTGAAGACGCCCATCACGCCGAAGAAAATCACCGCCATGACGAGGAGGGGTAGAGCGTCAGACGCATCGATGGCTGTGTCAGGCAGTGCCGCCGATGCTTCCGGATCACCCCGGACGAGACCGGAGATCATCTCGACGGCCCGCTGCGTCCCGCCCGAGAAGTCCCCTTCACGGAAGGCCGGTTTCATGGCGTTGTCGATGATGCGGCCGCACAGGACATCGGGGAGAACGCCCTCGAGCCCATAACCAACCTCGATGCGTATTTTTCGGTCATCGCGGGCGATGAGGATCAACACCCCATTGTCCCGATCCTGCCGACCGAGCTGCCAAGCTTCCACGACCCGCATCGAATAGTCCTCGAGGGGCTGCCCCTCGAGGCTTGGAATGGTGAGCACCGCGACCTGGGCGCCGTTCTCCTGCTCCAATCGTTCGGTTTCGGCCACCATGGAGGCGACTGCGGTTGAAGAGAAGATCCCCGCAAGATCCATCACGCGGCCCTGGAGTTCGGGGACTTCCAGTGCGAGGCCCGGCAGAGCCGCGGCAACGATCGCGACACAGACGAAGAAGCGACGGGCCGTCATCGTTGACGAATCCGAAGCTCGTTGGGAAGTTCGTCGGTGTCATCGGGCCGAATCTCCAGCCGGTGTTCCGAGAGCAGGCGACCGCATTCGGAAATCGCGGCGATCAGAGCCTCGGCCGGTTTTCGCGATCTGATTCCCTCAATCACATCGCGGACCACATGGTCCCACGCTCCCTCGGGCACGGCGCGGTTGATCCCCGCGTCACCCATGACCACGACCTGGTGTTCGAAGACGGCGACAAAAATCAGGATTCCGGTCCGATCGCGGGTCGCAAAGACCTCCTCCTCGAGAAAGCACCGCTGGGCACGTTGACGAGCCCGCCACTCGAGCACGGACCCGCCGATCAACCACCGTCGAACGCCATCGGACAACCGGGCCAACAGGGCCGCTGCCACGGAGCAGACGAGGAGTGGAAGAACGACCCACAGCCAGAGAGATCCACCCCAGAAGCCACCGAGATAGTGCACGACCATGCCGCCGGCCATACCGGTCAGGGCGCCGAGGACAGCCGCCTTCCAGCCGGCCTCGGGGTAGTCGTCGCAGACCCCCACAACAAAGGGGACGATCTCGCCCGAGGTGCTGCCCTCGGCGGCCCGGGCCGCCTCGGCGATGGCGCGTCGATCGGCTTCGGTGAAGAGCGAGCTCAGATCAGGCATGGTTCAGAACTCGACCACCGGCGGGGCCTCGGCTCCCTCGACCGCCTCGAAATAGGCTTTCGGCTCGAAGCCGAAGAAGTTGGCGATGAAGACGGTTGGGAAGGTCCGCCGGATGGTGTTGAAATCGCGGGCCACCTCGTTGTAGCGGTGTCGTTCGACAGAGATCCGGTTCTCGGTGCCCTCGAGTTGGACCTGAAGATCGCGGAAGGCATCGGTCGCCTTGAGGTCGGGGTAGCGTTCAACCACCACCAACAGCCGAGAGAGGGCGCTCGACAATCCATCCTGAGCACTCTGGAACTGCTGCATCTGAGCGGCGTCAGGGGCCTGTTGGAAGTTGACCTGACCGACCTTCGCCCTTGCTTCGACCACCGCTGTGAAGGTCTCCTGCTCGAACTCCGCGGCGCCCTTGACCGTGGCGACGAGGTTGGGGATCAGGTCAGCCCGCCGTTGGTAGACGTTCTCGACCTGGCCCCACGCCGAATCCACGCCCTCCTCGAGCGAGACCAAACGATTGTATCCGCCGACCCCGATCATGGCGACGATACCGACGATCACCAACAGCACCCCACACCCGATAGCTGCAAACTTCATATTCTTCGCCTCCCGCCTTCGCGTTTCGATGACGATATTGTAACCGCGCCGCGAAACCACGGCAGCGGACATCCCGGCCCTACCCGAGATTCCACGTTTCCACAAACCCTCAAATTGACACCGGGAGAGATGAGGTTCAGTCTTCGGAACAGGAATCGGTGTTAAAAATCTCATCGACACCGACGAGGAGGCCTGAGATGAAGAAGCTGTTGTATTTCGTTCCCCTGGCCGCGATCGCGGTCATCGCATTGGTCGCCCGCGCCGGGTCGCCGGCCGGCGATGCGGCTCTCGGCACCCAGAACTACGATGTCTTCGAGACCGACGCGGTCTGCGCCGAGTGCCATGTCGACATCGCCAGACAGCACCAGCAGGCCATGATGTCCCAGTCGTTCACTCACCACTGGGATGAGATCGAGTACTTCGAGCTTGCCCTCCCTCACGCCGGTAAAGTCGAGAAGGTGGCGGGCGTCAAAGCCGGCTGCAACGGCTGCCACGCCCCCCTGGCCTTCCTCGCCGGGGACATCCCGCCCAAACCACCCGCCGAAGGCACCCGCGCCAACGAAGGTGTCAGCTGCGCCCTCTGCCACGCCATCACCGGGCATGACGGCGAGGTCCCCTTCAACTTCAATTTCACCGTTGATCCGACAGCCGGCACCCAGGGCACCCGGGCCGGGGTCGAGAGCCCGGGTCACGAGATCGTGGTCAATCCCTATATCGGCACGGCCGAGTTCTGCGGAACCTGCCACAACGAAAAGGACCCATGGGGACTCTGGGTCAAAGCCACCCACCTCGAGTGGAAGGAGAGCCCCCAAGCGGCAGCCGGCATCGTTTGTCAGGACTGCCACATGCCGCCGGCCGCCGGCAACTCGGCGCCCGAGACCGGTGGTGTCGATCACCCCGATGTCCGGCAGCACCTTTTCCACGGTGCGCACGACACGGGCAAACTCATGGGCGCCGTCGAGGTGCGAGTCCACCCTTCCGAGATCGAGGCCAAACCGGGCCAGGAAATCATCCTCACCGCCACGGTGGTCAACGCCAAGGCCGGTCACATGATCCCGTCGGGCTCAGCCGAAGAGCGTGTGGTCTGGCTCCACGTCGAGGCCGTGGATGCGTCCGGCGCGACTCATCACCTCGCAGTGGATGCCAAGGGATTCGAGGGCGAGGAACTCACCATCGCCTCGGCCGACGCCATGGCCTATCAGGACATCGGTGACATCAAGGGCATCGAGGGGTTCGCCGGGATCAAACGTGACGGCGACGTGCCCGCCGGCGACCGGATTTTCCGTCTGCCCTATCTCGACGAGCAGGGCCGGATGACGGTGGCCCAGTGGAACACCGCCGGATTCGGAACCGACTACCGGCTGGCGCCGCTGGAGGCAAAGAACGAAACCTTCACCTGGTCGCTGCCCGGAGATCTGCCGGCCGGCACCGTCACAGTGACCGCCACCGTCTGGTACTCCAAGCTCGTGTCATCGGTTGCCGACTATATGGGGGTCCCGGCCGAGGAGGCCGCGCCCATCAAGATGAGCGAGCATTCAACGGTAGTGGAGATCAAGAAGAACAGCTAACGATCCGCCGGTTTCGGTTTCGATCACGGATTCCGTCACGAATACGGACTCGGATTCGGGCACGGATTCGGGTACGGGTACGGGCACGGTTTCATTCGGGAACGGGATCGGGATCGGAAACGGATACGGATACGGACGCGGATGCGGGTCATGCGATACTCTCCGAAGAGAGCATCAGGAGGCAGGCATGTGCGGCCTGGTAGGAATCTTCGGCGGCAAGGGCGACCCGACCGAACGTCACGAGATCGTCCGCCGGATGGCTTCAACCCTGGTTCACCGCGGCCCCGACGGTGAGGGCTACGAGTTCCCCGAGGGCTGCGACTTCGGATTCCGCCGGCTCGCCATCATCGATGTCGCCGCCGACTCACCACCCTACGCCAACGAAGACCGCAGCATCTGGACCATGGCCAACGCCGAGATCTACAACTCGGGGGAGATCGTACCCGTCCTCGAGGCCCGCGGCCACACTCTCCGCACCCATGTCGATACCGAGGTCATTCCGCATCTCTACGAGGAGTACGGCGTCGATCTCGTGGACCACCTCAACGGGATGTTCGCCTTCTGCGTCTGGGATGAGCGCAAGAGGACCCTCCTTCTGGGCCGAGATCGAACGGGCGAGAAACCACTCTATTACTGGTGGAACAACGGCCAACTGGTCTTCGGCTCCGAACTGCGCGCCATCCTTGCCCACCCGGACGCGCCACGCGCGGTTGACCCGGTTGCTTTGCGCCGGTATCTCCTCCACGACTACTTTCCGGCGCCGCTGAGTCCCATCGCCGGCATCCGCAAGCTCCCCGCCGGCCACGTCCTCACCGTCCGTGACGGCCGGCTTTCGGTGCGTTGCTACTGGGATCTTGCCGACCACTTCAACCAGCCCGAGATCGCCGGTATGAGCCCAGCGGCCATCGCGGAGGAGGTCGACCGCCGGCTGGCCAAGGCGGTGGAGCGACGACGGCGCGCCGATGTCCCCGTCGGCGTCTTCCTCTCCGGCGGCATCGACTCTTCGGCGGTTCTCGCCCACCTTGCCGATCAGATCGGACCGGGCGTCCCGGCCTTCTCCCTCGGCCACACCGATCTCAACTTCGACGAATCTCGCTTCGCGCGCGAAACCGCACGGTTCTTCAAGGCCGACTTCAACGAGTTGATCCTCACCGAAGACGACCTCGCCGATGGTCTGCGGCGAGTCGCGGCGGGTTTTGACGAACCCCTCGGCGACGCCTCGATCATCCCAACCCACCTGCTCTCCCTCTTCGCCGTTCAAAAGGTCAAGGTCGTGCTCTCGGGTGAGGGCGCCGATGAGCTCTTCGCCGGATATCCCACCTATATCGGCAACCGGGTCGCCGGCTGGTACCGCAAGATGCCGCCTTTCCTCCGCCGCGGATTGGTCAACGGCATTCGCAAGGTGCTACCCGTGTCCATGGGGAACGTCAGCCCGGACTACCTCCTGAGCCGATTCTCAGCGGCGGCTGAACGTGAGCTCGTCGAGCGCCACCACACCTGGTTCGGCAGCCTACGGCCCGAACGTCACCCCGAGATCCTTTCCGAGCAGGTGATGGCGATGCTTGCAACCGATGACCCGTTCGGTTCGGCCAGGGCGCGGGTGCAGGGCAAGAATTTCCCGGATCCGCTGGCCACACTGCTCTACTCTGATTTCACCATGTACCTGCAGGACGACCTCCTGACCAAGGTCGATCGGGCGACCATGCTCGCCTCCCTCGAGGCCCGCACTCCATTCCTCGATCACGACTTCACCGAGTTTGTCGCCGGCATCCCATCCAAGCTCAAGCTCCAGGGAATCACGACCAAGGCGATCCTCAGGCGGGCGGTCAAGAAGAGGCTGCCCGCTGAGGTTTTGAAGCGGCGGAAACGCGGTTTCAACATCCCGTTCTCGCGATGGTTGCTGCACGGCCTCGGCGAGCAGCTTCGAGAACGTTTCTCTGTTGAGAGGGTCCAGGCCCGCGGCCTCCTCGACCCGGTCGGCATGACTCACCTCATCGACGAGCACATGAGTCGGCAGACCGATCATCGCAAACCGCTGTTCTCCCTCCTCGCTCTCGATCTCTGGTGCGACGCCACCTACGGCGTCGGCGCACCGGTGCCCATCGCGAGCGCGCCCTCCATTGAATTCTCCGAAACCGTATGATCGGCAACCGCCACCCTCCCCTTCTGATCGCGTGGGCGTTGGTCGTGGTGGCTGGTCTCGGCTGGGGCCTCGGCAGCTATCCCCTGATGGACCAGGACGAAGGCCGCAACGGCGAGGTTGCCCGCGAGATGGCACAGTCAAACGACTATGTCCTGCCTCATCTCAACGGACTCCCATACATCGACAAACCGGTGCTCTCCTTCGCAGCCGCGGCCGCGGTCATGGAGATTCTCGGCCCGACCGAACTCGCCGCACGATCCGTCCCATTCCTCTCCACCCTGGCCACGGCGCTCCTCGTCGGTTGGTTCGGCGCGCGCTGGTACGGCCGCGAGGCCGGGTGGGTTGCGGGCATTGCCTCCGCGGTGGCGCCCCTGCCCCTCGCCTTCTCCCGGATCGTCATTCTCGACAGCCTGCTCGCACTGCTCGTGACCTCGGCCCTGCTCGCGTTCTATGCCGCGATCGACGCTCGGGTGGCCGGGCGACCCGAGCGTTTCTACACCCTCGTCGCGTGGGCCTCCATCGGACTCGGAGTTCTCACAAAGGGCCCGGTGGCGCTTGCCGTCCCTCTTATCGTCGCGGCGCCCTATGCCCTGTGGCGCCGTGCTTCGTGGGCGGTGTGGAATCCGCTCGGCCCACTGCTGATGGCCGCCATCATCGCGCCTTGGGTGTGGTTCATGGAGGATCGTCTTCCCGGCTACCTCAAATACGTCGCCATCACCGAGACCTGGCAGCGCGTCAGCAGCGACGAACTCCAACGAACCCAACCGTGGTGGTACTTCCTCGTCATCGCCGGGGCCGGGTTCTTCCCCTGGTGGCCGTTGGCCTTCGGCCGCCGCCGCTTGGACGGCGGAATCGACCCCAAGCGGGTGTACCTCTTTCTCTGGCTGTTGGTCCCCCTTGTTTTCTTTTCGCTCTCACGCTCCAAACTGCCCCAGTACATCCTCCCGCTCATGCCCGCTGTTGCCCTCTTGTTGGCCTCCCGGTGGGCCCCTGGATCGAGTTTGCCACGACGAACAACCATGATCTCTCTTGCCGGCTGGAGCCTCTTCGGTGTCGCCATGACGGCCGCCGGGGCCGGAGCTCTCGCTGAGAGTCGGATTCCTTCGGACCTGCAGAACGCCCTCCCCGTGCCGGCATTTCTGATGGCGGGGCTGTGTCTTGTTTCGATCGTCGTGGCACTGGTCGCATTGCGAAGGGGAAACGGCCCGGGGCTCGTCGCCGCGCTGAGTCTCCCTCTGGTCGCCCTCCCAGTGGTTCTATCTCCGGTGATCGCGGTCCTCGGGGAACGCCGCTCGGAACGTGCCCTGGTGACCATGATCCAGACCGAACTTCCGGCCGAAACCGAAGTACTGGGGTTGAAGAGCTGGCGTCCCTCGGTCTCGTTCTACCTCCAGAGGCCGGTGCCGATCCTGAGCACCGATGGGGACGAACTTCGAAGCAACTACATTCTCAGGACCTACAGCGAGTGGGCGGACTCCGACGGCTTTCTCCGTCCAGCACCGGCCGGGGTCTCCGGACTCGATCGATGCGCGCAACCAACGGTGTATCTGGTTCACGCGCGACGGCCCAAAATTCAGCAGGGGCTCGCTCAGGCTGGTCTGGAGAAGATCTGGACCGGTCCCAAGCTCCACGCCTATTTCTGCGACCCGCAGGGTCGGCCAGTCGACGCAGTTGAGGAGCCAGACGTAAATTCGGATCAGACCGGGAGCTGAATCAGCGCTGGCTGGTTCTCGAGCCCGGAGGGCGCATCGTGCTCCAACCTGGGATTACGATTTCTCCGAACTTTACGATTTTTCCTACACGTCCGTTGAGATTCCGATTTATAATGCGGGACGGGGAGTGTCATGAATCCGTCCGATCCTTCAGCTCAATCGGCTGAATCGACGCCGGAAGATCTCAAGCGGCGCAGTGACGAGATAACGGTGAGCCGGTCCGCCCCATCCACCGGGCCCCGGCCACTGCTCAAGTGCCTCATCGTCTCGCACGATGAAGACGTGCGCTCCCTCCTCGATTCCATGCTCAAGGTGAGGCGCCACTCGGTGTTGACCTGCGATCACCACGAGCTTGAAGATGTCGATTTCGTCGAATTCGCCCCCAATCTGGCGATCATCGATTGGCGGTTACCCGATGGGTTCGCTGAGGATCTGGTCCAACAGATTCACAGCGACACTCGTTTGGCCTCCACCTGCCAGATCCTCGCAGTGGTCGACTCCTACACCAGCTCTGAAGTATCGACGATTCTCGACAGCGGCGTGTGTGATGTCTTGACCGAACCACTCGAACCGGCGTCGGTCGAGGCGCGGATTCGCGTTCACGAACACATAGCGGCCGAGTTTCTCAAGTTGGAAAAGGCCTACGCCGAGCTCCGGCAGAGCCACGAACGCCTTCTCATTTCCTGCGGTGGACAGGAGGACGGACTCTGGGACGTCAATGTTCGAACCGGCGAACTCACCCTTTCGCCCGAGTGGGAGGCCCTCATCGGCCCCAATGTTCCCCGGCAGACGAACATCGACAATTGGCTCGAGTGTGTCGACGAGGAAGACCGCGACCGAATTCGCCAACTCATCGATTCGGCGGCGCGTGGCGAGCTCCAGTCGCTCGAAGAACACTACCGTCTGATCACTCTCGATGGGACTCTTCGTCGCTTCATGATGCGCGGCGAGACGGTTCGTGACGCCGATGGCGAGGCTCTGCGCCTGGTGTGCCGCCACACCGATGTCACCGATGACAAGATCACCTTCGAGGAATCCCGCACCAATCTCCTGATCGATCCTCTCACCCGTCTGGCCAGCAGGACGGTGCTGCTCGATCGCCTTCGCCACGCTTTCGCCCGGGCGACGCGGATGAAGGACAAACCGTTTGCGGTGCTCTTTTTCGATATCGACCGGTTCAAGACGGTCAACGATAGTCTGGGCCACCTCGCCGGCGACAAGCTGCTCATGGCCATCGCCGATCGCGTTCGATCCATCTGCCGACCCAGCGATACGGTCTGTCGGTTCGGCGGCGACGAATTCGTCATCGTCGCGGAGGACGTCGACTCGGTTCGGGACGCGACCAGTATCGCCGAACGTCTCCACCACGAGTTCCAGGTCCCGTTCCAGCTCAATGGATCCGAGGTCTATGCCACCGTCAGCACCGGGATCGCCATGTGGCACCAGGGCTATGACAAACCGGAGGATCTGCTTCGCGACGCGGACAACGCCATGTACCGGGCCAAGGATCTCGGTCGGAACCGTTACGCGGTCTTTGACGAAAAGATGCACGCCGAGGTGGTCGCCACCCTCGAATTGGAGAACGATCTGCGACGCGCCGTAACTCGAAAAGAGTTCCGGCCCTTCTATCAGCCGATCATTTCCCTCGCAAAAGGCAACCTTGTCGGGTTCGAGGTCCTCGCACGTTGGGACCACCCGACTCGTGGATTGGTCCTTCCGGGCAAGTTCATTCCGGCATCCGAAGAGATGGGAATCGCGGTCGAGATCGACCGCATCGTCGCAGATGTGGCATGCCGGCAGGTCCGACCGTGGCAGGTCCAATACCGAATGGATCCGCCGATCTCCATCAGTCTCAACATCTCGACCACCCAGTTCCTTCAGCTCGAGTTGGTTTCCAGGATCGACCAGAACCTCCGCGAGAACGGTCTCTACGGCAGAGACATCAAGCTGGAGGTCACTGAGAGTGTCCTCATGGAGAACACCGTGCATGCCACGGCCATGTTGGATCAGCTTTCCGCCCTCGACATCGGTCTGAGCATCGACGACTTCGGAACCGGCTATTCCTCCCTGTCATATCTCAAGCGATTCGAGATCGACTCGCTCAAGATCGACTACTCCTTCGTGACCAGAATGCTCGATGATGTGGACTCCATGGAGATCGTCCGCACCATCATCGATCTCGGTCGGAACCTCGGCAAGACCACCATCGCCGAGGGCGTGGAGACCGATGCACAGCTCGAGGCCCTGCGCGACATGGGTTGCGACCAGGTCCAGGGTTTCTACATCGCCCGCCCCATGCCCGCCGAAAACGCCGCCGAACTCCTCGATCGCATCCACCTGTCGCGGAACCACCTCCAGACCCTCCTGGTGGATCATCTCGTCGATGAACAGGACGTCGATCTCGACGAGGACTGATCTCGATTTCCTCCCCTCTCAGAATTCAATTCAACGCGCGTGAATTCGCTATTGCCTGTGTTAAGCTCATGGGCGGCACAACTAACGGAGTTATCACGTCTCACAGCCCGGCGCAGGACCGAGGAAGGGATGCGCATTGCGACGAAGCTCGAGCGTCATGAGCGCGACCGCGTCGAAACTGATTCTGCTGTGTCACTCAACACCTAATTTGAGATTCATTCTGCCCGCTGAACTCCCATTCGGGATGCCGTCATGCACTCCCGATCACATGGGATCTCGGCGGGTTTCTTGGTGAACGAACCAAAAGAGGAGGGGGAGATGAGTCATTCTTCTGCACACCGGCTGAACACGACAGGGAGGATCATTCTTGTTGCAGCCATCATAGGTCTCTTCGCCATGCCCGGCGAGGCCATCGATTTGTCCGGATCTTCCGGCAAATACACGCTCAACCTCGACATCACCGTGTCCTACGGTGCCCGGTACCGCGTCCAGGACCGCGATATGGCGATCATCAGCCCCTTCGAGGGCGGCACCGCCTGGTCGGTCAACGGCGACGACGGTGACCTCAACTTCGACAAGGGCATCGTCAGCAACACGCCCAAGGCCACCGTTGACTTCGGCTTCGGCTACGATCTCGGTGGCAACTACAGCATCGGGTTCTTCACCCGAGCCTCCGCCTTCTACGACTTCGCCCTCGAACAAGACTGTTGTGCACGCACCGAGCTCACCGACGAGGCCCTCGACTGGGCGGGCAGCCGCACCGAACTCCTCGACGCCTACCTCTGGTGGCAGTTTCCCATCGGCGAGATCCGCGTCGGTAGCCAGGTTCTCAACTGGGGCGAGAGCACCTTCATCCAGGGCGGCTTGAGCGTCATCAACCCGGTTGACGTCTCAGCTCTTCGGGTCCCGGGCTCCGAGCTCCGCGAGGCCTTCCGACCCGTCGGTATGGTCTGGGGTTCCATCGACCTGTCCAGGAACATCTCCGTCGAAGGTTTCTACGAGTACGAATGGGATCCCATCGTCATCGACCCGCCGGGAACCTATTTCTCGACCAACGACTTTGTCGGGCCCGGCGGCGAAAACGTCTTTCTGGCGTTCGCCAGTTTCCCCGACACGGGCGAGCAGCCGTTCTTCATGGGTGCGGACAGGGACACCCTGTATCCCTACCCGTTCATGAGCGTCCCCCGCGGCGACACTCGTGACGCCAAGGACGGCGGCCAGTACGGACTCTCGCTGAAGTGGTTCGTTCCGAGCTGGGGCGGGACCGAGTTCGGCTTCTACTACATGAACGTCCACAGCCGGCTGCCGACCATCAACGGCATTACCGGCACCCAACAAGCGGCCGGGCAAGGTCTGGCTGCGGCCCCAGGTGCGGCGCTCGCCGTCTACGCCGCATTGGGCGTGCCTCCAGGACTCAGCCCCGCGGTCGATGCGGCAGCCGCAGGGGCTGCCCAGGCAGCCGCGACCTCGATCTACGCCCAGTCGGCCACCTGGTTCCTCGCTTATCCCGAGGATATGAAGCTCTACGGCGTCAGCTGGAACTCTCAGCTCGGCACCTCGGGCATCGCCTTCCAGGGTGAGGTTTCCTATCGCCAGGATGCGCCGTACCAGGCCGACGATGTCGAAGTGCTCTTCGCCGCGCTTTCGCCGATCTCGGCCGGTCTTGCGGCAACCAACCAGGTCGCCCCAGGCGGACTCGGATTTGAAGAAGAGGTCGTGGGCTATCGCCTCCTTGATTCCTCGCAGCTCCAGTTCACCTTTACCAAGGTCTTCTCCAACATTCTCGGCGCCAATCAAGGCGTCCTGGTCGGCGAGTTCGGTTTCAACAAGGTCTGGGACATGCCGTCCAAGGATGTCCTGCGCTTCGAAGGCCCGGGCACCTACACCAGTGGCAACCCGATCCACTCGCTCCCGGGCGGCGCCCACGCGGGCAAGGCGTACGAAGACGCCAGCCATTTCGCCGATGACTTCTCCTGGGGTTACCGGATCGTCGGCCGCCTGACCTACAACAACGCTATCGGCGCTTGGTCCCTGGCACCGCGGTTCTCGTGGGCGCATGACCCTCACGGAATCACTCCGGGCCCCGGCGGCAGCTTCATCGCAGGACGAATGGCAGCCACCATCGGCATCCAGGCCGGCTTCCAGAACGCCTGGCAGATCGACCTCAGCTACACCACATTCATGGGCGCCGGCCGCTACAACCTCATCAACGACCGCGATTTCCTCGGCGGTTTTGTCAAGTTTTCGTTCTAGGGGAAGGGAGAGAAAAATGCGTATGAACCCAAAAACCATTCTCGGACTCGCGCTGGTCTTTGCCATCTGTTCGACGGCAACCGTGTGGGCCGGGTTGTCGCCCGAAGAAATCGCCAAACTCGGCAAGGAACTCACACCAATGGGAGCCGAAAAGGGCCCGAACGAACTCGGAAACATCCCCGAGTGGACCGGCGGCCTCACCGAGTTTCCGGCCGGTTACGAGCCTGGAAAGCACTATGTCGATCCCTACGCCGACGAAGCAGCCATGTTCACCATCACCGCCGCCAACATGGCGACCTACGCCGACAAGCTCACACCCGGGCAACAGGCCCTGCTCACGACCTATCCCGACACCTATGAGATGAACGTCTACCCGACCCACCGCAGCGCCGCCTACCCCCAGCGGATCTACGACAAGACCATTGAGAATGCCGCGACTGCAGAGCTCGCCCCGGGAGGCAACGGTATCACCGGCGCCATCAACGGCGCCCCCTTCCCGATCCCCAAGAACGGCCAAGAGGTCATCTGGAACCACCTGGTGCGCTATCGCGCCGACAGCGCCGCGCGTGACATCGGCCAGGCGGCGCCGACCCGAGGCGGCAGCTACACCCTGGTCCAGTTCCGCGATGAGTTCTACATGCAGTACAGCATGGAGGGCATGACCGAGGAGCAACTCAACAATCGAATCTTCTTCTTCAAACAGGAAGTCATGGCCCCGGCGCGCCTTGCCGGCGGGATCCTGCTGGTTGGTGAGACCATGGACCAGGTCAAGGAGCACCGCAACGCTTGGCTCTACAACCCGGGTCAGCGACGGGTGCGCCGCGCGCCCAACGTGGCCTATGACAACCCCGGCACCGCCGCCGATGCCATGCGCACCTCGGATCAACTCGACATGTACAACGGCGCCATCGACCGTTATGACTGGAAGCTCGTGGGCAAGAAGGAGATCTACGTTCCCTACAACTCCTACAAGCTCCAAGACCCGAGCGTGAAGTTCAAGGAGATCCTGACTCCACTCCACATCAACCAGGATCTCGTTCGTTACGAACTCCATCGGGTCTGGGTCGTGGATGCAACCCTCAAAGAGGGCTCCCGCCACGTCTACAAGC
>CBESWV010000028.1:0-23999 GCA_965533305.1 uncultured bacterium | reverse complement strand
CCCGATTCGAAGCCGTCGACAAAGAGGGCGATGTTGGTGTCGACGGTGGCCGTGTTGTTGGCCGTGACCGGAGAAACATTCCCCTTTGTATGTACAGACGACATCCGGCGGGAAAGCGGATCAAAGAGGTCCGGTGATATTCTTGGTCCGGAGGAGTTCGCGACCGTCGATGGCCGGGAAGCCCGACCATCCGCTCAACACAATCGCAAATTGGAGTGGTGATTTGTTGATCCATCGCCCGTTGACGACCAGGCCCCCGGCATGAGTGACGTCGGTGAGATCACGCGCCTGCTCGAACGACTCGACAGCAATCCCGGAGCCGGGCGGGACGCGGTCCTCGAAGAGCTCATGCCGATGGTCTACGCCGAGCTCAAGATCCTGGCGCGGGCCAACCGGTACCGATGGAACGGTGTCGAGTCGCTGGGCACGACGAGCCTGGTCCACGAGGCCTATCTCAAGCTTGCCGATCGGACCCGATCGGAGTTCTCCAACCGGAGGCAGTTCTACGCCTTGGCATCCAAGGCCATGCGCTCAATCCTCATCGACAACGCGCGCTGGCACAGCCGTCAGAAGCGGGGTGGGGGGAAGAAGCCGGCGGCGCTCGAGGAGTCCATGCTGGTCTCCGCCGAACGGTCGGAGGATCTTCTGGCCCTGGACGAAGCGCTGAGCAACCTCGAAGAGCGTGAGCCACGGCTGGCCCGTATCGTCGAGTGCCGCTGCTTCGGAGGGTTGACGGTGGACGAGACCGCCGAGGCGCTCGATGTGTCGACGGCCACCGTCAAACGAGGATGGAGTCTGGCCCGAACGTTGCTCTATCGCGCGCTGCGGGCTGCTGCGGTCTGAGATGGAGCGGCTGGAAGAGCTGCTTGCAGAGGCCCTCGGTCGACGACCGGAGAAACGTGCGGCGTATCTCGACGAAGCGTGCGCCGGGGATCCGGAGCTGCGCCAAGAGCTCGACGAGTTACTCGAACTCAACGACGACGCTGCCGAGTTCTTCGATCAGCTCTCGGGTGAAATCGCAGGGGCGGCGCCGCTTGAAATCGAGAGCGCTGCAGGGGCCCAGATCCGCATCGGACCATATCGGACCATCGCCGCCATCGGCCGCGGGGGAATGGGCGCAGTCTACCGGGCGGAACGGGTTGATGGCGAGTTCGATCAGGAGGTGGCGCTCAAGCTGCTCCACCGAGACATGGACACGCCCGAGTTGCGGGCGCGATTCCTGGCCGAGCGGCAGCTGCTGGCGGGGCTTGTTCATCCAAACATTGCACGGCTCCTCGATGGCGGAGTGACCGAGGAGGGCCGACCCTACTTCGTCATGGAACTGGTCGAGGGCCGGCCGATTACCCAGTATTGCGTCGAAAATCGACTCTCGGTGGACAAGATCCTGCGGCTCTTCCTCGATGTGGTGGATGCGGTCAGCTATCTTCACCGTAATCTGGTGGTCCACCGCGATCTCAAGCCGAGCAACATCTTTGTCGATGGCAATGGCCAGGTGAAGCTGCTCGACTTCGGGATCGCCAAGGTGCTCGCCGATGTGCCCGATGCCGGGATGCTGACTCGAACCGGCCAACAGCTCATGACCCCCGAATACGCGGCACCGGAGCAGTTGCTCGGCAAGCCGGTGACCACCGCCACCGATGTCTATGCGCTTGGAGCCGTTCTCTACGAGCTCTTGACAGGGTTCCGGCCGCACGAGGGTCGCCGCGGGGAGGATCGGACACCGACCCAGGAGCTGCCGCCGACCCCGAGTTCGGTGGTGCGGTCGGTCGATGGACGATCGGAGGCAACAGCCGTTGGTGCCGTAGGACAGATCTCCCGCGATCTCGACGCCATCTGCCTCAAAGCCCTACGGCCCGATCCCGAGGCCCGCTATCCATCGGCGGAACAGCTCGGCTCCGACATCGAGCGCAACCTCGAGGGTCAGCCGGTTCGAGCGCGCAAGGGCACGGTGGGCTACAGGGCGGGGCTTTTTGTTCAACGCCACAAGGGCGGATTGGCCGTCGCGGCTGTGGTGCTGGCGCTGATGATTGTTGGGCTCGTGCGCGAGATCAGCCTCCGAAGCGACGCGGAGCGCGCGCAATCCGAGGCTGAGGTTGAGGCCGCCAAGGCCGTCGCCGTGTCGCAGTTCCTCGGTGATCTGCTGTCTTCGGTGAACCCCGCCAAGGCCCAGGGAGAAGCGGTGGCAGTGGCCGATGTACTGGAACAGGCGTCTACGAAAATCGCCGAGAGCGGGGAGCTCGCCGGCCAGCCCGGGGTGGAGGCGACAGTGCGCCGGACCATTGCCAGCACCTACATCTCCCTCGGCCGGTACGACGACGCGCGGGAACACCTCGAGAAGGCGGTGGAGTTGCTCGGGTGGCCCGAGGCAAACGACCCTGAGACGCTGTCGGCGGCGGCTGAACTCGGCGTACTCTATCAACGACTGGGACTGGTGACCGAGGCCGAGGACCTCATCAGAACAGTGTTCGAGATCCGGGTCGAAACCCTCAGTGAGGACCACCCGGCATCGCTGACGTCCTTGAACCAGCTTGCCGACTTCCTCTTCTCCCAGGGACGGATCGACGAGGTCGAACCCCTCGACCGAAAGACCCTCGAGATCCGGCGACGGGTCCTCGGCGAAGACCACCCGGACACGCTTCGCTCGCTTAACGGATTGGCGGCAACACTTTTCAGCCAGGGCCGCTACACCGAAGCGGCGCCGCTCTTCGAGGAAGGGCTGGCCATTCGTCGACGAACTTTGGGGGACAGCCACCCTGACACCCTCATGCTGGCGAACAACCTGGCTGCCGTCTATCTCGAACTCGGCCGTGCCGCCGAAGCGGAGGTGCTTCACCGGGAGGTGGTGGAAGGCCGAACCCGGGTCCTGGGTGAAGCGCACGATCAGACCGCCATGTCGGTCCACAACCTGGGCGTGACCTTGGCCCAGCTGGGCCGGTACCAAGAGTCAGAGGAGCAGCTGCGCCGGGCTATCGTGGTACGAAGGGAAATGCCTGGGGAGCGAAGATCGCTGCTCTTCTCCGAGAGCTATCTGGCGGATGTGCTGCGGGCGCAAGGGCGGTTCTCCGAGGCTGAAGAGCTCTATCTCGAGACCCTTGCTCGCCAACGCGAAGAATTGGGCGACGACGACGGCGAGACCCTCAAAACCGCCAGCGGACTGGCCGAGCTTCGTTCGCTGACCGGCGACCTCCGGGGCGCCGAGGCACTGCTCGAGGAGGTATTGGAAGCCCAGCTCGAAGTGCGAGGCGAGGAGCACCCAGACACCCTGCAGAGCCTGACCACCATGGCCCACATCCGCAACGAGCAGGGACGGTTCGATGAGGCGCTCGAGCTTTGCGAGCGGGCCATGAAGGCGGGAACGAAATCACTTGGCGCCGAGCACACGGCCGTACTCCAGGCGGCTTGGGAGAAGGTGACGGCACTGGCGGGGTTGGGACGCAAGAACGAGGCCCGCACCCTCGCCGAAGAGATTGGTGCTTCTTATTCGAGGACCCTGGGCAATGACCACCCGTCGACCATCGAGGCGCGGCGAAGGCTGGATTCTCTAAATCCTGGATCGAGTCGAAGACCGGTCGATGGGTAAGGTCCTCGGACCCTCTCAATCTGGGGACGGGAAGAAACGTTCCAAAATCCGATCACAGTAGGGTCCGAGATTGCCGAGTTCCCTTGTGTGTTCGACAAGCGAAGGCTCGGCGGGGGTTCGCACGAACATGACGAGCAGACCGAAGACCGTTGCATCGATGGTTGTCGGCCCTTCGCCAAAGATGAATGCTCGATCGCCAAGTAGGTGCGACAACGCCGTGAGGTCCTGCCGACCCATCTCCCAGATGTCCTCGTCGCGATGGAACGCCACCCCGTGGCCTCTCAGGTCGCGCGTCATCTTTCGTCGTGCGAGACGGGTGATGACGGGTCGGATCGGCGCCGGTAGCCCGGCAAAGAACCGACTGATCACTTCAGGTCCGGATGCAACCCATCGGTAGTAGACAAAGACCTGGTAGAGGTGGTTTTCGATCAACCGCTTCACACCGAGGGCGGTGGCCGCCTGTTCGGGGGTCAGCGCCGCGTCAGGGTCGATTTCCCGACTGCGCTTGAGATGCTCGATCACCAGTGACGAGTCGCCAATCACTTCTTTGTCATCAACGATCCACGGCATCTTCCCGAGGGGGGCTCTCCTCGGGTCGTTCTCCTGAACCACGGTGTAGTCCAACCCCACCATCCGCAACCAGGTTTCGAGTTTGAGGCAGAAGGAACTCGGACTCGGCAGTCCGAACGCGGGCGGGAACTGGTGAAGCTCGATCACGGCTGGATGACCTCCCTGAATTTTGAATCTCCCCACAACGGCTCGAGCCCGAGTTCGCGGTGCAGCCTGACGTCGTGCGGCATCCCGGCCGCGAACGCCTCACCGAGCAAATCCATGGCGCGACCGGGGGATCCTCTGTGGGCTTCTATGCACGCACGCTGAAGAAGTGGTTCACCATAGAGGTAAGGCCGATCGACCTCCTGCAGCAAACCATCGATCTCTTCCGCACGCGCTCGGTCCCCGATTCGTTCCGACATCCACCCTACGGCGCCCATGGCTTGCAGGTCGCCCTCAGCGCAGGCTCGTTCGAAAAGCTCTCGGGCCTCCTGCCAACGCCCGCCGAGACACATCGCATCGCGCAGAACGCCGCCACTGACGGTTTCCGGACCCCGCCGCTCGACCCAGGCCACGGCCCTTTTCGCCATCTCGATCGGTGACCGGCGGTGCCCATGGGAACGCAACTCGAAAGCCGCCTCGACCATGAGCCTGCCTACCATGGGCAGTGCGGCCGGGATGGTGAGAGCGCGATCCAGTACTCTTTCAACATCCTCGAGCCGGCCGGCGGCGGCCAACGCCCTGACTTCGAGCTGGAGAACGGCAATCGGATTCGGGATCACCGCGGCCACCTCCCGGACCTGCTCCAGCTCGCGGTCATGTTCCCCGAGCATGTGGCAGGCCGAAGCGATCAATCTGCATCTGACGATTCCGGCCGGATGGCGGACAAAGCGCCCCCGGAGCCGGATCGCTGAACAGGCATCGACGGCAAGGCGAGGTTTGCCGGCATGCAGGGCGGTGGTGGCGACCAGCATCTTGTTCGGCCCATCGTGCGGCGCGAGTGCCTCGAGAGATCTCACGGCCGCCAATGCTTCAGCCCACCGTCCGCCCAATCGCGCGTGGAAGAACGCCCGAGTGTGTTTGTGGCCGGGTCTGTCCAACGAGCAACTGGCCTCCATTTCGTCCACGATCTCGGCCGCCGCCTCGCAATCACCGATGTTGAAATGGCAGATCACGAGGTTGGCCCACGCCGGGAAAAAGCCCGGTGAGAGTTCAACGGCGCGGCGGAAATGGCGCACCGCTTCGGTCATGTCATTGAGGATTCGTTCCCTTCCATTGAGAAACTCGCGATATGCGTCGAACGGCGGCGGCAGACCGATCACACCGAGATCCAACTGACCGAGTTCGTCGCTATCGCTCGCAAAGTGGCAGGCGAGGAGGCCGGCGATCCGCTGGCGCAGGCTTTCTATGATCTCGACGACCGAGTCCGACGGTCCGACGATCGGATCCAAAGCCCAAAGAAGTCGCTCCTGGGTTGCGTCGGTGACGTTGGCCTGGATCATGATCGACTCGCCATCAAGGTAATAGGAGCCCCACACAATCACCCCGGCACCGGTCTCGACCGATGCGGCAAGGACCGGGTCTTCTCCGGGATGGGCCTCGCTGGGCCGCACCATCTCACGTGCGGTGGAGGTCGGCACCACATCGCCGACGGCCCACCGCGCCAATCCCTGTGAGAGCCAGTCCATGGCCATGAGTCCGATGACATCCCGAGCCGGATCTCCGGTGCGGTTCTCGAAAGGAAGGACCAGAACACGTCGCGGATCGAGCGTATCGGTTCCGAGGTCGCGCCGACCTACGATTCCGCGCTCGACCACCGGGATGGCATCGGTCCTTTCGATTTCTGCGACCACCCGATATCCACGCTTTGGGATGGTTTCGATGTAACGGGGCCGGCGTGCGTCATCTCCAAGCACCCGCCGAAGTTCGGCAATGGTGTTGGTCAGGGTCCCTTCGGAGATGAATCGTCCCTCCCAGACCGAGTCGATGATGTCGTTCTTCGACACGACCTCGGGCGCCCGTGCCGCCATGAAAACAAGAAGATCCATCACCATGGGTTCGAGATGCCGGGTCTCCCGTCTGCTCACCAGCTCGTTATTGCTTGGCCGCACTTCCCAATCACCGAGTTCGAAGAACCCGTTCGTTGCCTCTCTCAGAGCTGTCTTGGGGCGCATTGTGGCCCCATTGTAGTCCTTCCCGACGGTTCGGGTGGTGGGAAACGGAACGACGACTCCCGCCCTGTGGATCGGCCGTTCGCCATCGTTTCGTCGATGCTCGTTCATGGTTAAAAAAACGGTGGACCCGGGCGTGCCCGGGTCCACCGTTCCTGCCTACCGACCCGGTACGAAGATCGGGTCGTTGGTTCCGTTGTCAACGACCGACGCATAGGCGAAGAATGCCGCACCATCAGTCGAGGAAGTGACAACCGCGAAGGCGTCATTCACATCGCCCAGCGCCTTTCGCGAGAGCACGTTGTTGATCTGGGAGGACGCGAACGGCTCGAGATCGAGCTGCTCCCCCCCGAGAGAGGAACCATCCGCCGCAAAGAACGCCACATCCACCTGGATAGTGAGATCGCAGGCGTTGACGACTCCGATGTTTGTCCTCGCAGCGGCGTCCATCTGAAGTTGGATCAGATGCTGTTGCTGCCCGGAGCCCGCGGCTTGAAGTCCATCCACACCCCCGATGTACTGACCGAAGAAGCCGTCCCCTTCATAGGATGAGGTGCGGGCCGAGGCCAAGAGATCTCCACGAGTCGCTGTGACTCTGAGAGTCCCCGCGCCTTCGACTTCAAACAGGCTCTCCAGCACGTTGTCGTATCTCACGGCACGTTCCGGCGCCAGTTCGAACGACACCATCTCGGGAGCGGAATTGGCCTGATCGCGGACCAGGAGTTCCACCGAGTAGGAAGCCGAGACGGCTCCACGATTCATGAGCTCAAGATCGGTCGTCCAACGGCTGCCGTTCGCGCCGCCAATGTTGGCCGCACCCGGAAGATAGAGGGTCCTTGGAACCAGCCGATAGACCTTCACACCGAGATCACCGGCGACGTAGATCGCGCCCGACGAGCCGACGGCGATCCCATTGATCGTGCCAAATGGCGGCAGCATGCCGGCGCCGACCGAAGACAGTTCGAGACCGCTCACGACCGGTGTGACGCTCCCGGTCTCCGGTTGAATCCGCGAAACCCGGCCCGCCGTTCCCTCGACCACCAGGAGCGAGCCATCGTAGTCTACGGCCAACCCCTCGGGACCGCTGAGTCCCATCGCCACCGGGATCGGCTGATCGAGCTCCACCCCATCGGCGATGAGCTGCCACACCATCCCGGTGGCCCAGTCGCCGACCCAGAGATCGTCGCCGTTCGCCGCCAGGCCGACAGGGAGGAAGATCTGATCGGTAGCGTCCGCCAGGACCGAGGTTCCGCCATCTCCAACCCGGAGGACCCGCGCCTGTCCCTCACCCATCCCCAAATCTACGACCACCAGGTCGTCACCGAAGGGGATCGCGTTGGCCACCGCCGGATAGTCGAGAATCTCCGAAACCACCTCGCGGGTGTCGGGGTTCCAGACCTGGACCCGACTGATGGGAAAGTAGTTCGTGAGAACGAGGTTGTCGCCCGCACCGGAAACCGAGATCGCGCCCCCGAACCCCACCTGAGGAAAGGGCATCCGCTCGTGGCTCAGGGTGGCGCCGGTGTCGCCGTCGTACTCGACCAGAGAGAAGAGACTGCCGACGAACACCGACTCACCATCCGCCCGAGCCTGAACAGCGATTCCGCTGGGGATCGTCAGACCACCCGGCACCACCGTCTGAACCGTACCGTCGGGCAGGACCACCGCAACTACGCCATCGGTGTAGCTGGTCACGAAGAGCGCCCCGGTTGGGGCGAACGCGAAACTGTCGGGTCCGAATGGAAGTTCCACATAGGTCGAGTGACTGCCGGTGGTGGGATCCATACGCTGGACGGTGAAGCCGGAGCGCTCGAGCACATAGAGCATGCCGTCGGGTCCGAATTTGACGTTGAATGGGCCGGTGATGTCATCGGAGAGGGTCTCCACAAGGGGCGGTACAACACCGACATCGATCTTCGCCACCCGACCCAGGTGGGACAATGCGCCGTACATCAGACCATCAGGGCCGAACTCGGGGTTCTTGAGGCCGCCGATGCCCTGGGCGAGCAATTCAGGCGGCTCGGCAAAGGTCGGATCGACCTCGTACAGGGTGTCGGTGAACCATGGTTCGGTCACGAACATCCTCCCATCGGGTGAAAAGACGATGGAGTTGACGCCGGGGCCGATGAGTTGGGTGGTCACCGTTCCGTCGGGCGCCATTCGGCCGAGCTCACCACTGAACATCTGCGACCAGTACATGGAACCATCGGGACCGAAGTTCACGTCCTCCGGACCATTCACTCCGCGCTCCGGCCCGATGAGATCCACCATCTGTCCCCGGCTCAGATCGAGGACCGCAATTCCGGCCCCCAGCGCACACACATAAAGGTTGCCGCCGGGTCCAAAACGCACACCGTAGGTGCCCGGCAGGGTTCCTTGAGCGAGGACGTCTTCCGCGGCCGCTGCCACACCCGCGAAGGCTGCCGCAATCAGTCCGCAGACCACCAATGCTCTGACGAATCGACCATGAGTTCTTGCGTCCATCTGTCGCCTCCTTTTGTTCTGGAGGCAATGTGGCATCCGTGCTCGTCAAAGTCCTCGGGATTGTCCAGGGAAGATCCAGGGATCAACCGACGGGATCGTGAACCGATCTCACCAAGGCAGATTGTCGAGGTTGGTGTTGCCGCCGGAAAGGATCAGTCCGACCCTCCGGCCCTCGAAACGATCTCGGTTGGCGAGAACCGCAGCAAGCGGGACCGCAGCCGATGGTTCGACGAGAATCTTCGCTCGCTCCCACAACAATCGCATCGCTCGGATAATCGTCGCTTCGTCCACGGTGAGAATCCCCGCGAGACCGGTGCTGAGGATGCGGAAGGTGCGATCCGAAAGGGATGTCAAGAGTCCGTCGGCGATGGTCGTCGGCTTCACCGATGGATACAACTTTCCGTCACGCAGAGAGCGATAGGCATCATCGGCTTGGGCGGGTTCGGCGCCCCAGACCTCGATCTCGGGTCGCAGCGAGGACACCGTAATGGTGGTCCCGCTGGCGAGACCTCCTCCCCCCACCGGCGGCATGACCACCTCGAGATCCGGCGCCTGCTCGAGGAGTTCGAGCGCCACGGTGCCCTGACCGGCGATGACGCGAGGATCATCGTAGGGGTGGATAAACTTCGCGCCGGTTCGTTTCTGGACCCCTGCGAGGGTCGATTCCCGCGCTTCGAGAGTGGGTTCGCACTCGGTAATCTGCGCCCCGTAGCCCGCAACCGCGGCCTTCTTAACTGGTGGCGCCGATGACGGCATGACGATGTAGGCGGGGATGCCCCGAAGACCCGCCGCCCGCGCCAATGCGGCGGCGTGGTTCCCCGACGAGTGGGTGCAGACCCCGCGGGCCGCCGCCTCGTCATCGAGAGAGAAAACCGCGTTGGTGGCGCCACGCGCCTTGAATGCGCCTACTTTCTGCAGGTTCTCGCACTTGAAAGACAGCGAAACGCCGGCGATGTCGTCGATGGAGGCACAGGTCGCCACCGGGGTGCGGTGGATGTACGGCGCGATGCGCTCGGCCGCGGCTTGGATATCAGCGAGAGTGGGGTCGTCGTGCATCGCGCCATCGTATCAGCGGCCGGGACAGCAGCCACGGATCCGGCCGCTGCCACTGCCACGGCCTTCGGACACGAGGGAGCAACGCGCTCAGCGGGACGTGCGGGGCATGACATTGTGCCGGCAAGGATTCCCGGCGGCGCGTCGCCTCCACACAATGTCCATGCCGGGCACTCCACGGGAATGGCGATGAAGTCTGGCTCACGAGGCTCAGAGGGAGGCCGCCGGTGCGCGAGCAGCGTGGTCGCAGCCCTCCCCATTTCCCACCGAACGACCGCGCTGCTCGTGTGACGCTGGGTCGCCGAAGGCGGACCAGAAGGCCGGAGACGATGACTCGTCAACCGCAACCGCAACCGCCTCGGCGGCGTTTACCCTGCGGGGTTTTCGAGCATGAGAATCGCCTGATCACGCCACGCGCCGCGCTTCCAGTAGCGTCCCGGCACGCGTCCGACCTCGCGATAGCCGATGGCTTGGAGCATCCCCATGGAACGCCCGTTGTCAGCGATGACGGTGGCGATGAGCATCCGCAGACCGAGCACCTCGAATGCGTACTTGGTCCGAACCCTCGCCGAATCGGTTCCGAGCCCCCCGCCCCAAAGATCGTGACGGCCGATGACGCTCCCGGAAACCGCCACCCGGCTCTGCCAATCGATGGACCGGAGACTCGAAAACCCAACGTGGTCGCCATCGAGGGATTCGACGGCAAACTGAACGCTGCCCTTGTCGGGCCGTTCAGCGGCGCGGAAGAACTCCTCTTCGGTGCCGCGGGTCAACGGCCAGTCCCCGGTCTCCAACCACGCCGTAATCGTGGGGTCGTTGAACCAGGACAGCGCATTCTCGATGTGCCGCTGCTTGTCCAGGGGCACGAGCCGAACTTTGTCGCCTTCCCAACCGTAGGCCATCATTCGCCCCCATCGTCGACATGCATGATTCGGACTGCGGCTTCGCGTCGAAGCCCCGTGGCCATGGCCGCTGACCCGCCGTTGACGGCGAGCTCGAGGTACCCGGCGGATCCTTCGAGCAGGACCACCTCACCGTCGTGGGCATCGCTGTAGGTGCGGACCCGGCGCGCGGAACCCTCTGATGACCACGACGCCGTCGCCTCATCGTTGACGTAACCGGCCGGGAGGTTGGTCGCAAGATTACCGAATCGATCCACCGAGATGACCGTTGCCTGGTATCCCGATGTCAGGGGTTCGGGGTCCGGCAGCGGGCACGAAACCAGCAGACCGGGATCGACTTCCTCTCCGAGATGGGCGATGTCCTCGCCGCGGGCCAGCCAGGCGGCGGCCGGAGCAAAGACATCACGGCCGTGAAACGTCGTCGAGGGCTCGGCCAGACCCATGACTCGCCAATCGATCTGGACGACATCCGTAGCCTGGCCGAGACTCGCGGCGAGCCCGTTGTCCGGAACCACGAGGAATCGGCGGCCCAGCGCCATGGCGAGAGCCCTCCGATCGGTCCCCACACCCGGGTCGACAACCGCCATGACCACACACCCGGAGGGAAGGTGCGGCCAGGCGCAACGCAACTGGAAAGACGCCTCCCAGATATCGCCCGGAGGCACGAGGTGATCGAGGTCGATTCGCGGAATCCCCGGCGCATACTTCTCAAGCACGGCGTGGATGACGCCGACATAGTGGTCGGAGAGACCGAAGTCGGTCAGGAGCGCAACTGGACGCATCGGAGAAGGATATCACGCAAGGGGTTAGAAGGAAAGGGAGTTAGAAGGTCAGCGCTCCCTGTGGTCGCGGGTGAGGAGGTGAATCATGAGTGATGAATGAAGCCCGTACGGGCTTGCCCGAAATTCAAAATTCAAAATTCATAATTGACCTTCAAGCCCTCACCTCCCACTCACTGCTACCATGTCCGTCCGGAGGCACACCATGCGCGAAATGCAGCTCTTCCTCAACGGGCAATGGCATGACGGGAACGATCTCATGACCGTTCGTTCCCCCTTTGATGGGCGCGAGGTCGCACGAGTGGCCCGTGGAGGCCCCGAGATCCTCGAACGAGCCGCCTCGACCGCCCGGCGCACCGCCGATACCATGGCGAACCTCCCGCCGTCGGAGCGCGCCGCGATTCTCGAGGGGACCGCCGCCCTTGTCATCGAGCACCGCGAGGAACTCGCGGCCGCCATCTCCGAGGAGGCCGGGAAACCCATCCGACTCGCCCTCATCGAGGCCGACCGCTGCGCCGACACCCTAACCGAGGCCGCCGCGGTGGCGCGCCACCCCGAGATCGAGGCACGTGACCTCGCAGGTTTCCCATCGGGACATGGCCGGCTCGCCCTGGTACGGCGGGTTCCAGTGGGGCCCGTCCTCGCCATCACTCCATTCAACTTTCCCCTCAACCTGGTGGCCCACAAGCTCGCTCCGGCGGTGGCCGCGGGCTGTCCGGTGGTCCTCAAGCCGGCAAGTCAGACTCCAAGCCCGGCGCTCATGCTGGCCGAACTGCTCGCCGATGCCGGGTTGCCGGCAGGCGCCCTGGCCGTCGTGCCTTCACGCGGTTCCGATGCCGAGAAACTCGCCACGGACCCGAGGTTTGCGGCGCTCACCTTCACCGGGTCCATGGATGTCGGCTGGCACCTCAAGGAGATCGCCTGGAAGCGTCGGGTCACCCTCGAGCTTGGCGGCAACGCAGCCGTGGTGGTCGAGCCCGATGCCGGCGACCTCGCCGTGGTGGCGAAAAAGATCGCCGGAGCCGCCTTCGGCTACGCGGGCCAATCCTGTATCTCGGTCCAGCGGGTCCTGGCGCACGAAGATATCTATGTCGCCCTGCGCCGCGAGCTGGCCGAGGCCACCAAAGCGATCGTTTTCGGCGACCCCGGTGACAAAAACACCATCTGCGGTCCGCTGATCGACGAGGCCAACGCCGGACGCGTGGCCGATTGGATCGATGGCGCGGTCTCGGCGGGCGGCCGATTGCTCGCCGGCGGCAGCCGCGAAGGCAATGTCATCACCCCCACGCTGATCGAAGAGGCGCCGTCCGGCCAGCCAGTGGTCGCCGACGAAGTCTTCGGACCGGTGGCCTGCCTCGATCCGTACGAAGACTTCGCCCAGGCTCTCAATATGGTCAACGACTCACGCTACGGTCTGCAGGCCGGAGTCTTCACCTCGGATGTCGGCAAGATTCAGGAAGCGTGGCGGCGAATCGAAGCCGGCGGCATCATCCAGGGAGACGTCCCCACCTGGCGCACCGATCCGATGCCCTATGGCGGGGTCAAGGACTCCGGGATCGGGCGCGAAGGCCCGGCCTACACCTACCGCGAACTCACCGAGGAACGCTTGTTGATACTGAACCGGTAGTTTGTGGGGGGCTTGAGAGCCCAGTTCTCAGTTCCTAGTTTCGGGCTCCCAGCTGATCCGGTTCTTACCGCCGAAACCCGGCGTCGCCTCTGTTCCGGCCGCTGATTCTGCCTCTGCCTCTGTATCGGGCACGGACGGGGATTCGGAAACGGACGCGGACGCGGGATGGCGTGAACAGCACCAAAAAATCAAACACGGGGGATTGACAGGAGACGTTCTGTAATCTATCTTGACGCCACGTCAGAATAAAAAACACTTGTTTTCTACACTGACGCCTCGATCAAGGAGACCCTCATGGCACGGTACTCAGAGAAGCAGAAGGCAGCCCTCGACGCCCTCATGCAGGACGACGTCTACACCTGCGCCATGAAGATCATTGGCAAAGAAGGGCTCGGCGGCCTGACCATGGAACGCATCGCCTCCGAGGTCGGTGTGTCTCGAGGAACGCTTTACAACTACTTCGACGACAAGGACGCCGTGATCGATTTCGTCGAGACGCGTACCTTTGACCCCGTGCTCGAGGCCATTGCAGAGGTGAGCGCGAGCGATCTTGATCCCGATCTGAAGTTGACTCGGATCGCCGAGTGGATCTTCACCTCGGTCTACGAGGACAGCGCCCTGATCATCGCGCTCTCGCCGACAAGGCAGCTCGCGCACAAGTGCGGTGGAAAACTGGAACGAAAGCGCAAGGCCGCCCGCGTGATCGAGGAGATCATTCGTGAGGGGATCGAGGAGGGCCGGTTCAAAAAGCTCCCGCCGGTGGTGGTCACCGAGGTCTTCGTCGGTTCCCTCACCGGAATGATCGAAAGCATGGCGCTCAACGGCGAGTTCTATCGAGCCGACGCGGTGGTCCCCACCCTCATGGATCTCTTCCTCGGCGGCCTGCGCAACGGGGACTGAGAATCCACCACGACTCGCGACTCGCAACTCACGACATACGACTTACGGATCACAGATCACAGATCACGGATCACGAAAGGCTCGACATGATCACCAAACGAACCATCATCGCCATCATCGCCATCGCCGTCATCGCCGGCCTGATCTGGGCCTGCGCGGCCCAGGCGCCCACCGACACCGGCGCCGGCGACGAGGCGCGCCCGGCCAAGATCGTCACTGTCGGCACCCCTGGTGCGAGTTCCCGCACCTACCCCGGCCGGGTCCAGGCCGCGCAGCGGGTCTCTCTCTCCTTCCGCGTCGGCGGACCGGTGGTGGACATCCGTGTCAGCAAAGGTCAGCAGGTCAAAGCCGGCGAGATCCTGGCACGCATCGATCCCCGCGACTACCAGGTCCAGGTCGCCAATCTCTCAGCCCAGCTCGCCGCCACTCGCGCCCAGGAGGTCCAGGCCACCGAGGGCTACCAGCGGGTTCGAGGCCTGTATGAGCACGACAACGCCTCCAAGGCCGACTTCGACAACGCCCGGGCGGCCCTCGACGTGAGCACGGCCCAGGTCGAGGCCACCGCGCAGGCCCTCCGCGCGGCTCGGCTTTCTCTCGACGACACCTCTCTCAAAGCGCCCTATGACGGCACCGTCGCCGACCGGCTCGTGGAGGAGCATCAGACCGTTGCCGCCGGCAAGCCCATCGTCCAGTTCCAGGGCGCCGGCGGGTTCGAGGTCCTGATCCATGTTCCCGAGCGCGAGGTCGGCGAGCTCACCCGAAAGGCCCCGGCCGGCATCGAGGTCCTCTTCGACGCGCTCCCTGACAACGAGGCAATCCCTGCGCTGGTCAAGGAGTTCGCCACCGAGACCGATCGTCAGACTCAGACCTTCCCCGTCACCCTCGAGCTCGAGGGTCGGCCGTCGGCCGATCTTCTTCCCGGCATGACTGCCTCGGTGAAATGGATCACCGGCAACGGCGACCAGAACGCCGGGCTTCTGGTCGCTCCCCTCGGCTCGGTGGGCTCGAACGCCACCGGCGGCTCCTTCGTCTGGCGGGTCGACGACAAGACCATGGCCATCGAAGCCGTCACCGTCACCACCGGCGCCCTCACCGACTCGGGGATCGAGATCACCTCCGGCCTCTCCAGCGGCGACCGGATCCTCGCGGCCGGTGTCGACTTCGCCACCGAGGGCCAACTGGTTCGTCCCCTCGACACCGAGAAGGAATAAACCATGGATATCGCCGGAATCGCCATCCAGAAGAAAACCGTCACCCTTGTGCTGACGGCGGCGCTCGCCGTCGGAGGTCTGTTCTCCTTTTTCGGTCTCGGTCAGCTCGAAGATCCCGAATTCACCATCTTCACCGCCGTCATCCAGACACCCTACGCCGGTGCCTCTCCCGAGGAGGTCGAGCTCGAGGTCACCGACCGGCTCGAAACCGCCATCCAGACCATGGGTCAGGTCGAGCACGTGAGATCGATTTCCCGAGCCGGCCTCTCCCTGATCATCGTCGATCTCTGGTCCCACACCGACCAGGACAAGATCCCGCAGGCCTGGGACGAACTCCGCCGCAAGGTGGGCGACACCCAACGATCGCTGCCGCCCGGCGCCGGAACCTCGGTCGTCAACGACGACTGGGGCGATGTCTACGGCTCCCTCTTCGCCATCACCGGCCCCGGCTACAGCCTTGCCGAGATCGAGGACTACGCCAAGCTCCTTCGCCGCGAGCTGCTGATGGTGGACGGCGTCGGCGCCGTCGAACTGTGGGGCGTCCAAACCGAGGTGGTCAACGTCGAGGTCTCCCGCGCCAAGATGGCCCAGCTCGGGCTCAGTCCGCGGCAGGCCCTCTCCACCCTCTCGGATCAGGGCTCGGTCGTGTCGGACGGGCGCCTCCACATCGAGGAGCAGAACGTCCGGGTGGCCACTACCGGCGCCTTTGACAGTCTCGACGAGATGGGCAGCGTGCTCATTCGCGGTCAGGGCTCCGACAGCATGATCCGCCTCGATGACGTGGCGACCATCACCAGGGACTATCTCGATCCGCCCCGGGATCTCCTGCTCTTCAACGGTCATCCCGCCATCGGTCTCGGCGTCGCCACCGTAGAGGGCGGCAACGTGGTCGACACCGGGACCAACATCATGCACCGCCTCGCCGAGCTGGATTCGCAGCAACCCATCGGCATGTCGTTGAACCCGATCTACTTTCAGCCCGCGGTGGTGACCGACGCGGTCAACGGATTCCTCATCAATCTTGCCGAGGCCCTGGTCATCGTCATCGGCCTGCTCATGCTCTTCATGGGTCTGCGCTCGGGCCTGCTCATCGGGGCCGTCCTCCTGCTCGACATCTTCGGCACCTTCATCTACATGAGCATGGCCGACATCAGTCTGCAACGCATCTCGCTGGGAGCCCTGATCATCGCCCTCGGGATGCTGGTCGACAACGCCATCGTGGTCACCGAGGGACTGTTGGTACGGCTCCAACGCGGCATGGACCGCCTCGAAGCGGCAAGCCGGAGCGTCAAAGAGACCATGTGGCCCCTGCTCGGCGCCACCGTTGTCGCCATCCTCGCCTTCGCCTCCATCAGCGTCTCGGACGACGCCTCGGGCGAGTTCCTCTCCTCGCTGTTTCTGGTGGTGGCCTCGTCCCTGCTCCTGAGCTGGGTGCTGGCGGTGACCGTGACCCCTCTGCTCGGGATCATGTTCCTCGAATCCTCCACCGGAAACGGCCAAACGGACCCCTACGACCGGCCGTTCTTCCACGTCTACCGGGCCTTTCTCGCGCGGGCCATCCACCATCGCTGGCTCACCCTGACGGTGCTGGCGGCCCTCCTCTTCTCGGCGGTCTTCGGATTCGGCTTCGTCAAGCAGAGCTTCTTCCCCAACTCCGGCCAGCCCCAGTTCTACATCGACTTCTGGAAACCGGAAGGGACCCACATCCGGAACACCGAAGCCGAGGTCCGAGCGGCCACCGACTGGCTCCTCGAGCAGGAAGGCGTGGAGTCCGTTACCGCCTTCATCGGCCGCGGCGGCTCCCGCTTCATGCTCACCTACGTACCGGAAATGCCGAGTTCCGCCTACGCTCAGCTGCTGATCGAAGTGGACGACCCAGGACGTATCGACGAACTCCGGGAAGCGAGTGCCCTGTTCATGGCCGGGCACTTCCCCAACGCCGAATACCAGATTCAACGCTTTGTCTTCGGTACCGGCAGTGGCGCCAAGATCGCGGCCCGCTTCAAAGGCGACGATCCCGAGGTTCTGCGTGAGCTCGCCGGCGAGGCCAAGGCGATCATCTCCGCCGACGAGAATACCAAGGACATCCGCGACGATTGGCGGCAACGGGTGCCCGTGATCCGGCCGGTCTTCGCCGAAGCCGAGGCCCGCCAGGCGGGCGTCAGCCGCAACGACCTCGCCTCGAGCCTCCAGGCCGTCACCTCCGGCATCGTGGTCGGCCTCTATCGCGAGGGCGACACCCTGCTTCCCATCATTTTCCAGCTGCCCGAGGGGGAGCGGTCCACGGTGGGTCAACTCGGCAACGCCCAGGTGTGGTCCTCCTCCACCGGCCGGGCGGTGCCGATCGCCCAGGTCACCACCGGGATGGAGACCGAGTGGGAGGATCCCATCATCCGCCGCTACGACCGCCGCCGGACTATCACCGTCCAGGCGGACCCGCGACACGGCGTGGCAAACCCGGTCTTCGAGCGGCTACGTCCCCAGATCGAGGCCATCGCGCTCCCCCCGGGTTATGAGCTCGAGTGGGGCGGCGAGTACGAGAGCTCGGGCGACGCCAACCGGATGCTCATGGCCAGTGTCCCCCTCTTCTTCTCGCTCATGATTCTCATCGTGGTGGCGCTGTTCAACACCATCCGCCAGCCGCTCATCGTCTTCATGACCGTGCCCCTGGCCATCATCGGCGTCACCGCCGGACTGCTCTTCACCGGTCAGCCCTTCGGCTTTGTCGCCCTGCTCGGATTCCTGAGCCTGTCGGGCATGCTCATCAAGAACTCGGTGGTGCTGCTCGACCAGATCGATCTCAATCTCGAGGCCGGCCTCACCCCCTTCGAGGCGGTCCTCGACGCCGGCGTCAGCCGTCTACGGCCGGTGGCCATGGCCGCATTCACCACCGTCCTCGGTATGACGCCGTTGGTCTTCGACGTTTTTTGGCGCGGCATGGCCGTGACCATCATGGCCGGCCTGACCTTCGCCACCGTGCTCACCCTGGTGGTGGTGCCGGTGCTCTACGCCGTTTTCTACCGCGTCCACTCGCCCGAAAGGGAGCGTTTGTCATGACCAGGAAAGTCTCCATCATCATCGGCCTTGCGGCAATCCTCGCCGCCGCGTTGAGTGCCCCAGCCGCCGACAACGAACTGCCACTCATCCGGGTCGGCGTCATCACCGACGGACCCGTCCTGCGCGACGAGAGCTTCATCGATCTCTTTAAGCACGAGATCGAGGGCGTCGCCGCCGGGAGCTATCGCGTCGAGTTTCCCACCGACGCCACCGTCAACGGCGGCTGGCAGCCGGAGACAACCGCCGCGGCAATGGGAGAGCTTCTGGATCGCGCCGACATCGATGTCATCCTGGCCACCGGAGTCGGGGTCTCGGCCGACGTCTGCAGTCGTTCAGCGATCGACAAATCGGTGGTGGTGCCCTTCTCCTTCGGCGACTGCGCCGTGAGCTGCTCACAGCTGCCAAGCGTCAGCTCCCGTCCCCTGGACCTGGACCGAATCATCGCCCGGGACATGGAGGCCTTCCACGAGATCATTCCGTTTGAGAACCTCGCCGTGCTCATGGACCCCATGTGGGCGTCCAACTGCGCCCGGGGCCAGTTCGCGAGCACCTTCGTGCCCGCCGGTGTGGAGGTGGTATTTGTCCCCATGGGGTTCGAGAACAGCGACGTTGCCGAGCTACTCCCGCCCGGCACCGACGCGGTCTATCTCATGCCCCTCTTTCAGCTCGACGAGAGCGAGTTCAGTTCTCTCGCCACCGCGCTCGCCGAACAGGGACTGCCGACCTTCAGTCTCCTCGGCGAGACCGAGGTCGATCTCGGCATCCTCGGCGGTCTGAACACCAGAGCCACCATGGCCGCCTTGGCCCGCGGCACGGCCCTCGAAGTCCTCGATCTGATCGAGGGAAGGGGCAATCAGAAACCGGCCGGCATTGATCTCGGGGGGCAGCTGACCCTCAACATGGCCACCGCCCGAAAGCTAGGCTTCTCCCCGACCTGGGAGCTTCTCACCCGAGCGCGTCTCGTCAACGATGAGGGCTCTCGCCGCGATCGACCCATCGATCTCGCCAGCGCCATCCGTCAGGCGGTCACGGCCAACCTCGACCTCGCGGTGCAGGATCGTCGCGTCGCCGCCGGCGCCGAGGACATCCGCAAGGCCAAGTCGAACTACCGACCCCAAATCGACCTCGGTCTCGGCGGGGCGGTCATCGATGAGAACCACGCCATGGCGGCCCTCGGGAGCTACCCCATGTACGCCGCTGGATCCCTCACCTTGACCCAGCTCATCTACTCCGACGCCGCCTCGGCCAATATCTCGATCCAGAAGGATCTCCAGCGGGTCCGCGAGCTCGACCTCGACGGTCTGCGGCTCGATATCGCTCGTGATGCCGTCTCCGCCTACATGAATGTCATGCGTACGGACGCGCTGGTCCGCATCCGGCAGCAACAGGTGGAGCTCACCCGGACCAATCGCGAACTCGCCAGACTTCGGCGATCGGTGGGTGCGGCCGGCGCCGCCGAGGTGTATCGCTGGGATGCCGAGTTGGCCACGGCCCGCGCCGGCCTGCTCGACGCCATCGCCACCAGCAGTCTGAGCGAACGCCAGCTCAGCCGCCTCCTCGACGAACCCCTGACCACTCGTTGGAGCCCCAAGGATCCGGAGACCGCGGCGGCCCTCGAAATCCTCGGTGGAGCGTTAGACGCAGCCCTCCTCGCCACCCCCGACGGGTACGACCGCCTCAGCACGACCCTCGTCGAGGACGGCCTGGATCGCTCGCCCGAGCTCGCTGCCCTGGACGCCGCCATCGCGGCGCAGGAACGCGGCTTCAAGGCCGCCAAGCGTGTCTCCTACGCTCCGACCGTGGCCGCCAGCGCCGATGTCAGCCACATCCTCGCCAAGGACACCTCCGGCGGCATCGATCTCGGCGACCTCGCCGATCTCATCCCCGAGTTCGACGACACCAGTTGGAAGGTCGCGGTCCAGGCCGGCCTGCCGGTCGTCACCGGCGGCGCCAACAAGGCGCGCAGGATCAAGGCCAGAGAAGAGCTCTTCGCCCTCCAGACCGATCACCGAAACGCCGAAGAAAAGCTCTCTCAGCGCACCCTCTCTTCCCTCGACGCGGCCACCGCCTCCTGGTCCACGATCTCGCTGAGGCGCCAGGCTGCAGATGCATCAGTCCGCACCCTCGATCTCGTTCGCGATTCCTACGCCCGCGGAGCCGCCTCGATTCTCGATCTGCTCGACGCCCAGAACAACGCACTGACCGCCGAGCTCGCCGCCGAGACCTCTGTCTACAACTTCCTCGATGACTGGGCCGAGGTCCAGCGCTCGGTGGCCGGCCTCCCGGTGGGGCCGTGAGCCGGATCAACCGGTGAGAAGACACTGATCGCACGCTGAAGGAAGCCTGGCATTCCAGTTCTTAGTTTTTAGTTTTTAGTTTTTAGTTTCGGATCATCCCCTCGACCGTACTGGTTGCGATGAAACTCAAAACTAAGAACTTAAAACTAACAACTCACCTCAGCGTACCGATTCTTTCTTCAACAACGCTTCGACCTTGGCTTGGGTCTCGGCCTTGGGGCCGCTGGTGTCGATGGTGTGGAAATAGCACTCGGCGCCGAGATTGGCGGGCTCGAAATCGCCGCGCTGTTGTTCCATGAGCTCCACCCGGCCGTCGGATCTGGTGTCGTGCTGTTGACGTCCTTCGAGGCGCTCGTGCTGTTCGTCGGCGCCGCATGTTGTCTGAAGAAAGACCAGCCGCGCTCGGGTTCGCCTAGCAGCCTCGATCACAGGCTCGCGCTCCGATTGCCGTTTGAAGGCGCCGTCCACAATCACCGGGAAACCACCGTGCAGCAGATTCTCGGCCCGCTCACAGACCTCGGCGTAGGTCCTGGCGTTCATTTCGGGCGAGTAGAGCCCCTCGTTGTAGGGGACATAGACCCTGGTGTTCTCTCCAACGCCCGAGATCTGCTTGCGCACCGCATCGGTGGAAAGCACGTGCCAGCCGCAAGTCTCGCGAAGATAGCGTGCGACCGAGGTCTTGCCGGTTCCCATTAGGCCGTAGAGCACGACCAGCGACGGTCGTTTGGATCCGCCTGCGTACTCGTAGGCGAGACCGAAATAGCGCCGCGCCAGGTTTCGCTGCGCGCGTTTGGCGGTGTCGTCGAGCGCCGGATCCGACGATGTGAAGCATGCGATCTTGCCGCGAACATAGGCGCGATAGCACTTGTAGAAATCGAGAATCTCGAGCAACTCGGTGTCACCTGAGGCCTTCACATAGCTGTCGATGAAGTGCTTGGAAAGATCCTGGCGCCCATTGAAATCGAGATCCATCGCCATGAAGGCGACATCCACGGCGACATCGCCACAACGGAAACGTTCGTTGAACTCGATGCAATCGAAGATCACAGGTGTTGCTTCGAAGAAGATATTGCGGAGGTGGAGATCGCCGTGGCTTTCTCGGATGCGGCCCTGGGAAACCCGGCGCTCAAAGAGCCCTGCCTGCCGTTCGTAGAAGTCACTGGTCCAGGTTCGAATATGCTCGAACCGTTCCCTCGATATCATTTTGCCGACAAAGGCCTCGGTCTGGGAAAAATTTTCGTCGGTGTTGAATTTGACCGCCTCGACCGTGCCGAATTCGTCGATCCCCTCACCGGTGGCTGCCATCTGATAAAAGGGCACGAGCACGTCCACGAGGGCGTCCATGTGGGCTCCAGAGAGTTCGCCACGCTCGAGAACCTCGGTTCCGAGCAGGTCTCCGTCGAGTTCGCGCATGACGACAACCCAGTCGATCACCTCGCCATCGCCGTTGAGCACCGCCCGATCTCCGTCAAGAGTGATGGGAACGGCGTCGATATAGACCGACGGCGCCAGCCGCCGGTTGAGCGCGACCTCGGCGCGGCAATTCTTCTCTCGCAGCTCGACGGTGGAAAAATCGAGGAACCCGAAGTTGACCGGCTTTTTGAGCTTGTAGACGATCTCGCCGGTCAGAAAGACCGATGAGATGTGGGTCTGGAGGAACCGGACCTCGTCAACCGGGGGATCGTAGAATGACGGCTGGGAAAGGGCGTCCACGAGTGCAGCGTGATCCAAGGAGTCCTCCAGATGCTCACGATGGCGCACGTTGTCACATCGATGGAGTTCGGTCAACACGAGGCTAAGGAGGTTTGGAAGTGAGGAGGTTAGAAAGTCAGCACTCGCTTCGCTCGCTGTTCACCGCAACTCCTCAACCCGAACTCCCCCACCTTCTGACTTCCTCACTCCGAGATGTAAAACAATCAGAACCATTTTTCTCCCCTCCCGTTAACCAATTTGACTCCGCTGCGTTTAGTCAAGTGAGCACGGGAGGCACCATGACCGAGAAAGCCAAAAATCGTTTCCGCATCATCAGCCTGGTGGCGCTCATCGCCATCGTGGCCGGTACAGTACTCTGGGTCAACGCCCAGACCATCGACGACGCGACCGAGAGCGAGGCGACAGAACAGTCCTCGACCGAGGCCGTCGAAGGCGCCGAAAACGATGCCGATCCGAATGAAGAGACCGACACGGAAGAGGATGAAGAGATCCCCGTTCCCGTCGAAGTCGCCGAGATCATGGCCGGAGACATCGCCTCATATATCTCCGCCACCGCCAACCTCGTGGCCGAGGATCAGGTCAAGGTGCTCTCCGAAGCCGAGGGACGGGTCGAGCGCCTCAATGTTGAAGAGGGCGATCTGGTGAAAAAGGGCCAGGTGCTCGCTGTCCTGGTCCAAGACGAGGCGAGAATCGCCAAATCCAAGGTTGAGCTCAAGTCCTCCAACACCAGCGCCGCCCTCCTCAGGGCCCAGGACAGCTTCGAGCAGGGTCTGATCTCGTCCGAGGCCTTCGACAAGCTCAAGATGGACCATGAGATTGCCATGCAGGAGGTTGCCGAAGCCGAATGGCGGCTGGCCAAGACCGTCATCCGGGCTCCGTTCACCTCCCGCATCACCGAACGCTTCATCACCCTCGGTCAGCATCTCCGGCCGGGCGACGAACTCTTCACAGTGGCCGATTATGATCCTCTTGTGGCTCGCATCTATCTCCCAGAACGCGATGTCTACGAGCTCGAGGAAGGTCGCGAGGTGCGGATCACCCCGGCAGCCGGAACCGAGCTCAGCTTCACCGGCCGCATCCGTCAGATCGCACCCGTGGTCGACACCGCCACCGGCACCGTCAAGGTCACCGTTGAGGCCGTCAACGCACCCGCAGGCGTCCGCCCGGGAGCCTTCGTAGCCATCGACATCGTGCGCGAAAGGCACGCAGGCGCGTTACTGCTGCCCCGCGAGTCGGTGATCCGCGAACTCCGCACCGCCCACGTCTTTATAACCGAGGACAATGTAGCGGTGAAGAGGCCCGTCACCCTCGGTATCGAGGAGGGCGAGCTCGTCGAGGTGCTCACCGGAGTCGCCGAAGGCGACGCGGTCGTCACCGCCGGACAGGGCGGGCTCGACGACGGACAGAAGATCAAGGTTCTCTGACCGTCAATTATGAATTCTTAATTATGAATTATGAATTTCATCGCAGCATCGCAGCATCGCACCATCGCTACGTCACACCGTCCACAACGTCGCGACATCGCACGGCTTCGGTGAGCATCTGCGATGGTCATTCATAATTCATAACTCATAATTCATAATCAAACCAACTATTTAAGGGTTTTCACCCGATCCTGTCGAGCTGATCGTTGGGGGTAGGTATGCGCATCGTCGACTTCTCACTCCGCCGTC